>JAYVKL010000192.1:0-26648 GCA_043768465.1 Pyrinomonadaceae bacterium
AATGCAGAAGCCCGCACGAAGTAAGGGCGTGATTTCACACTTACTTCGTGCGTGTTTCTGCAAAATCATTATCTTACAAAATATATTTTAACCTGCTTATGTGGTAAATTTCTTCGGTTTTTATTTTGGAAAGATGTCTAATTCAACGGGCGAAATCACCTTAAAAAAACACAATGGAAATCTGGCGTAAAATTCTCGAAACCGCCGTTCACGCGCCTTCGCCGCATAATGTTCAGCCGTGGCGCGTGAAAATTTCGGACGAGCGAAACGCCGAGCTTTATATTGATTCGACCCGCACTCTGCCGAAAGAAGACGCAACGGGAAGTTTTATTATCCTGACGATGGGAATGTTTCTCGAAGCCTTGAAAATTCTCGCCGCCGGTGACGGTTTCGATTTGAGTTACGAGCTTTTTCACGAACCCGATTGGTATGCGCCCGCGATTTTGGAAACTAAACTGCCGACGCTGCTGCCGTTCGCCAAACTCAATTTATCGCCTTCCCGCGAGCCGACCGCGCCGATTTATCCGCCGGAGTTGTTTTTCAAACGCCGCACGTCGCGTCTTTCGCTTTCGCCCCAACAAATTACGCCGCCGGTGATCGAAGATTTAACGGCGTTGGCGACGCTTTGGCAGCAGCGTTTCGAGATCGTCGTCGAAGAAAAACTTATCGAGCGGCTTTTGAAATATAACACCGAAGCCGTATTCACGGATTTGAACGCAAAGGATTATCACGACGAAATCGTCGAGTGGTTCCGCTTTTCCGAAAAGCAGTCGCGCCGCCGTCTCGACGGACTCGATTATCGTTGTATGAACACGCCGCGCTCGACTTTCTGGCTTTCGGCACATTATTCGTGGCTGATGAAAACGCCGGTTTTATCGGGCGTTCTGGCAAAAATTTACCGCCGTCAAACCGGCACGATTCCGACCGTCGGACTGCTTTCGGGAAAATTCTGGTCGCCCGCCGATGCCGTCGAAACGGGGAAATTTTTAATGCGTTTCTGGCTGGAAACGGCGCGGCACAATCTCTATATTCACCCGTTCGGCAATCTCGTGACCAATCCGCAAGCCGCGCAAAAAGTTTTAGACGAAACGGGCGTTTCCGGCGTTTGGCTGATTTTCAAAATCGGTTACTCGACCCAACCGCCGAAAAGTTACCGCCTGCCCGTCGAGAAAATTTTAGTCGGCGAGTAATCTTTCAAACATTCACAAATTTATGCTGAGACGCTTTTCAACCATCGCCTTCATTTACGTTTTGTATTTTTTCCGGCGCATCTTGAGTTTCGACGGCAAGCTGTTTTTGATTCTTTTCGCGCCGCCGTTGCAGCCGTTTCTGGCGTGGATCGGACGGCTTCGCGCCCGCGTCGTTTTTGAAAACGCTAAAAAGCGTTGCCCGGCTTACCGGGAATTTCTCAAAGCCGAAAACTTTCGGGAGCCGAAAAAATGGAGCCTGTCCGCCGTGCCGGTGATGACCAAGGAGAATTACGTCGTAAAATTCGGCATCGAAGAACGCTGTTACGGCGGCAGAATTCCCGCGCCCGGAACCGTCATTGATGAATCGAGCGGCTCTTCCGGGATTCCGAATAATTGGGTGCGAAGTGCCGACGAACGGCGCGATGTCAAACGCGCTCTGCAACTGAGCTACGACATTATTTACAACGACGACCAATGTATTCTGCTCAACTGCTTCGCGCTCGGACCGTGGGCGACCGGAATGAATGTTTCGATGTCGCTGGTTGATGTCGGGATTTTGAAATCCATCGGACCCGACGCGCTGAAGTTAGAAAATACGCTGACTTTGTTCGGCGCGAAATATCGTTACTTGATTTTCGGTTATCCGCCGTTCTTAAAAGCGTGGCTCGATTCGACGACGCTCGATTTGAGCGCGTTTCACCTCGATGCCGTCGTCGGCGGCGAAGGAATGTCCGAAGGTTTGCGCTCGTTTTTTCTCGGACATTTCAAAACGGTCGTCTCCAGTTACGGCGCGTCGGATTTGGAAATCAATATTGGCGCGGAAACCGAATTGACGATTGCTTTGCGCCGTCTGTGTTTTGAAAATCGAACGCTCGCCGAAGAGCTTTTCGGACGCGCCACGCCGCCGATGATTTTCCAATACAACGCCGCCGATTACGTCGTCGAGAATTCCCCCGACGGCGAGTTGATTTTCACCATCGTTCGGCTCGGCGGCGCGGCTCCGAAAATCCGGTATAATCTGCGCGATTCGGGCGGCGCGATTTCGCACCGGGAATTAGGCGCGAAACTCAAGGAAAAAGGTTTTGAAATAAAAGATTTGGCGCGGCGGCAAAGCGCGTTTCCGCTGCTGTTCGTTCACGGGCGCAGCGATTTGAGCGTGCCGTTTTACGGCGCGAAAATTTTCCCGCACGACCTCGAAGCGATTATCAATACGCACGTCGAACTCGTCGGCAAAATCAATTCTTTTCAGTTAATCAGCCGCGAAGACGAAGAATTGCAGCGAACTCTGGTGATTCATTTTGAGAAAAGCCGTCTGCCGAAAGGCGATCTGCCGACCGCCGAGGAACTGCACGAAATCGTTTTCGCCGAACTCCGCCGCGTCAATCAGGATTTTCGGGAAGTGACGCGAATGTTCGACAAATCGCGCGTCCTAATAATCCTGCACGATTACGAAACGGGAGTGTTCGCCGGAAAAGACATCCGCATCAAGAATAAATATATCGGCTGATTGTTCGGCGGCTTCATCGGGCGGCGCAGCTTTTATCTGCGGCTTAATCGCGCTATATTCAAACTTCGACCGGCATCAAAATCGCTAAACTGCGGCTTTTCACGCCGATTATCAAGTGATTGATTTTTTCCGATTCTTCGACGATAATCCGAAAACCGTTTATGAAATTTTCCGACCTGCGAAAAAAGTTCGTCCTTTTTTTGGTTTTTGCCGGCACTGTCACGCTGTTTCTGATAGTTTTGTCGTTCGTCGAAATTCATCTCAAGCCGTTTATCGAAGTTTATCTCAAGGATTACGTCTCGAATTTATTCGGCACGACCGCCGAGAAAATGGGCGCGAATGCCGGAGAAATGGGCGCGACCGCCGTTTCGTTGTTCGAGCAAATCCTGCACATCGTCAATGTCATTCTCTGGATGACTTTGATCGTCTCGATTGTGCGATTCGCCAATTTTCTGGTTTTCAACGCCGCCTTCGGTTCGCACGAATATAAAATCTCGACGCTTCTGCGAAACGTCTTTTCGATAATTATTTATGTAGTCTCATTCTTTGTCGTTTTCAAATCGCAGTATCCGCAGGTTGATCTCGTTCCGTTGTTCACGACTTCGACGATTCTGGGCGTGATTATCGGTCTCGCTCTCCAAGACACGCTCGGCAATCTGTTCGCGGGTCTGGCGATTCAAGCCGATCAGCCGTTTCAAATCGGCGATGTCGTCTCGATTGCCAACAAAGGTTCGGGCGTGATTGAAAACGTCTCGTGGCGCGGTGTCAAAATTCGCACGTTTCAGAATAAACTGGTCGTCATCAGCAACAGCGTTCTCGGCAAGGAAGCCATCGAAATCGCGCCGCGCGACAACTTAAACGCCCGGCTGGTCAATTTTACGACCGTCTATGCGAGTTCGCCCGCCAGGACGATTCAAACGATTCGGGAAGTCGTGCGGCAGGTCGAAAACGTCTCCGCCAAAATGCGTCCGATTGTTCGCATCCGGGATTTTAATTTGAACGGCGTTGATTTTGAAGTCAAATACTGGCTCGACGATTACTCGAAATACAGCGACACGGACGCGCTGATTCGCCAGCGCATCTGGTATGCGTTTCAGCGCGAGCAAATCGAATTCGCCACCTCGACGCAGATTCTGCACATCGAGAAAAAGCGGCACGAAAGCATTTTTCTCGAAACCAACGACGACATCGTTGAACGATTGAGCGATGTTTCCATTTTCGCGCCGCTCTCCGCCGAAGAAACGCGGAGACTCGCCGAAAATTCACACGTTCGAGTGTTCGCGCCCGACGAAAAAATCGTCCGGCAAGGTCAGAAAAGCAGTTCGATGTTCGTCATCCATCGCGGAACGGTCGTCGTGCAGGCGAAGGAAACCGGCGTTTCGACGACTCTGCGGCATTTGCGCGAAGGCGATTTTTTCGGCGAGATGGGTTTGCTGACCGGCGAGCCGCGCACGGCGACCGTGACGGCGACCGAAGAAACCGAGGTGCTGGAAATCAACAACCTGTGTTTGAAACCGATTCTCGAAGAAAACCCCGAACTCGTCAAAACGCTCAGCCACATCGTCGAAGAACGGCGGCACACGCTGGGTCAATTGGAGTCGGAAGACGAAGCCCGGAAAATAATCGGCAAGGAAAGCGTTTTTTATTCGATTAAAAAGTTTTTCGGGTTAAAAGATTAGACTTTGTTGACCTGTTTATTTTTGCCGTCCAAGCCGACGACTGCTCATTCGACCAAAAAATGCGATCCGAGTTGCTCGAATCGCGTTTTTCCTGCCAAGGTTTGGTTAAAACTTAGTAAATCGTAAAACTGTAAGAAATCGTTTTGGCAACCGTATAAGGCGCACCGTTTCTCTTCGGCGGTTCAAAGCGAATAGATTTCGCCGCCGCGATTGCCTGTTCGGTCAAACCGTAAGGCAGCCCGCTGACCGCCGTGATGCTGCCGATTTGCCCGCTCGCCGTAAAAGTTACCTTTAGCGTTACCGTTCCCGTGACGTTATTCTGCCGGGCGGCATCGGTGTAACGCGGCTGCGGTTTCGATAAAATTTTAATCGCTTCGGTCGGTCCAATCGGTTTCGGCTCCGGCGGCGGCGGCGGCGGTTTTGGAATACCGCTGCCGTTTCCGTTGCCGTCACCGTTGCCGTTGCCGTTGCCGTTTCCGCTGCCCGAACCGAGTCCCGAACCTTGTCCCGTTCCGCGCCCGCTTCCCTGTCCCGTGCCGTAACCCGAACCTTGTCCGCCGCCGCTTCCCGTTCCGTCAGAGGACAACGTATATTTTGAATTCGGGTCGCCGTAGGCTTCATCCGTCGGCTTAATCGTCTTTTTGCCCTGCGTCGAAGCGATAATCGGAATTGACGGATTGCTCATTTGAACGATTGTTTTAGACGGCGCAATCAGCGGCTTATCAGTTTGCGTGGCAAGTCTGCCTTTCGATGTCGGGGTCTGTTCGTTGCGTCCGCCGCCGCCGCCGCCGCCGCCGTCATCGTCATCTTTTTTCGGCTGCTCCTTTTCAACTTCCATCGGGACTTCATCGAGAACCGCGATAAAAACCGGATTGTCCGAGTCAATGGCACCGATGCCGTAATCTTTGTTGAAAATCGAATAAACCGCACTGCTCAGAGCGACGACGACCATTATCACCAGCGTTCCCAACAAAAGCCCGTTGCGCTGTCTGCCGTTTTTTTCCTCGATAACGGTGATGTGATAACCGTCGTCGTCCGATTTTTTAGCGGCGTTTAAGTTTGAACGTAAATCGCCCGGCTGATTATTGTCACTTCCGTTCGCGCCCGCCACTGCCGCAAAAGTTTTCGTGGCGGGCGGCAAATCGTCGCCGGCAGTTTCTCCGGTCGGCACTTCGCCGGGAGTTTCCAACTCTTTAATGTCAGCTAAATTATAGGTCTGTGTTTGATTGGAAGCGGAGAAAACTTTCGTCTCCGCGCTGTTCGACTTTTCAACTTTCGGAAGTAATTCAACGGTTGATTCGGCGATAATCGGTTCGGCGGCGATTGGCGCGATTGGCGGAACTTCCAAAATATCGTCATTTTCAATCGCTCGATGATTCCCGACCACCGTCTGCCCGGATTTTCCGACGATTTTAGTTTCACCGCCGCCGTCGCTCACCGGATTCATCTCGAATGCCGTCAAAGGTTCGGCGCAGTTCGGACAAAAAGCAAACTTTTCGGCGAAACTTTCTTCACACGCGGCACAGTATTTGACAATTTTTCCCATCTTTTCAGCCTCTCGTCTATCTTTCTAAACTCTTTCCGTCCGGGAAAGTCCGTAATCTGTTTTTATTATAACGCGATTTTTGCAGATGTTAAGTTCCGGCAAACTCTTCGCTTAAACATCTTTTGGGATACAACATTGATAGATGCCGCCGCCGTTTGACGCGATGCCTAATGCCATCTAAAATTTTCATTCGGGTCGTTAGCCGAATCGTGAATCGTCAGCCGCCTCGCCGAAGCCTTTTTGAATAACAACGAAAAACGGCGGAAGGGCAACTAAATCATCAACAAAACTGAATAATCAACAATTCACGATTGACGTTATAAACAATGAATACCAGAAAATATTTTAACAAATTTGCGGCGGCAGCCTTTATTTTATTTGCCTTCGCATCTTTTTCGTGCGCCCAAACCGCCAAATCCGCCAATCCGCGCCCGGAAAAACTGCTCAACAACTTAAAACTTCTGATGTGGCAGAACGCCGCCGCCGACCAGGTGACGGTTAAATTGCGCGTTCACAGCGGTGCGGCGTTCGACACGCTCGGCAAGGAAGGCACGATGGCTCTGCTCGCCGACGCGCTGTTTCCGAACGAGACGGTCAGGGAATTTTTCAAAGACGATTTGGGCGGCAGTTTGACGGTCGAAAGCAATTACGATTACCTGCAAATCAACGCGACGGGCAGTGCCGACAAGGTTTTAACGATTCTCGAAACCGTCGCCGCCGCCGTGACCAAACCGACTTTGGATAAGGAAACGACCGCTAAAGTCAAAGCCGTGCGGCTCGAACGAATCAAGGAATTAGAAAGAAATCCGGCATATATCGCCGATTTAGCCGTTGCTAAACGACTGTTCGGCGATTTTCCATACGGCAGAAGCGCGGAAGGCACGACCGCATCGCTGGCGAAAATAGACTTTGCCGATTTGTTGCTCGCCAAACAAAGATTTCTGACCGCCGACAACGCGACGCTCGCCGTCAGCGGCAACATCAAATACGACTACGTTTTCAAAGCCGTCCGCCAGCTTTTCGGCGGCTGGGAAAAAGCCGATAAAAAAGTTCCCGCCACTTTCGCGCAGCCGTCCGCGCCCGACACGAAATTTTATTTGATTAAGTCCGACATCAATAACGCCAGCGAACTGCGCTTCGCGTTTCGCGGTTCAGCCAGACGCGACAAGGATTTCGCCGCCGCGCAGATTTTGACCGTCGTTCTGCAAAATCGTCTGAAGAAAAAAGAAAACGGGAAAGCCCTGCTCCGGCAGGATTCTTATTTTCTGCCGGGTCTGGTCGTTTTGAAATTTGCCGATTGGGATTCGAGTTCGCTGAAACGGACGGCGGACGCGGGTGTTTCGCTGTCCGAAAGTTTTTTCAATTACGTCGAAGATTTGCTGGGGCAGAACGTCTCCGCCGACGAATTTCAAACTGCCAAAGCCGACGCGCTGAGAACTTCCGCCGGGCGCGACGCGATTGACGCTTGGCTCGATGTCAATTCTTTTCAGCTCGCGCCGCTCAAAGACGGCGCACCGTCGGCAAACGCGACGCTTGCCGACGTGCAGCAGGTTCTCGAACGCTGGCGCAAAGAAGCCGTCGTCAAAACGCTGCTGCTGAAATCGGCGGGCTAGTTTGAAAACGAGTTTTTCTTAAATTTTTATGAACCAAAACCGAACCGCCGACGAATTGAAACACGCCGAAGCCGTGCGCGAAATGTTTTCGGGCATTGCGACGAAATACGATTTTCTCAATCATTTCCTCTCCGGCAACATTGATAGAAAATGGCGCAAGCTAGTCGCCAAAAAATTAAAATCCGTCTTGGAAAATCCCGATGCGCTCGTCCTCGATGTCGCCTGCGGCACGGGCGATTTATCTCTGGAACTGCAAAGAAACGCGCGGGCAAAAGTTATCGGCACGGATTTCTGCCGCCCGATGCTCGACATCGCCTTTGATAAAAATGACAAATCAACGACGAAAATCCCGTATCTCGAAGCCGACGGAATGAATCTCTCGTTCGCCGACGAAACCTTCGACGCGGTGACAATCGCTTTCGGGCTGCGGAATTTTTCCAACTGGCAGAACGGTTTGATCGAACTGCGCCGCGTTTTGAAAACCGGCGGCAAGCTCGCCATTTTGGAATTTTCCACGCCGCTCATACCCGGTTTTCGGCAGGCGTTTCAGTTTTACTTTTCCAGCATTCTCCCCAGAATCGGCGGCATCGTCAGCGGTTCGCGCGGCGCGTATGAGTATTTACCAGATTCGGTGGCGCGGTTTCCCGATCAGAAAAATTTGGCGAAAATGATGCAGGAAACCGGATTTGCCGAAGTCGAATATAAAAATTTAACGGGTGGAATTGCTGCGCTCCATACGGGAATAAAAAAATGAAATTATTCACACTGATGGCAGTTCTTTTAATTTCTTCCTGTCAAAATTCGTCCAATCCAAATAACGCCGGTGACATTGTTGCTTTGAGCGTTAACAAAACCAATTCTCAAACAATTGCGGCTGAACAGAAAAAACTCAGCAGTTTAAGTTTGTCCGAAAAGACTGCTCTCGCAAACGAGCAACTAATTCGTTTGAACCCTTCAAAATTTACGGAATTACATCAAGGAGTCATCAAAAACCTTGAAGATCGCAAATGCACAATTCCACAGATTTGGCATAATGAAAATCTTCATAACGTAATAAGCGGCGAGTTTTCCCGAAAAGGACAAAAAGATTGGGCGGTCTTATGTTCAGTGAATAAGATTTCATCAATCTTAATTTTTTGGAACGGTTCGACGGCGAAAGTCGCCGAAATCGCAAAGTCGGACGATTTAGACTATTTTCAAGGTGTTACGGGAGACGACGAAATGGGTTTTTCGAGAGTGATTGATACTGTTGATAAGAAATATATTGTTGACCATTATAATTCTTATGGAGGAACGAAGCCGCCTCAAATTGATCACGAAGGAATCAACGACGCATTTGCTGAAAAAGCCTCTCACGTTTTGTATCTTCATCGTGGCAAATGGCTGGAACTACAAGGGGCAGATTAAAATAATTCGTGAAATATAAAATTCTAAATTTCGCCCGTCAAATCGGATTGCTCCTGCTCGTCGTCTGGACGGTCGTGTCCTTGGTCACGCTTTTAATCGAACTCGTTCCCGGCTCGCCGGCGACGGCGATGCTCGGCGATCAGGCGACGACCGAACAAATTGACAATTTTAATAAAAAGCACGGTCTCGACAAACCGGCGTTTTTCTTTTCCAAAACCGACGAAGGTTTCAAGTGGAACGGAGCGGACAATCGTTATCTCGATTATTGGACGGGACTGCTGCACGGCGACCTCGGAACTTCGTTTCGCACGAATCGCCCGGTGTCGGAGATGATTTTCGAGCGTTATCCGTCAACGATTATGCTCGCGCTGGCTTCGATGCTGATCGCCGTCAGCATCGCCATTCCGCTCGGCGTTTTGGCGGGAACCAACAAAGGGAAAATCGTTGATAACTTTTCGTCGTTCGTCGCGCTTTTGGGAATCAGTCTGCCGACGTTCGTCATTGGACCTTTTTTAGTTTATTTATTCGCCGTCAAGCTCGGCTGGTTTTCGCCGACCGGCAGCGCCAACCCGGAAGATATTGTTTTGCCCGCCGTCACTTTGGGCGCGGCACTGTCGGCGATTTTAACCCGAATGGTGCGCTCGTCGGTGATCGAAGAACTCGGCGAAGATTACGTCCGCACCGCCAGAGCAAAAGGTTTGAGCGAGCGAAAAGTTGTTTACAAGCACGTTTTGAAAAACGGTTTGATTCCGGTCGTGACGATTTTAGGCTTGCAATTAGGCGTTTTGCTGGCGGGCGCAATTATCACCGAAAAGATTTTCAACTGGCAGGGTTTGGGACTTCTACTGCTCGACGACGGCATCAGCAAACGCGATTATCGGCTGGTGCAGGGCTGTGTTTTAGTGATTTCCGTCACTTACATCGTCGCCAATTCGCTGACCGATTTGGTTTACGGCTGGTTAGACCCGCGCATCAGAATTTCGTAACATTCATTTTATGAAAGACAAATACGTTACCAAACTGGAAAACGGCGCGTATCGCATCGCCGACACGCGCGTTTCACTCGATTCGGTGGTTTATTCTTACCAGCGCGGCAACTTGCCGGAAACAATTCAACGTCAATTTTCGACGCTGAATCTAGCGCAAATCTACGGCGCAATCGCTTTTTATTTATCGAATCGGGAAGAAATTGACGAGTATCTGCGGCGGGGCGAAATTGAACACGAAGAGTGGCGGCAGCGACAGCGCAAAGCCGACCCGGAATTTTATACGCGGTTCGACCGGATGCGCGAAAAAATGAAGCAGAAAACTCTGGCGGGCAAATGAGAATTGCTTTTCAAGCCGACAACGATATTGATCAAACAATTGTCAGAATTCTGTGGCAAACCGAACCGGCGATAGATTTTCGCACTGCCGCCCAAGTGGATTTGCACGGACTTGACGACCCGACGGTTTTGTCTTTAGCCGCATTGGAAAAACGAATTCTGGTTTCGTCCGACCAAGCCACGATGCCGCTTCATTTTGCCGAATTTATCCGGACCGAAACGAGTTACGGCTTGCTGATCGCACCGCAAAGTTTGAATCTTAACGTCGTGGTTAATGAACTTTTGATGATTTGGACAGCCTCGACGGTTGAAGAATGGATCAACCGAGTCGTTTATCTTCCGCTTTAATTTACTGTGAATCGTCTAACTTACATCGGCATCGCCATTGCGGTTTTGTTTATCGCGGCGGCGATTTTCGCGCCGCTCATCGCTACGCACGATGTGACGGCGCAGAATCTGGCGATGCGCTACGCCGCGCCTTCCGCCGCGCACTGGTTCGGCACGGATGCGCTCGGACGCGATGTTTACTCGCGGGTTATTTACGGGGCGCGGATTTCCCTGCAAGTCGGCAT
Source organism: Pyrinomonadaceae bacterium (assembly GCA_043768465.1). Lineage (GTDB taxonomy): Bacteria > Acidobacteriota > Blastocatellia > Pyrinomonadales > Pyrinomonadaceae. The sequence goes on from JAYVKL010000192.1 coordinate 10,840, forward strand.
TATCGTCGTCGCGGTGTCGGCGTTCATCGGAATTATCATCGGCGCGGTGTCGGGATTTTACGGCGGATTCGTGGACAAATTTTTGTCCGGCTACGTTTTCAACGTCTTTTTGGCGTTTCCCGGTTTGCTGCTGGCAATCGCTCTGGCGGCGTTTGTTGACGAACAGAAAATGCTCGAATACTTTGTCGGAGCAGGCGCGGCGCGGGCGATTATCAGCGGTTTCGGTTTGGGTTTGAGCAAAATCATTCTCGCGCTCTGCATCATCGGCTGGGTCGGCTACGCCCGTTTGATGCGCGGGCAGGTTTTGAAAGTCCGCGAATATGATTTCGTGCAGGCAGCGCGGGCGTTGGGCGCGAGCAATTTTCGGATTTTATTTACGCACATTCTGCCGAACGCGATTCAGCCGCTGATTGTCCAAGCGTCGCTCGGAATGGCGGGCGCAGTTTTGTCCGAAGCGTCTTTGTCGTTTCTGGGTCTAGGGATTCCGCCGCCCGCGCCGTCCTGGGGAACGATGCTCGAAGAATCGCGCGGTCTCGATACGCTTTTTAACGCGCCGCACGCTTTCTTTTTCCCCGCACTGTTCATCGCGCTGACGGTTCTGGCTTTTAATTTTCTCGGCGACGGTCTGCGCGAATACCTCGACCCGAAACAGCGTCAGCGATAATTTTCTAAAAAATGCCCGCCGTCAAAATCGAAAATCTTTCCAAAACCTATCCTGCTTCGTTTCCGCGTCTGAAAAAGTTTTTCCGTCTCAGTATCAAGCCGCCGGTCGAAGCCTTGAAAAACGTCTCGTTTGAAATCGGCGACGGCGAAATTTTCGGGTTAATCGGCAGAAACGGCGCGGGCAAAACGACTTTGACGAAAATTATCGCTACTTTGGTTCAACCGACGAACGGACGGGTTTCGGTTAAAAATTACGATTCGGTGCGAGATGAAGTCAAGGTGCGTTCCTTGGTCGGTTTGGCGACGGCTGAGGAGCGAAGTTTTTACTGGCGTTTGACGGCGGAGCAGAATCTGCTTTTTTTCGCCAGACTTGACGGTTTGAAAGATGCGGCGGCGAAAAGGCGAATCGCCGAACTTTTTGAGCAGTTGGATTTAAGCGAGCTGGCAACGCGCCGCTTTTCCGAGCTTTCGACCGGCAACAAACAGCGTTTGGCGATGGCGCGGGCGATTCTGCCGCAGCCGCCGGTTTTATTGTTGGACGAGCCGACGCGCTCGCTCGATCCGCTCGCCGCCCAGGCGATGCGCGATTTAATCGTCTCGTTCAAAGGCGTTTCGATTCTGCTGACTTCGCACAATCTCGCGGAAGTCGAAGAACTCTGCGGGCGCGTCGCCGTCATCTCAAAAGGCGAAATCCGCGCCGTTGACACGCCGGAAAATCTCCGTCGGCGAAACAGACAAACCCAGCGAGTGAAGATCACTTTGGATGGAGTTTCGGAGAATTTTCTGCGCGAAAAGCTGTCGGCAAAATTGCCGAATTTCACTTTTGAAAACCGCGCCGGAACAGCTTCGATAAATTTCGAGCGCGAAGCCGACGACGATGTTTTAGGCGAGATCGTATCTTTTCTAACCGAAAACGGCGCGAAAATTCTGGACATCGAAACCGAAAAACCGACGCTGCTCGACGTTTTGGAAAGCTACGAATAAGCCCGTTTTCTCCACGAAAAAGTAGGGGCGATCCCTTGTGGTCGCCCGTCTTCTCCGCAACATTGATTACGGAGGAGATCGGGCGACCACAAAGGATCGCCCCTATAAGTTAGCAAGTTAAATATGAATCATCGGCGCAAAAGTTTTGAAGATAACTTCTTCAAACTGCTCCGCTTCGGTCGAACCGTTCAGAGCCGTAACCGAAGATTTCCCGCCGGAAATAACCTGCGTCACGGCATCGAAATATCCCGTGCCGACGAACGATTGATGTTTTGTCGCCCGATAACCGTCAATTTCCAGACCGAATTCGCGTTCCTGCAAATCGGCATACGCCGTCATTCCGACATCGCGGTAATCGCGCGCCAACTCAAACATCGTCAAATTGAGCGCGTGAAATCCGGCTAAAGTTATAAATTGAAATTTGTAACCCATCGCGCCGAGTTCGTCCTGAAATCTCGCAATCGTTTCGTCGTCCAATTTTTTCTTCCAATTAAAAGACGGCGAGCAATTATACGCCAGCATTTTTTCCGGGTATTTCGCCCTAATCGCCGCCGCAAATTGTCGGGCTTCCTCCAAATCCGGCGTTGAAGTTTCGCACCACACCAAGTCGGCATAAGGCGCGTAAGCCAAGCCGCGCGAAATCGCCTGTTCGATGCCGCAATTGACGGTGAAAAATCCTTCGACGGTGCGCTCCCCGGTGCAGAATGAGCGGTCGTTATCGTCAACGTCCGAAGTCAAAAGATTCGCGCCGTTCGCGTCCGTTCTGGCAATGACCACCGTCGGAACGCCGCAGACATCCGCCGCCAGCCGCGCCGCGATCAACTTTTGAATCGCTTCCTGCGTCGGGACTAAAACCTTGCCGCCGAGATGTCCGCATTTTTTCGCCGAAGATAATTGGTCTTCGTAATGAACGCCCGCCGCGCCCGCTTCGATCATTGATTTCATCAGCTCGAAGGCGTTCAGGTTGCCGCCGAATCCGGCTTCGGCATCGGCGACAATCGGCGCAAACCAGTGGACTCCATTCTTCCCTTCGGCGGTGTAGATTTGGTCGGTGCGCTGTAATGAATTGTTGAGCTTTTTGACCAGTTCCGGCACGCTGTTCGCGGGATAGAGGCTCTGGTCAGGATACATCTGCCCGGAAACATTGGCATCGGCGGCGACCTGCCAGCCGCTCGCGTAAATCGCCTGAAGTCCGGCTTGCACCTGCTGAATCGCCTGCCCGCCCGAAAGTGCGCCGAGCGCGTTGACGTAATCGTTTTCGCACATCAAATCCCACAATCTTTCCGCGCCGAGTTTGGCAATCGTATATTCGATATTGATCGAACCGCGCAGCCGCAGAACGTCCGCCGCCGAATAAGTTCGCGTCACATTTTTCCAACGCGGATTCTCCGCCCAATCCTGCTCAATTTGTTTTATTTGTTCGTCCTTTGTCATAGTATTCTCCAGGAAAATTAACCATCCGCTCCGCGAGACATAGAAAACATAGAAATTTAAAAAGGTAAAAGAAAAACTATGTTTTCTATGTCTCGCGGAGCGGATGGTTAAAAAATTAAATCGGGTCGAATTGCCCCAAAGCAATCATCTCTTCAGTCAACCTTCGCGCTTCGGTATATTTATCTTTCTCTTTCTCTAAGATTTCAGGCGGCAAATCGCCTAAAATCTTCGCCAATTCCTCATCGAAAATCGCGGTAATCAATTCCGGCGTGTGCTTGATTTCAGCACCCGATTCGTCAACAATTCTCACTGCGTCGGCGTGTTTCATTCTTTGGGCGATCATCAAACGATAAATCCGGTCGGTCGCTAAATCTTCCATATAACCGTCCAAAAGCGACGCGCCTTTGCCGTTCAAAACGCCGTGCCGGTAACGAATCGCGGTTCGCGCCGCCGCCCGCGTTCCGTCCAAAGTGTGTTTGCCGGCACCGTTCGGCGCGGGGCGCAAATCGGGATAACGCTCGCGGTCTTCAAACTGAATAAAGTTCTGATTCGGTGCGGGAAACTGCGCGACGGCGACGGCGTTCTGGTCGGGATGTCCCGTCCACGCGCCGTCCATTCCGACGCTCGCCTCGTTTCGTTTGTCGTTTTCCAAAACCGTTAAAGCGCGTGAATTTAATTCGGCATCGGCTCGATTCGGAAACAGTGCGGTCATTCCGCCGATTGCCAGAATGCCGCGCCGGTGGCAGACGTTGACCAGCAATTCGCGCAGGTTTTGGAAGAAAGGAACGTCCGACGGAATCGTGTTTCGATCGGGCAAAACCCATTCGGGATTTTCGATGTTGAAGTGAATCAAGGATGCCATATAATCCCAGCGTCCGAGATTCAAACCCAGAAGATGCTCGCGCAGATTGTAAATAAATTCTTCCATCTGAAACGCGAACGGATGCGCTTCGACGAGCGCAAAACATTTGATAAAACCGCGTTCCCAGCCGAGTTTCGCTTCGATTGTCTGAAACAAATCGCGCCAGAACAAACCTTCTTCCGCCGATTCGGATTTCGGAATGTAAAACGTCAGATTGTGTTTCAGCCGCGCTCGATCAACGCCGAACGCGATCCGCGCCGCGTCGTAAACCGAAGCCGACAGCAGTTCGCCCGCAAAAACATTCGCCTGACTCAAATGCAAACCGCGCAGGCGCACGAGCGTCACGGTCGCGCTCTCGACAATCGAAATTTCCCGCTCGCGCTTGACATCGAAATAACTCAATTCGCCGTGCAGAGTCCGCAAAGCATTCTCAATTCCCGTTTCGAGATTGCCCCAGACATTTGCCATCGAATCTTCCAAGTCAATCATCACACCGGGCGCACCGGAATTGAGCATTTTAACCACGAGTTCCGCGTCATCCGCCGGTCCGGTCATCTGATTGCGCTGGTCGGCGATATATTCCGGCAGAACGATTTTCCAATCGCCGCTCGTTGCTTCGGATGCGGGCAGATGATTCGGCAAATCGCCCGCGTGTGATTTCGCCAGCACTTCACGGCGTTGGCTCGCTAATTCCTGCTGGCGCGGCGTGAATTCTTCGTGCAGCGATTTTAGGAATTCGTAAAAACCTTCGGGCAATTCCGCTTTCGCATCGTAATTTTCCGGCGCGTGGTTGATGCGCGAATCACCTTCACTTTTCATTTTCGGCTGGGTCATCATAATTTCGTTTGTTCACGATACTGAACAGTAGTTCCAAATTTAGTTCGTGTTGTTAAATTACACAAGACCGTTCGAGTTTGTAAATAGTAAATTTCGCATTGTTCGAGATATTGAACAGTTTTTCACAATCTCGCACAAGACTTTACAAAAAAATTAGTCGGCGGGTAAAATATATTGGAAGTAAGGCAGATAAATTTAACCGGAAGTCGCCAAAAATAACGCAGCGAGTGTTCTAAGTTCACGCCTTCAGCTTGGTTTCCGCCGCGCTTCGCTCGGCGGGCGAAGCAAACTAAAGTTTGAACTCAGAACACTCGCTGCATTAACTTCAGCACTGTTCTTATATAAAAATATGTCGGAAGAAAAAACGGCGAACGCCGTCGAGCGGACGTTTTCGATTTTGGAATTGGTGGCGGAAAGTAGCGGCGGCTTGAGCAATTCGGACATCAGCCGCCGTCTGAAAGTTCCGAAAAGCTCGGCGAGTTATATTCTGCGCGTGATGGAAAATCGCGGTTATTTGATTCGCGGCGAAGGCGGAAAATACCGGCTCGGTTTGAAATTGATGAGTTTGTCGCGCGGGCAAGTCGCCCACGCCGATGTGCGCGAAGTCGCCAAGCCGATTCTCGAACGATTTCTCACCAAAAGCCGGATGTCGGAGGCGCATCTCGCTGTTTTAGACAACGGACGCGCCGTTTACGTCGAAAAGGTCGAAGCCGAAAACAGCTTTATCAAAATGGATATTTGGGTCGGACATCGCTTGCCGATTCACACGACGGCAATCGGAAAAGTTTTGGTTGCCAACTTGCCGGACGCGGAAATCGAAAAGATTTTAACGCTGTGCGGAATGGAAAAAAAGACGCGCAAGTCAATCACGAGTCAAGCGAAATTTTTGCAGGAAATCGCCAAAGTCCGCGAATACGGCGCGGCGATTGATAATGAAGAAAACAGTTTGAACGTCCGCTGTCTCGCCGCGCCGGTTTTCGACGCAAGCGGCGCAATCGTCGCCGCGCTCGGCACGTCTTCGACGATTCTCCAGCTCGACGAAACGAATCTGCCGAAGATTATCGAACTCATCAAAGACGCGGCGCACCGGGTTTCGGAAAAACTCGGCTATTTCAGCAAAAATTAACCGGCGGATGCCGAAGTTCTCACCGCACAATTTATAAAATCCACTTCACTTCAATTCAATCGTCTCGCCGTAATGCGGAACGTGGACATTCCAGCCGAGATTTTCGCGGATATGCTGTGCCATCGCTTCCGCCGCTTCGGGTTCGCCGTGCGTCGTAAAAACCGTTTTCGGCGCGGTGGGCAGCCCGCCGAGCCAGCGCAGCACGGCTTTCCAATCGGCGTGAGCGGAAAATCCCTGAACGTGTTCGACGCGGCAATTCACCGGAATCCAATGTTTCATAATGCGGACTTCGCGGCTCCCGTCCTGAATGCGTCTGCCGGTCGTTCCCGCCGCCTGATAACCGACGAAAACGAGCGTCGCGTTCGCGTTCGGCAAAACGCGCATCGCGTGGTGCAGAACGCGCCCGCCGGTCATCATTCCCGACGCGGAAATTATAATGCGCGTGCCTTTCAGATCGTTCAAACGCATTGATTCTTCGCGGGTCGAAGCCGTCGTCAGCGCGCCCGTCCGCAGCGGATGTTTTTTATGCGCCAGAATCGAAGCGTATTCCTCGTCGTGTTCTTCGGCGAAACGATTGTAAACCTGCGTCGCCTGCGCCGCCATCGGCGAATCAACGATGACCGGCAAAACAGGAATTTTTTTGGCTTCTTCGAGTTCGCGGATCAGATACAAAACTTCCTGCGTGCGCCCGACGGCGAAGGCGGGAATCAGAATCGGCGCGTTGCGGCTCGCGGCTTCGTTGATAATTCGCGCCATCTGGTCTGCGCTCGAATCGCTGCCGTGCAGACGGTTGCCGTAAGTTGATTCGCACATCAGATAATCGCAGTCCGAAGGAATCGAAGGGTCTTTTAAAATCGGCTGGTCGTAATGCCCCAAATCGCCCGAAAAAAGAAACCGGACGCCCTCGCCGTTCGGACGCGCCCGTTCCATCTCGACTAAAACCATACTCGCGCCCAAAATATGTCCGGCGACGTTGAACGAGGCTTTGAAGCCTTCGCCGATTTCGATTTGAACGCCGTCGTTCGGCACGGGATTTAATAATTCGAGCGTCGCTTTCGCGTCGTCTTCATCGTAAAGCGGCAGCGCGGGCGTGTGAACGGTCAAACCTTTGCGGTTGCGATATTCCGCGTCTTCCTCCTGCAATTGCGCCGAATCGAGCAGCAAAATTTTCATCAGATCGGCGGTCGCCCGTGAAGCGAAAACCTTTCCGTTAAAGCCTAATTTGACGAGTCGCGGCAAAAATCCGGTGTGGTCAATGTGCGCGTGAGTAATAATCACCGCGTCAATTTCCGACGGCACAAACGGCGGGTCTTGCCAATTTTTTTCGCGCAGTTCCTTCAGACCTTGAAAAAGTCCGCAGTCCACCAAAATCTTTCCGCCGTTCGATTCGAGCAGATATTTTGAACCCGTGACGGTTCCGACACCGCCGTAAAATGTGATTGTCGCCATAATTTTTAATCTCCGATTTCTTCTTAATAAATTGCTGCAAAGCAAGGAATTAGACGCGGACAAACGCTGATTCAGCGGATTAACGCCGGTCTGAATTGAAGAATTCACGCCAACCCGCCGCCGGATCAGCATAATCAGCGTCTAATATCTTCGCCCATCGGTTTGTAATCTGAGTTTCTACAAAGTAGCCGAGTATTTCGCTGTGTTCAGAATCCAAACGCGGAACGCACTTTGTCCGCTCCGCAGAACGAAGCGCGGCAGAAACCAGGCTGAAGCGCGGACGCGGACGCGAAAACCAAAATGCCGCCAAACATTTGCTCAACTGCTTAATAGTCTGTAAATTAAGTTTCTTGGTATTTGCTCTCTGCGACCTCTGCGCCTCTCGCGTGAAATTATTTCTGACAAAAAAGAAATTTCACGCGAGAGACGCAGAGGTCGCGGAGTATTAAAAATACTTCAAAATTTAATTTACACACTACTTAACTTTTTAATCAACTCAAATTTTCCGGTCGGTTTTTCCGCCCCGATTTGATAAGCGTCGCGCAGTTTCCCGCCGATCAAGGCGGCTTGCCCGTCGTTCCGGCAGTAAATCACGCCCAAAGTTTCGCCCGCTTTTATCTCGTCACCGAGATTTTTTTCGCACTGGAAACCGACGGCGTAATCAATCGCATCGGCGACTTTGATTCGCCCGCCGCCGATGCTCGAAACCGCTTCGCCGATTGCCAGCGTGTCAATCGCGCCGAGCCAGCCGGACTTTTCAGCTTTGATTGCGACTTTCAGCAAACTCGATTCAACCAGAAGTTCCGGCGCGTCGCAGATTTTCGCGTCGCCGTTCTGACATTCGATATTGCGTCGAAAACTCTCTAAAGCCGCGCCGCTTTCCAGGGTGCTTTGAACTTTGAACTTTGAACTTTGAACCGTTTTTTCGATGCCGCACAAAACCAGCATTCGCGCCGCCAATTCGATGGAAAGTTCACGCGTCGGCGACATTTGCGCGTCTGCTTCGTTTCGCAAAATCCTGACGCATTCGTAAACTTCCAGCGCGTTGCCGACGTATTTTCCGAGCGGCTGATTCATATCGGAAATGACGGCTTCGGTTTTGACACCGAAAGCGTTGCCGGTTTCCACCAGCGCGGCGGCGAGCTTTTTCGCGTTATCGTAATCCTTCATAAACGCGCCGCTGCCGGTTTTAACATCGAGGACGAGCGCGTCCAAATTTTCCGCCAATTTTTTCGACATAATCGAAGCGACGATCAAAGGAATTGATTCAACCGTCGCCGTCGCGTCGCGCAAAGCGTAAAGTTTTTTGTCCGCCGGAACGATTTCTTTGGTTTGTCCCGCCATCGCAAACCCGCATTTTTTAACGATTTTCTGAAATTCGGCGGTCGTGAGATGGACGTTGTAGCCGGCGATTGATTCGAGTTTGTCGAGCGTTCCGCCGGTGTGTCCGAGTCCGCGCCCGGAAATCATCGGCACGGAAACGCCGCTCGCCGCAACTATCGGCGCGATTATCAGCGAAGTTTTGTCGCCCACGCCGCCCGTCGAATGTTTGTCGGCTTTCGGCTGTTTGATGTCGGAAAAATCTAAAATCTCGCCGGAATCAAGCATCGCTTTCGTCAAAGCATTTTGTTCGTCGAGATTCAAACCTCTGACGAACATCGCCATCAGCAGCGCGGACGTTTGATAATCAGCCCAGCTCGCATCGGTGACACCTCTGACGAAAGCGTTTATTTCACTGCTCGTTAAGATTTTTCCGTCGCGTTTTTTGACGATAATGTCCTGTGGTCGCATCAGCAATACTTTAGCAAAAAAGTTTCTAAACCAACCAACCGTTTGCGGAAAACAACCGTCTAAGAAAAAGACCAGCTAAAATTTTGAAACTTAAACAGTTCTGATTCGTGAGTTTGTAAAAGATATTTTCAGCAAAAAAGTTCTTTCGTTTTTCGGCTCGATAAGCCATAATCAAATTATTATGAGAAGTAAAAACATTTTATCAATCGTCGCCTTCGTCGCCGCTTTCGGACTTTCCGCCGCCTTTGCGAGTTTGTTCATCGGCAAAAATACGAACCCGTATAACTCCGTCAGCTATTGCAAATATAAACAAAGATCGGCGACCGCCGCCGCGATTACCGATTTGATTCGTGAAGATTACGCCAACGGGCGCGCCCGCACCGGCAGAATTTACGACATCGGCGAAAGCTATCCGCCGGGCGTTGACAGCGTGGCATTTGCCGATTACGCGGAAGCGGTCGGCGATTACGTTGACGATTCGAGCAGTCTGGAAGTGGGCGATTTGCCGAACGATTTTCAGGCGGCGTGGCGCGGACATTTGAAAGCGTGGCGCGATTATTCGAATTTTCTCAATAAATCGGCGGAGATTTCTAATCGGAGTGCTTGCAGTTTAGGGAAATTTGCCGACGACGACGAACTTCACGGTCAGGAAATTAACCGCACTTATTTTGAAGTTTTGCAAATCGGCCAAAGCTACGGCGCGGATGTCTGGTAAAGCTATTTATCAAAATTTAATCGAACGCTCGAATGAAAGTTCGGGCGTTTTTTATTTGGCGGCGTTCCTTTTTTCCAGTAAAACGACGGCTTCGGTTTTAATCGCTCGGCTTTCGCCGACCGCATCAACTTTTTCGCCGGTTTTTGCTTTGACCGAAACGCAGTCAGTTTCGATCTCCAAAGCAATCGCTAAATTTTCCCGCATCACATCAATATGCGGGCGCAGTTTCGGCTGTTCGAGATTGACGACCGAATCGAGATTGACGATTTTGTAACCTTTTTCCTTAATCAATCCGACCGCGTAACGCAGAAAAAGAAAGCTGTCGGCGTGTTGCCACTGATTATCTTTATCGGAGAAATACGCGCCGATGTCGCCGAGCGCGAGCGCACCCAAAAGCGCATCAGTGACGGCGTGAGCGAGCGCGTCCGCGTCGGAATGTCCGACCGCGCCTGAAGCCGATTCGATTTCCACGCCGCCCAAAATCAGTTTTCTGCCCGCTTCAAGGCGGTGAATGTCGCTGCCGAAGCCGATGCGATACATATATTTATAAAAATTTTCGGTTTACAATTTCCTTCAAAAAAGTTTCGGCGAAGGCAAAATCTTCAAGCGTCGTGATTTTAATGTTTTTCGCGTTGCCGTCCACGAAAGCGATTTCGCAGCCGAGTTTTTCAACCAAAAAACCCTCGTCGGTGGCATTTGCGTCAAAGTTTTCAGGCGCGAATGCTTTTTGTAAAATGTCGAGTCGAAAGGCTTGCGGAGTCAAAGCGCGGCGCAGGCTTTGGCGGTCAACCGTGCCGACGATTTTCCCGTCGCGCACTTCTTTGATCGTATCGGTTACTTCGGCGACCAGACAAGCCGCGCCTGTCTCCCGCGCTTTTTCAATCGCGGCGGCGATTTCTTCGACGGCAACGAGCGGACGCGCGCCATCGTGAACGGCGACGATTTCACATTTTTCCGCATCAATCGCCGATAACCCGCAGCGCACCGATGCGGCGCGGGTTGCGCCGCCCGCGATTATTTTTATCGTTTTTTTGAAGCTGAACTTTTCGAGCGTGAGCTTGAAATTCTCGATTTCATCCGCCGCCAAAATCAAAATGATTTCGCCAATCGCCGCGCAATTTTCAAACTTTTCAAGCGTGTGAATCAAAAGCGGTTTGCCGCCGATGGCGAGAAATTGTTTCGGAGTCGCCGAACCGAACCTGATTCCGCTTCCGGCGGCGACAATGATGGCGATGTTCATAGTGGTAAACGGTAAATGGTAAGTGGTAAGTGGTAAGTTTCGAAATCTTCACTTACCACTTACCACTTACCATTTACCACTAATCAATTTCCTCGACAATCGTCGTCTGACGCAGCTCGCGGGTTGATTTGCGGAAATGCGGCGAGCGTGATTCGTGAATGTTGTTTGCCGGCTCGTCGTGATTGTCTTTTTCTTCCCAAAGTCTGCCGAAAATCATTTTGCCGGCGGTCGTCTGCAAAACGCTGGTGACGGCGACATCGGCGGTTTTGCCGATTAAACGCCGCGCATTATCCACGACAACCATCGTGCCGTCGTCCAGATACGCCACGCCCTGATTGTATTCTTTGCCTTCTTTTAAGATGAAAACGCGCATCGCTTCGCCGGGCAGCACGACGGGTTTCAGAGCGTTGGCGAGTTCGTTGATATTCAAAACCGATACGCCGCGCAATTGCGAAACTTTGTTCAAATTAAAATCATTGGTCACGATCACGGCATCGAGTTCCTGACCGAGTTCGATCAGTTTCAGATCAACTTCCTTGACCGCCGGATAATCGGTTTCGACGATTTGAATATCAATATTGCTGTTGTTGCGAAGGCGTTGCAGCATATCGAGTCCGCGCCGCCCGCGCTGGCGTTTGCTCGAATCCGGCGAGTCGGCGACCTGCTGTAATTCCGTTAAAATAAACTGCGGAATAATCAGAGTTCCGCCCAAAAATCCGGTTTCGGCGACATCGGCGATGCGCCCGTCAATAATGACGGAAGTATCGAGAACTTTGTAATCGCGCTTGACCGCGTTTTTGTCCGAGAGAAAACCGCCGAGAACCGACAAATCAAGAAACTCGCCTTTCGCGGCACCGACCATCAAGCCGATGTAGCCCATAAAAAATACCAGGACGATGGTCAAAAACACTTTCATTTCGCCGCCGATGGTGTTTATATCCTGCGAGCTAATCAGCATTCCGATCAGATACGCCCCGACGATTCCGAGTATTGAACCGACTGCCGCGCCGATCAGGGTTTTCAAACTGGCGCGTCTCGCCCGCATCTCGAAACCGATGATGCCGAACGCGATTAACACGGCGAAAAACGCGGAGGTAAACTGTCTCGCTTCCCTGCCGAAATTTTCCGGCAAATGCGAAGTCTGCGACAGCGGATTGAGCAGGTATCCGACTGCCGCCAAAAGCAGAATGAAGCCGATTCTAATGATGAGAACGTCGAGTTTCATAACGTTTGAAATTTTAACACGAATTTCACCGCGTGAATAGTAAACGGCGAACGCTGTTCTGCTGCCGATTTTTCGGCGGGGAAACTTACGATTCGCCGCATTTATAAAACCGCCCGTTTCCGTTAAAATAAACGGCAATGGCAAAACAACCCGCAACGATTTACGTCTGCCAAAACTGCGGCAGACAGGAAAGAAAATGGTCCGGGCGATGTCCCGACTGCGGCGAATTCAACACTTTCGTCGAGGAAAAATTTCGCCCGTCGCCGCAACCCGTCGGCAAAGTTTCCGCGTCCGGCGGCGCGCGGCTTTCGACCAATTCGTTCCGCGAAGTCAAACCGATTTCGTATTCGGAAATCGAATCGCAGGACGATATGCGAACGTCTTCGGGAATTCCCGAATTTGACCGAGTTTTAGGCGGCGGCATCGTCGCCGGTTCGCTCGTCCTGATCGGCGGCGCACCGGGAATCGGGAAATGTCTGGTTGGTTCGACGCGAATTTTTGACGCGCAAACGGGCGATTTCCTGCCGATTACCGAATGGAAAAACGTCAACCGCAATGTGCTTTCGTTAAATACCGCAACTCATAAATTCTCTGTTCAGACATCAATCGAATTTCACGAACAAGGCGAAAAAGAGGTTTTTGAAGTTGAAACACGACTCGGCAAAAAAGTAATCTGCACGGCAAACCACCCTTTTCTGACCGATAAAGGTTGGAAGCAGCTTTCCGAAATCAAAGTCGGCGAAGCGGTCGCCGCGCCGGTTGCTCTGCCTTATTTCGGGAACGAATCAATGCCGGAAAACGCGATTAAACTAATTTCCTACATAATTTCCGACGGCTCGGCAAACAACAGTCTAAACATCACCGCCGCTTCGCCGGAAGTCGAACGCGATGTTTACGAGATCGCCGCCGAATTCGGTTTGACCGTTCGCGTCTACCAAAAAAAGAAAGGTATCGCAAAGGATTATCGGCTGATTATTCCGCACCGTGAAAAAGCGTTTGCGCGTCGTAATTTTGCCGCCGATTTCATTAAAATCAGAGACGAGAAAAAACTTTCGCGGGCGGAAATCGCCCGAACACTCGACGTAAAATATGAAGCGGTTTGGACTTGGCGAAACGGCAACGGCGTTCCGACCGAACCGCAGTTTCAACAATTTGCAGAGGCTTTCAAAGTTCGTGAAAAAGATTTGTCGTTTGATAACCGAGAAATCGGTGAAACCGTGAATCCGACAATGCGCCTGATCGAATCCGTCGGGTTGCGTTTCAAAAACGCCGGTAACAAATTCGTTCCCGATTGTATTTTCAGACTTCCGAAAGCGCAGCTCGCGCTCTTTTTGAAAATACTTTTCTCCTGCGACGGCTCGATTTACGTTAATAAAAAAGGGCAATCCGGCGTTTCTTACTCGACTATCAGCCGCAAACTCGCCGAAGATGTTCAGCATCTTCTTTTGCGATTCGGCTTTGTTGCCAACTTGCGAACTAAGCCGAGCGTTGTCAACGAGAAACCTTACACGGCGTACGAGATTCAACTGTTGGGAATCGAAAATGTCAAAAGATTTGTAGATGAAATTGGAATTTACGGACGCGAAGCGGCGAAGTCCAAAATAGCCGATCTTGAATTGCCGAAACTTTCTTCGACTCATCGAAATTTGATTCCGACCGGCGAACACTTCTGGAAAAATCTGCGCGAGCTTTTCGGAGGCGATTCGTTTGAAACCGTTTCGGCAAAAGCCGGAATTCGCTTTCAAAACAGGCGGCACGAAAGACCGCTCTGCCGTTCGACCGTTCAGGCGGTTGCAAAATTATATCCTGATTCGTTTCTGCAAAAATCGGCTTTCGGCGATATTTATTGGGACGAAGTTAAAAGCGTTAAATTTGTCGGTAAAGAACAAGTTTATGACATTTCGGTTTCGGCGCACGAAAATTTTGTCGCCAACGATTTGATTGTTCACAATTCAACTTTGATAATTCAGGTCGCCGACAAATTGAGCAAAAGCAACACGCGGGTTCTCTACGTTTCCGGCGAAGAATCGGAACGGCAAATCAAAATGCGCGGCGAAAGATTGAGTTTAGACGCGGAGAATTTATACCTTTTGCCCGAAACGAATCTCGAAGCGATTCTAGACGAAGTCGAAAAATTACAGCCCGACGCGATTATCGTTGATTCGATTCAGACGGTTTTTTCGCCGCGCATCGAATCCGCGCCCGGCAGCGTTTCCCAAGTCCGCGAAGTCGCCGGACAATTTATGATTTTCGCCAAAGCCACCGGAACGCCGGTTTTTCTCATCGGTCACGTGACCAAAGAAGGTTCCATCGCCGGACCGAAAGCACTTGAACATATCGTTGACACGGTTTTATATTTTGAAGGCGACCGCCATCACAATCACCGCATCATCCGCGCCACCAAAAACCGTTTCGGCGCGGCGAATGAAATCGGCATTTTCGAGATGACCGGCGAAGGCTTAATCGCCGTCGGCAACCCGTCGGAAGTCTTTTTGCAGGAACGACCCGAAGGCGCGAGCGGTTCGGTCGTGACGGTTTGTATGGAAGGCACGCGCCCGATGCTCGTCGAAGTGCAGGCGTTGGTTTCCGGCACGAAATTCGGAACGGGCAGACGAATGGCGCAGGGTTTCGATTACAATCGAACTTCCCTTTTAATCGCCGTTTTAGAAAAAAAACTCGGCTTTCAACTCGCCAACGACGACGTTTTCGTCAACGTCGCCGGCGGTTTGGAAATTGACGAACCGGCGGCTGATTTAGGCGTGATCGCCGCCATCGCTTCGAGTTTCCGCAATCTGCAAATCCCGCCCGACACCGCCGTTTTCGGCGAAGTTGGTTTAACCGGCGAAGTGCGCGGCGTTCTGCAAGCCCAAGCCCGCGCCCGCGAAGCGCAAACTTTAGGCTTCAAAAAATTGATTTTGCCGATGTCGAATAAAAAGGGTTTGGAGAAACTTTTAGGAATGCGTGTCGTCGGGGTGAAAAATTTGGAAGAAGCCTTGGACGAATTGTTTTAGGAGTCTAAATATGAAAATAGCTTTCTTATTGCTCTGTCTTTTATTCGCTTCGTGTTCACCAAAGAATCAATATCAAAACACTTACGAAGAAACCAAAAAATTATTAAGTGAACCTATTATTTCCAATGAAAATTTCGTTAAGTTATTTCAAATCGGAGACGAAAGACGTGATGATTTAATTGCAGCTTTGAATGATAAAGATAAAAATGTTCGTTATAACACGCAAGAAATCATTCGTTCTATCGGTAATCCAAAAGCGACGGAAGCGATGTATGAATGGCTTTCTAAAAATGCTCTGAAGGGAAAAGAGGAATTTCCCACAAATCCAATACCAATTCCTGTTGACGATTGGGAATATCGTTTTGAAGAGAAAAGCTAAGCAGTCATCTAAAAGTTTTATGATATAATGGCAATATGAATATGCCGAACAAATTTGTCAAAGGTTTATCTGATAATGATTGTGAGAAATTGC
>JAYVKL010000193.1:0-7443 GCA_043768465.1 Pyrinomonadaceae bacterium
GGCTGAAATCAATCGTGTTTTTATGCGCGACGAGTTCGGCATTTTGAATGTAAAAACAGCAATCGGGTTCTGAGCCGCGTTCCTGCCGTGAAGATTTCATCGTCGAAGAGCCGAAAGAGAGAATTTTTTTTCTGGTCTTTAAAGTCAGTGCCGTAATCATCATCTCGATGAAACGAACGTATTTTTCGTGTTTGGTGGAAAGCGTCATAATTTTTACATTTTCTCCGTCGAAACTAATCCGCAAACCGCTCGCTTCGCCGACCGATTCGATGATTGCTTCGTAATCTTCCCAGCTTTGCCCGCGTAGAAAAACGTCGCTTCCCGCCGGTAATTGCGAAATAATTTTCGAGTAATCGGTCGTAACTTCGGTTATCATAATTTACATTTTCCTTTCCGCCAGATAATCGGTCAACTGAACCAAACAATTTCGCGCCTCGTTCGGCGGAAAATTATCCATCAAAATTCGCTTGGTTTCCTCAATAGTGGTTCTCAATTTCAGCCGCGCCGTTTCGCCTTCCTGGATGGCGAAGGTTTTAGTTTCCTTAAAAATTTCGCCGTCTTCCTCTAGATCAATCAAATCGTCGCTTAATTGATAGGCATCGCCGAGCAGTTCGGCGTAGCGCGACAGATGCGCGAGTTCGAGATAATTCGCGCCCGCCAGAATCGCGCCGACGCGCAGCGACAAACGCATCAGAGCCGACGTTTTTAGGTTTCTGATTGATTCGTCTGCCGCGTCCGAACTTTGACTTGCGCCCGCGCTTTTCGTTTCATTCGCTCCTTTCGCCTCTTTCGCTAACGCCAAATCAACCGACTGCCCGCCGATCATTCCCGCCGCGCCGACGCATTCGACGATTTCCGAATGAGCCGCCATCGCGCGTTCCGGCATTTCGCGGTGATTGACGAAAACCAATCCATAAGCCGCGTTCAAAAATCCGATGCCGACCAAAACCGCCAAACCTTCGCCGAATTGCGTGTGCAGCGAAGTTTTCCCGCGCCGCTCCGAGGCGTTGTCCATACAAGGCAAATCGTCGAAAATTAACGAACTCGTGTGAACGAATTCGCCGGCAATCGCCGCCGGAAACATCAAATCCGTCGTGCCGCCGACCAGTTCCGCGCCGAGCAGAGTCAGCACCGGACGTAATCTTTTCCCGCCGGAAAACAAAGCGTATTCGACCGCTTCGTTAAATTCGGTGGAAATCGCCGCCGGCGCGAGGGGCAGAAATTCGCGCAGAGATTTTTCGATGGCGACGCGATGTTTTTCGATGTAACGCCACAAATCGGATGGTGATATTTTCTCTTCAGTCATTTTCGAGCGATGCCTGATAAATAGCTTTCGCTTTCTCGGCTAAATCGTTTGTAATCGTCACGCGAAACGGATGTTTGGCGACGAAGCTCGGAACTTTGACGATTTTCGCGCCGAGTTTACCCAAACCTTTGGCGATTTCTTCATCGGAAAATTCTTCCGCGCCGAATTTTTCCGAAGCGCGTTTGAATGCGCCGCGCAGTCTGTCTAAAGCCAATTCGCGTTCCGCCAAAACTTTTCCGCGTGATTGAAATTCGCCCAACGCCAACAACAAAATCGGTTCGATTTCAATTGTTTTCGTATTCACGTCGAAAAGACTCGGTTGATGAATTATTTGATTATCAATCATTTTATCTCGCGCCGGTTCAGTTAAGATTTTGTAAACTTTTGAAATTCTAACACAGCGGCGATTATTTTTTATCGTGGCTGTCAACAGTCTCGACGCGATTTTTCCGCAGCTTTTACCGGCGAAAGGTTTTAATGATAAAATCTCAAATAATTTTTGTATGGGCGATTCTGAAAAAAAATATCGCGTCGGTTTGGGCGTTTGCGGCGGTATCGCGGCTTATAAGGCGATTGAAGTTTTGCGGCTGTTGCAGAAAAACAATTGCGAAGTCCGCGTGGCGATGACAAAACACGCGACCGAGTTTATTCAACCGCTGACGTTTCGCGCTCTGACGGAAAATTACGTTTTAGTTGACGATTATGAAAAGGAAAATCCCGACCCGATTGCTCACGTCAATTTCTCGCAGAATATAGATTTGCTTTTGATCGTTCCGGCGACGGCGAACGTCATCGCCAAATTTGCCAACGGCATCGCCGACGATTTTTTGAGTGCGACTTATCTCGCGTCAAATGCGCCCGTAATGATTGCGCCCGCGATGAACGTCACGATGTGGAATCACGCGGCGACGCGGCGCAATGTCGAACGCTTAAAAGCCGACGGCGTTCATTTCGTCGAACCGGTGGCGGGCGAATTAGCCTGCAAAACCGTCGGCACGGGAAAGTTGGAAGATGTCGAAAATATCGCGGCGCAAGCTCTGAAAAGACTTGGTTTCAGGTTTCAGGTTTCAGGTTTCAGGTTTGCAGCCGGCGGCTCAGATAATCTTGAATCAGAGATTAGCGACCTGAAACCTGAAATCCAAAACCTGAAACCTGAAACCCGAAACCTGAAACCTCAAGATTTACTCGGCGAGAAAATCTTGATTACCGTCGGCGGAACGCTTGAAGCGATTGATCCGGTGCGATTTGTCTCGAATCATTCGTCCGGCAAAATGGGTTTCGCCGTCGCCGCCGCCGCGCAGCAGCGCGGGGCGAAGGTGACGGCGGTCTGCGGCGTGACGAAAGTCGAACCGCCGGAAAATATTGAGATTATCAGAGCCGTTTCCGCCGAAGAAATGTTTCGAGCGGTGATGCGAAAACTTCCCGAAACATCAATTTTTATCGGCGCGGCGGCGGTTGCCGATTATCGTCCGCGCAATGTCGCCGAATTCAAAATCAAGAAAGCGAATCAGGAATTTTTAACTTTGGAACTCGAAAAAACGCCGGATATTTTGTCGAATGTTTCGAATAATCGGCACGACGGATTGCTCGTCGTCGGTTTTGCGGCGGAAACGAACGATGTCGTTAATTACGCGAAATCGAAAATGGCGAAGAAAGATCTCGATTTAGTCGTCGCCAACGACATCACGAAAACGGGCGCGGGATTTAACGCCGACACGAACATCGCCGCTATTATCACGCGCGACAACGAAATCGAATTGCCTTTGATGTCGAAACGTGAATTGGCTGATAAAATTTTAGACGAAGTGATAAAATTGAGAGACAAATAATTTGACGAGTGATTTGTCTTCGTTCAGAGTCCACGCTTGAGCGTGTTCTTTCGCCAGCGAAGCGCGGCGGAAACAAACTGAAGTTTGGACTATGAACGAAAACGAAAGCTACCGTGAAAAACGAATTTTCGACATTATTGGCTGATGTGAAAGAGCAAATTTTGTATTTGCAGGAACTCGGCGCGGATAATTTTTCGGTGGATTTGCCGGAAATTTCAGGGCGTTTAAAGTCTAAATCTCCGACTTCGATGTCGGCTGACGCGCCGTCGGTAATTGCGCCGGAGAAATTGGAAAGATTCGTTCCGACTGATTTTCAAATGCCGAAGGTCGAGGCGGCAAAACCGTCAGCCGAAAATCAGGAAACTTTGTCGCGCCGAAGTCTTCTGGAATCAACCAAATTATCGCGTCTGCCGACACTGCCGAAACGAAATTCTTTTATTTCAAATAAATTACACGAACCAGCGAGGGAATCTGAAATGCCAGCGAAAATTAACACCGAAGAAATGCCGTCTTTATTCGGCGATGTTGCGCCGACTCTGCCGGAATCGAGCGAAACTATCGAAGATATTCATCTCGATATAGGAAACTGCACGCGCTGTCCTTTGCACGAAGGACGGACGAAAATCGTCCACAGCACGGGCAATCAACTTGCCGATTTGATGTTCGTCGGCGAAGCTCCGGGCGCGGACGAGGACGCGCAGGGAATACCGTTCGTCGGGCGTTCCGGGCAGCTTTTGAACAAAATTATCGAGTCAATCGGCTTGAAGCGCGAAGATGTTTTCGTCGGCAATATCAACCGCTGCCGCCCGCCGGGAAACCGCACACCGACACTGCCGGAAGCGAAAACCTGCAAGCCGTTTCTGCTGCGCGAAATCGCCGTCGTGCGCCCGAAAGTGATCGTCGTTTTGGGCAATACGGCGTGTCAGAATCTGCTCGAAACAAAAGTCGGAATCTCGAAACTGCGCGGCGAATTTCAGGATTATTTCGGGGTCAAAGTGATGCCGACTTTTCATCCGGCGTATCTTTTGCGCGACCCGTCGAAAAAGCGCGAAGTCTGGGAAGATATGAAAAAAGTGCGCGACGAAATCAATAAATTAAAGTAAAATTTACTTCGGAGGCGGCGAAACCGGAACGCAGGAATTTATTATGTTAACCGTAGTGAGCAATAACGAAAACCCCGGAACTATTTCGATTCCGGCTGATGAACTGGATAAACTCGGCATCAACGACGGCGACGAAGTGGAACTTGCCAGAGAAAATGATGAAATTATCTTGCGTTCCACGAGGCAAGTCGAAAGAAAGAGGCGATTTGAACAGGCGAAAGATGGAATTTTAGACGAATGGCACGATGTTTTTGTTGAACTCGCCAAAGGTGCGGACGATAACTCTAAGCCTTCCGAATCCAGCGGAAAATTTGTTTTGTCCAAAGCGGAAGATCATAAATATAAATTTCATCTGACGGCGGAAAGCGGAGAAATAGTTTTTGAGAGCGCATTTTTCAAAAGTCAGAAAGAGGCGAATGATGCAATCAATTCTCTGAAGAAGTTAATAGATCAAACGAACGACAAAATTTCAGATTTTCCGGTCGAAGATAAATTAGAAGTCGCGTAACTCAATGGCTGAAATTCTTTTTCCGCAGAAGTCGGAGATTCTCAAACTGCAAAAGGAATTGATCGAAAAGTTTGGCGGCATTAACGGTGTTCGTGACGAAGGCGGCTTTGAATCGGCACTGTCGGCGGCTGAGAATCGTTATTATTACGAAACGTATAACCTTTCCAAACTAGCGGCGACCTACGCTTTCCATCTTTCGCAGGACCACTCTTTCTCTTGACGGCAATAAAAGAGTGACAGCGGCGGTTGCGGGAATTTTCCTGCGAATGAACGGCGTTAAATTAAATGCCCGAAACGATGAAATTATTGAACTTTTCCTCGCCGTCGCCGCCGGTCAAATGTCGCGCGAAGCGGTCGAGGAAAAGTTTGCCGGATGGCTGGCGCAGACTGAAAAATAAATGCAGAACGATTTATTTAACGGCAGTTGGGAATTGAACGCGCCGCACGAGACGCTCGACGAAATCAAGCGCGAAATGATTGACAAAGCCAAATCAATCCCGGAATTGGCGCATCGCTTTTTCGTTTTTTCGCAGGGCGACGCGGGCGCGACGATTGCCGTCGTCGGCGAATCGCCGGGTCCGCCCGATGCCGACGCGGAAAAACCGTTTCAAGGTCCGACGGGCGATTTGCTGAATCGGATTTTGGCTTCCATCGGGCTGAATCGCTCGAATACTTATCTGACCAACATCGTCAAATATATTTCCGCCGGAGACGAAATCACGCCGGAGTTGATGAAGTTTTTCACGCCGTTCGTCTGGCGCGAACTCGCCGTCGTCAAGCCGAAGGTCGTGCTGCTGTTGGGCAACACGCCGACGAAATCTTTACTAAATACGAAACAGTCGATTTCCAAAGTGCGCGGCGAATTTCACGAAATTGACGGTTTGACGTTTATGCCGACGTTCAATCCAGCATATCTTCTGCGCGACCCGACGAAGAAACGCGAGGTTTGGGAAGACATGCGAAAAATGCGCGATTTTTTGAACGAGAAATAAATTTGAGAGAATAAGAAACTTTACAGGATGGACAGGATAGGCAGGATAAATCAATTTCTTTTAATCCTGTAAATCCTGTCCATCCTGTAAAATTTCCTTGTAACAATTTGATAATGGAACCTGAAATTATTTCAACCGAGTCAATTTACGAAGGCAGAATTTTTGCCGTTTCGCTCGATTCAATCCGCGAAGGCGCAGTCGAATATCAGCGTGAAATCGTTTCGCATCACGGGAGCGCGGTGATCGTTCCGGTTTTTGCCGATAAGACCGTCGCGCTCGTCAAACAATACCGCCACGCCGCAAGGAGGTATCTCTGGGAAATTCCCGCCGGTTCACTGGAAAAAGGCGAAGACGCGAAGGTTGGCGCGGCGCGAGAATTGGAAGAGGAAATCGGCGTAACGGCTAAAAAGATCGAGAAACTAACGGAGTTTTACGTCTCGCCCGGTTTTTTATCGGAGAAAATGTTCGTCTTTCTGGCGACCGAATTGACGGAGACGGCGCAAAATCTGGAAGCCGACGAATTGATCGAAGTCAAAAGATTTACGTTTCCGCAAGTCTTTGAAACTATCCGGCAGGACGGCATCGAAGACGCGAAAACTATCATCGGTTTGATTCTGGCGGGGCGGAGATTCGGATTTAACATCTAAAAAGCCTTTGGTTGCTTGACGCTAAAATCTTTTTTCGATATTCTGACAGTTCGCGTTTTGGCGAAAATCTATACAGGGCAAGACTATTATGAGTACTTATTTTCCGAGCGGAAAAGGTTTGGCGGAAAACCGCAAATGGTTCGTGGTGGACGCGAAGGGCAAAACCGTCGGGCGTTTGGCGACTGAAATTGCGCGGATATTGACGGGTAAAAACAATCCGGCTTACACGCCGTTTTTGGATATGGGCGATCACGTCGTCGTGATTAACGCTCGTCATTCCGTCTTTAAAGGTTCAAAGAATGAACAGAAGGTTTATCGTTACCACACGCTTTATCCGGGCGGGTTGCGCGAAACTTCGGTGAAAGATATGTTCATCAACAAACCGGAGCGCGTGATCGAACTCGCCGTCAAAGGTATGCTGCCGAAAAATAAACTCGGCAAAGCGATGGCGAAAAAACTCAAAGTTTACGCCGACGGCGACCACCGGCACGCGGCGCAAAACCCCGAAGCAGTCGAAATCGAAACGACATAATAAATTGGTTTCAAGTTTCAGGTTCAAAGTTTCAAGTCTGAAACTAGAAATCAGAAATCAGAAACCAGAGATCAGAAACCTAAATTATGGCAGACATTCAGTATTACGGAACGGGACGCAGAAAAACTTCGACGGCGCGGGTTTATCTGCGTCCAGGCAGCGGCGCGATTAAGGTTAACCGCCGCGAATTTGAAAACTATTTCCCGAACGAAACTTTGCGGATGATTATTCATCAGCCGCTTCGCCTGACTGACACGACCGGCAAATTCGACATTTTAGTCAATGTCAAAGGCGGCGGCACGGCGGGACAGGCAGGTGCGGTTCGACACGGAATCACCCGCGCTTTGATGGAATACAACGCGGATTTGCGCCCGGCTTTGAAAAAAGCCGGATTCGTGACCCGCGATCCGCGCCAGAAAGAACGTAAAAAATACGGTCAGAAGGGCGCACGCGCACGATTCCAATTCTCGAAACGATAATTCTTGACAGTTGTCAGTCAACACCTATCAGTTACCATCTGAAAAAG
>JAYVKL010000194.1:0-2778 GCA_043768465.1 Pyrinomonadaceae bacterium
GCTTTCGACCGTTCGCTTTTTCCCAAACGTCGCGGTGCAGATAAATTCGCGCCCCGTTCACGTGAATCTGAATATAAAAAGATTTGCCTTTGCCTCTGAATAACTTGCTCAAATGTTTTCCCAAACATTTTCGAGAGCAAACCACTCTTTGAGTTTTCTTGAGCGGACTGCCGCAGATTTTGCAGTTCATCACGAAACCAGCCTCAAAACATTTCTGACATTTCCGTTGGTTTTCCGCGCCGCTTCAATCCATCCCGATTTCAACGAAATAATTTCCTCAAGAATAAAATGAATGCGCTGCCGTTTGCCGCTGCCGTGTCTGACCTGCGTTAAATTTTCCGTTCCCGCGCAGCCTTTTCGCAGTGAACTTTCGTCCAAATCAAGCAGCGCGGCGGCACAGCACGGCGCGATTAAAGTTTCCGAAACTTTTCGCATTAAACTCATTGCATTGCTCCTTTGTCATCATCGCCGAGTAAAAAAATCAAAATAAATGCGGCGGCGATGCCGACTAAAACCGTAAAATTCATCATTTCGATTTCTCCCTTTTGCCATTTTTCTCTGACGGTTCAAAAAACCTTCCGAGCGCGTAAATAATCTGAGCGTGGCGCGAACGCTTTTCCTTTTCGGCTTCGGCGATCAATTCCGCGTTCAGCGTCGCCGGTATATGCAAAGTCAGCGCGACTTTCGGCGGCGTGGTCGTTTCCGATTTCATAAAATTTAATCTCCTGCATACTGATTTAGTATTTGATAAGTACCAACAAAAGAATAAATTATTTTTTGGTATGCTGTCAATACGAAAATGGTATTCACGAGATCGCTTTTCTTTTACATATTAGTTTGGTATGCTTTCAGTATTCGTTTTGAGGTGAAAAATAATTTTATGGAAGCAGAAAAAACGCGGTCAATTCGGCTGCCGGAAAAGGTTTGGGACGCGCTCGATGAAGACGCGGCACGCTGTCGGCGCAGTTCGCAAAAACAAATCGAAGCCCTGCTCGTGTCGTTCTACGAAATGAGCGACGTGGAAATAAATAAAGAATCGCTGGAAATTCTCGGCAAAATAATGTCGAACGAAAAGAAGACAATCAAGATGCTCAAGCAAACGGCGAGCGTCGAGACCGAAACCGACAAAAGAAAAGTGGGTTAAAAAAATGGAAGCCTATAAAATCTCCGCGCACGGCGCAAAATCAATCTGGATGGCGGCAAGCGGCAGCGTCGCGGCGGGCGATCCGCAGGAAGTCGAGCCGTTATTTGAAAAAATCAATCTCAGCGAATTTGTGACGAACGGCAACGACGAAGTTTATATGATCCGGGCGAACGGCGATTCGATGGAAGCGGAAATCAGTTCGGGCGATTGGATGGTCGTTAATCGCAGTCTGCAAGCCAGAAATGGCGATAGAATCATCGCATCGGTCGGCGGTTCGTTCACCGTCAAAGTTTTTTCGTCGTGCGTCAGCGGTCTGCATCTGGTCGCGTCAAACGGCAATTACGCGCCGCGCAAAATGTCAGCGAAAGACAACTTTGAAATCTTCGGCGTAGTTACTCACGTTCTGCACTGCTTTAAGAAAAACTAATCGGCAATAAATACAAAGTTTTCAACCATTAGACAAAAAATTTTGACTTGGGCATTTTACTGACAAAACAGAATTTCGCAAACAACACAAATATGGAAGTTGCAGAACTAATAATAAAACTCAAAGCGATCAAAAATCACGTTTCCCAAGTCAGCTTAATGGTTGAGAATTTGAATAGAGAACCGATAAAAAACAAAGACGGGACTGCTTCAGTAAGCCCCAGAGAGACTTACTTTAATAGTTACAATGGAGAACTTCGAAGAATAAAAAATAGGTATGCATTGCTGGAAGGTAAATTAAAAGAATTCTTTCCCGATTATTTTCCAGAGATAATGAGCTACGCAGATATTGCCGCTTACGACTTGAAGGGATTTTTGAGAGAGTTAGATTATATCTTGGAAATATTAGAAGCAATTGAACTCGAAAATAAAACCAATTCGACTAAAGATTTTTACCCTTTTGGTAATACCAAATCGCAAGATAATAGTCCTTTTACTTATGCTGAACAAGAAGTTATACAAGAGCGGTTGGAAACGGTTAAAAGTGAATTAATTAAACTTGCTAAGGAGCAATCAAGTTCCGACGAAATTCTCGACAGAAACATAAAACTGATTGACGAAAAAATTGATGAATTGGTTAAATCCTCTTCAACGATGGGGCGTAAAGATTGGCTTCAATTTTTGTTTGGAACTACTCAAACTTTATGTTTCGCTCTTATGTTCTCGAACGAAGCACGGACGACATTATTTGAAGTTCTCAAATTACTCTTTCAACTTTACAGAGCAACACCTCTTTTGGGTTTCTAGAAGGTATTGCAAAATGGCAGTCAGGAAATTTTACAGCACGAAAGCCAAAGCCGGCTGGAAGTTCGACGTGAAAGAAAATAAATTTTGGTCGTATGGTTTCGACATTTATTTGGAGAACGGAAAGCGCAAGCGGGAAAGCGGTTTTGGGTCGCGCACGTTGGCAGAAAACGCCGTTTCCCGAATCAAAATAAATCAGAAAGAAGGCAAGTATAATCTACAAACTCGCGTCTTTCCGCTTGTCTCGGAAGTTTTGAACAAAAGATTGTCGGGAATCGAAAATCATCGTGAACACATTCGCGCCGAAAGGATTTTCAAAGTTTGGCTTGCCGAATTGGGTGAAGATTTTCGCATCGGCGAAATTACCGCGTCGCACATTCGCCGCTACATTGATCTGCGCTTGC
>JAYVKL010000195.1:0-14325 GCA_043768465.1 Pyrinomonadaceae bacterium
TGTATGGCAGACTAAAGTCTGCCACCGCCGTCGAGAGTCGGGTCTGAGCGAGGCGGCAGACTGAAGTCTGCCATACACTGATTAGCAATCTGCTCTAGTGCCTAGTGACCGAAGTTCTTAAAGTTCTGAGTTCACTCTTGCAGCGTGTGATTTCCTTCGGGTGAAGCGCGGCGGAAGACAACGGCGCGAGCGTGGACTCTGAACACCGGCTGATTTTTCAGGAACTCTAATGATAAAGCACCGGCGTTTTTATGACTCATTCTTCAGCGCGAAAATCTCGATGTCGGTCAATAAAAAAAGGCTTTGAGTTGCGACAGCTCAAAGCCTTTTTATCGTTTAAATAATTCGCGCTCAGTTGGCGCGAGTTTGATTCGGAGCATTTTCAAAAAGTCCTTCAAACTCCTGTTCAGTCATTTTTTCCTGCTTTACCGCCTCCGGCGTGACGTTAATCGTCTGCCGATTTTTATCGCGGACAACAGTCAGAGAAACGTCGCCTTCCTTCTTCTCGCTGACGATGCGAATCAACTCCGTCATCGTTTGAACTTTCCTGCCTTCGACCTCGACGATCACATCCGCCGCTTTCAGACCGGCTTTGGCGGCGGGCGAATTTTCGCGGACGTGGTTAATTAAAAGACCGCCGCCTTCCGCCACGCCGAAAAAATCGCCGAGCTGTCTGGTCAGAGGCGTAACGCTGATGCCAATTTGCCGATTTGCTCCGCCGCGAAAAACAAAGCCGTCGGCAGTGCCGTCCGCCAGCGGCGGCAACGGGAAGATTTGCGCGGAACGCGGAAGTCCGGCAGGATTCGGCAGATTTTCAATGCTGAAATTGCCGCCCGCAAATGGTAACATTTCACGTTTGCCGAGCGTGACGGAAAACTCGCGTTCGCCGCCGTCGCGCAGAACGGTCAACCGTGCCGCGTGATCGGGCGCGGTTTCGCCAATCAAGCGGCTTAATTTTCTGACGCTCGAAACTTCTTCGCCTTCGTATTTCAAAATTACGTCGCCGTTCCGCAAACCGCCTTTGGCAGCCGGAGAGTTTTCGACGACTTTATCAACGCTGACTCCGCGCACCGCCGCAAGCCCGTATCTTGAAAGATTTTCCTCTGAAATGTCTTCCGTCTGCACGCCGAGGTAGCTCGATTCAAATGGCTGCGTTAAAATCATCCGCCGAACCCGTCTTTCAGTCGGCACGGTCGGGGCGTTCTGAGCGTGTGCCGCGCCGGTCGCCGCTGTCAATATCATAAAAGCAAAAAATTTATTGAACATTGTATTTTTTTGAATTGTTAAAAAATTTCGTTGAAATCTATGGCAAGTTTAGCGGCTTAGTTGCGGCGCAAGCTGAAAAAGTTGCTTTCTCGGAGAAAATTTTTATTGAAATAAGTAGAGTTGTTTGTATAATTTACTGCGCCGGTGAATTATTTGCACGGCTTCTGCTTTTGCAATCGCTCAACCGAATAGTCTAGGATGACTTTGTAGAGTTTTTAGCTCTATTTTTTAATTTAAAGAAGAAGAGGAACTTAGTAGAAGAAGAATCAATATGAGAAGACTGACTATATTAACATTTGCCGTCGCTTTGGGCGCGGCTTCCATCGGCTGTGACACAGCCGCTAACACCAACGTCAACAAAACGATTGCCAACGCCAACCCGAACGTCGCGGTCGTCGTCCCCAATAACTCGAATTTAGCGGCAAATACCGGGATGAGCAACAAGA
The DNA here is from genome assembly GCA_043768465.1 of Pyrinomonadaceae bacterium. GTDB lineage: Bacteria > Acidobacteriota > Blastocatellia > Pyrinomonadales > Pyrinomonadaceae. The sequence continues at coordinate 1,713 of JAYVKL010000195.1, forward strand.
CCGTGATGAACTCAAATATGTCGCGTACCGACTATGACAAAGAACGGACGAAATATGAAGCTGAAAAAGGTGCCAGCACCATCGGTCAAGGCGCGAACGATAGTTGGATTTGGTTTAAAACCAAAGGCGCGTTGGCAACCGCCAATGATCTAAGCGATTCGACCATCAATGTTGACGTTGCCAACGATGTCATCACTTTGAAAGGAACGGTCAAAACCGCCGCGCAGAAAACGCAGGCTGAAACCGTTGCTAAAGGAATCGAAGGACAAAAGGGCGTGAAGAACGAATTGAAGGTTGATGCTAATGATTCGATGACCAATCAAATGATCGGCGGCAGCAACGGCAATACCAAAATGATGAATTCCAACGCGAATATGAAGAAATAAGCGCCTTCGATTAAACAATCAAAAAGCCCGCCGTTTTAATTAGCGGCGGGTTTTTCGTTTTGTTTAAATTTTCGATTTTAATTTTTGCAGTCTTTCCGCCGCCGCTTCCAATGTTTCATCCTTTTTGCAAAAGCAGAATCGAACTTTCTGCGAACCGAGCGATTTGTCGTGATAAAACGACGAGCCGGGAACGACTGCCACGCCGATTTCACGGATTAAAAATTTGGTAAATTCGACATCATTGTTAAAACCGAAGTCGGAAATGTCGGTCATCACATAATACGCGCCCTGCGGCAGCTCGCATTTGAAACCGGCGTTTTGCAGAATCGGCACGATGTAATCGCGCTTTAGTTGATATTCTTTTTGCAGTCCGGCGTAGTATTTTTCCGGCAAACCAAGCGCATATCCGCCCGCCTGCTGAAGCGGATTCGCCGCGCCGACGGTTAAAAAATCGTGAACTTTCCGAATCGCGCCGGAAACGTCCGGCGGCGCAATCACATAACCGACGCGCCAGCCCGTCACCGAATAAGTTTTCGACAGCGAATTAACGACGACCGTGCGCTCGCGCATCCCGTCAATCTGCGCCATCGAAACGTGTTTCGGATTGTCCCGCGTCATCTCTCCGGCATCGCGGATTCCTTTGTAAATAATGTGTTCGTAAATCTCGTCGGTAAAACAAAGCGCGTCGAATTCCCGGCACAATTCGGCGATGAATTCGAGTTCTTCGCGCGAGAAAACCTTGCCCGTCGGATTGTTCGGATTGCAGATAATAATCGCTTTCGTCTTTTCACTGAAAGCGGCGCGAAGCTCGTCTTTTTCGTAATGCCAGCCGTTTTCGGTTTGATAAAGCGGAACATAAACGGGTTTCGCGTCCGACAGTATCGCGTCCGGCGCGTAGTTTTCGTAAAAAGGCTCGAAGACGACAACTTCTTCGCCCGCGTCAATGCAAGCCAGCATTCCGGCGATCATTCCTTCGGTCGAACCGCACGTCACCGTGATTTCCGTTTCCGGGTCAACATCCAAACCCAAAAACCATTTCGTTTTGGCGGCAATCGCATCACGAAAAGATTTTACGCCCCAGGTGATGGCGTATTGATTGAAGTCGTCGGCAATCGCTTCCATCGCCTTTTGTTTAATATCTTCAGGCGCGGCAAAATCGGGAAAACCCTGTCCGAGATTAACCGCGCCGTATTTCATCGCCTCGCGCGTCATCTCACGAATCACCGATTCGGTAAAACTCGCGGCTTTTTTGGAAATTCGATTTTTGATTAGGTTGGTTTGCGTCATTTATTTTCTTTTCAATTGTGTAATTTTAATATCATCTTTTGTAAATTGATGATCTTTCGGCATTTCGCCAAGTCCGAAAGTTTTCATTACGATTCCGCTTTTTACGTTTAAAATGTCTCCGCCGGTGCTGACACTAAATTTTCCAGTTTTAGTTTGGGAAATTGATTCTTTAAATGAGTCGCCAAAAATTCTGTCGTAATTTAACAAAAATTCAGCTTCGTTTTTGATTGTTTTGATTGAGAATTTTTTACCGTAATCATTAAAAACAACTTCTACCGGAAATTTTATAGACGAAGCAATCGCTTTTTTGTCATTTTCCGCGACGGATTTTTTGAAATTATCAAAAAATTCAGCTATGGGATTGAGCGGTTGAACATTCTGAGAATCGTCTGAGGTGTTTTGAGTTAAAATAGTTGGCTTTTGAGAATGTTGCTCAGACTGACTGAATATCCAAATAAAACTAATTCCTAAGCCGAACGCCGCTGAAAATAAAATCAGTTTTTTACACATAAGTTTTTTGACATACGCATCATATCGTAAATTTTGTAAAGATACGAAAATTCTTCATTCACTTTCCAGCCACAAAACATCATTCGATCTTTCGTTCTAAGTAAGCAGACAGAATAGTTTTATAAATGCAGAAGCCCGCACGAAGTAAGGGCGCAAAGACACACTCGACTATCGTGCGTGTTTCTGCAATGGTTCATTTATCATATAATTCTGTCCGACTACTTACCAGTAGATTTTTTGTTGACGAGAGGTTGCGATTTGCCGATTATCGGAATTTGCAAACCTTCGATTTCGACTGTTTTATGTTCCTTCCAAATCGCCGGCGGCGCGGACGTAGCCGTGAAACGCTATCGCGTAGTCGCCAACCACGAGAAATCTAACTTTTTCTTCGGAAAACGCGGATAATATGTCTTTGAAGTTGTGGTTCAGCAGTCGGTTCTCCTCTGAATGCCCAAGCGTCGAGCGATAATTGCCACATCACCGACAGCCGTTCGGCTGGCGTGGCGGCTTTCAAATCAAAATCACCGGATTGGTCGGGAAGTTTTTTAAATTGAATTCGACACTTGTTTTGTGAATTTTCGTCCATAAATTAGATCAAAGATTATCACAGATATTTTTCGGATTGAAACAAAAGCAGAGTCCGGCGAATTTCAATCGCCGGACTCTGCTTTTTGCAAAAGTTAAAAAAACTATTCTTTCGCGCCCAGACGGAAGGTTACGCCGAAATTAAACGTCGTACCAAAGCCGGGCGTGATGTGGAAACGCGACGGGTAAATGTCTCTGCCGATGACCGGATCAAAGCCGATTGGTGCGTCGGTTCGGAGGCGCGATTCGTGATACTGCTGCGTTTCGTTGTAGGTTTTGTTCAAAACATTGTCAATCGAGAAATTGACATCCATCCATCTTTTGAGACGTTTCGAGACGCTGAAATCCACGACATCGTGACCGGCGGCGCGAATCGAATCGTCGGCACCGTCAACGCGGTAGCTGGAAATTTTCCGGTAAGTCAGCCACGAATTAAAGCCTTTCAATTCGGTTAAAACGAGGCTGCCGTTGGCGACGGTGTGCGGCGCGTTGTCAACGATGATTCTTCGGCGTAGCGGATTTTCGGTGAATTTGCCGGGATAAAACGCTCTGAAAACCTGCGTTACGCCGCCGTTGAAACTCAGCCGTTTGGTGAACCGCACGAAAATTTTCAACTCCATTCCATAAGTGCGCGAACGTCCGGCGAGTTCAATCGAGCCGTCGTCGGGAATGTAAACCTGCTCGTTCGAGCGGTCAATAAAGAAAAAGTTCGGCGCAACCGAAAAACGCTTGCCGTTATACGTCGCTCCGGTCTGATAGAAATCGGTCGTTGAAACCTTCGGCGAATCGGATTTGCGAATCACGCCGCGCGCGTCCTGACTAGAAATGCCGCGCCCGTAATTGCCGTAAAACGAAATCGGAAGGGTCTCGAACGGCGACCAGATCACCGACAACTTCGGCTGAAATTTCGTCGCGCTTTGTTTCCCGACGAGCGGACGAATAATGTCGGTTTGCTCGAAACCGTTCACGTCAAAAGTGAAAGTATCGAACCGCAAACCGGCTTCGACGTGGATGTGTCCGTCCGCGAAATCTATTCCGTTCTGCAAATAACCGGCGTAATTATTGACGTTGGCGTGGGCTTTGGTCAGCGTCACGTCGGGATTGTGGATATTTCCCGGCAAAAATTTGCGGTTGACGCTGCCGTCAAATGTCGGTGTCAGACCGACGTTGATTTGGCTGGCGTGAAAATTTCCGCCGAAAGTCAACAGCGATTGTCTGCCGAAAAGTTTATACGGCAGTAAATACTGCGAATTAACGCCTTCTTCAAGCCGCGAATCGTGTTGCGCGATTTGATCGCCGTAAACCGGATCAAGCAAAAAGAACGTGAAATCCGAAGTCAAATCGAACAACGAACGCCTCAAAAAGCCGTCAACTTTGAAAGTCTGACCGGATTTAAATTCCTTACGATAATAAGTTCCGATAATTCCCTGCTGATTCTTGCCGCCGTTAAACGGATCAATCACGCCGAAACGGTCGAGCCTGCCGGCGAAAACTTCGTCGAGCGGAATCTCCCCGGACGATGAAAAATTATTGCGCCCGTAATTGAGCTTAAAACCGACGGATTGGCTCGCGTCAATTTTATAAGTCAAGTTGCTCGTGACGTTATCGCGCCGGTATTTCAACGGTTTCAAAAAAGGTCCGTTCGTGTAAGCTCCTTCGTATGCGATAAACGACTCGACGTTTTTAATTTTCGGGCTGTAAGCGAGAAACGTTCGGTAACTGTCAAAACTCCCCGCTTGAAAGCGCAGTGTCAATTGCTGCGGCAGCGATTCTTTCTGGTGAATCTGAACCACGCCCAAACCGGAGAAATCACCGAACTGCGCCGAAAACGGTCCGTTAATAACCGTTACATCCTGAATGAGTTCGGACGATAAACTTTTCAAACTGCCGAGAAAACCTTGTCCGTGTCCCTGCGTTACTTGATTCTGCTGAAAGTTATCAACTAAAACTTTGAGTCCGCCGTTCACGCCGCCGTGATCGAGATTAAAACCGAACCGTCTGATTTCGATGCTTTTCCCGCCGCCTTCGTGCTGTCCGGCACTGATTCCGGCGTTGAGCGACTGAATAATCTGGTCGTCGCGGGCGACGAAATTCTTGTTTCTGGTAAAAGCCTCGTCGTTCCGCTGCTCGATTTCCGGTGTCAGCGGATTAGCGCGAATGGTGACGCTTTCATTGACCGGCGCGATAATATACGAAGTCTTGATTTGCAGCCCGATAATCGTGTCGGTCGCCGCGAAAATCCGCGTCACGGCGGACAGATTTTTGCCGTAGAATTTTACGGAAAGCGGTTCGTTCGGAACTTTCACGGAAAATGCGCCTTCCGCATCAGTCGTCGTGCTGATTTTCCCATCCGAAGTTTGAATTTCAATGGAAACATTCGGAATCAACTCGAATTGCTGCGTCGCCACCGTCCCGGAAAACGTCCGCGTGTTTTGAGCGCAGACGTTAAAAGCAAAAAAGAGCGAAAAAAAGACGACGAAAAAAGGTTTGGCTCGCATAGTTTTAATAATCAAAAGTTTTTAGTTGAAATTAGAATATCAATCTGTGCCACAAAATCAAGTTCCGTAACACCGCTTCTGAATTATTCGCTATTCGTAACCGTTCGGATTCAGCGAGTGCCATTTCCACGCGCTTTCTATAATCGTTTCGATTTCGGGAAACTGCGGATTCCAGCCGAGAACTTCACGCGCCTTTTTCGCGTCGGCGACCAGCCGCGACGGATCGCCCGCCCGTCTGGGCGCAATTTTCGCTTCGATATTTACGCCGGTGATGGCTCGCGCCGCTTCGACGACTTCCTTGACCGAATAACCGCCGCCGTTGCCTAAATTAATGAATTCCGAATCGTCGCCGTCTCGCAAATGCTTTAACGCGAGCAGGTGCGCCTGGCTCAAGTCGGAGACGTGAATATAATCTCGAATCGCCGTGCCGTCGGGTGTCGGATAATCGTCGCCGAAAATGGCAATCGAATCGCGTTTGCCCTGCGCGGCGAACAGAATCAGCGGAATCAGATGCGTTTCGGGCGTATGATCTTCGCCGCAGTCGCCGCTCGCGCCGCAGGCGTTGAAATAGCGCAGGGCGACGAATTTTAGATCGTAAGCGGCGGCATAGCTCGCCAAAATTTTCTCGACCATCAATTTCGACCAGCCGTATGGATTAGTCGGATTTTGCGGATGAGTTTCGTCAATCGGAACGCGCTGCGGTTCGCCGAACACGGCGGCGGTTGACGAGAAGACGAATTTTTTAACCTCGTTGGCTATCAAAACGTCGAGCAGCGAAAGCGTCTGCGCGACGTTGTTGCGAAAGTAAACTTTCGGATTTTCGACCGACTCGCCGACGGCAGTAAAAGCGGAAAAGTGCAGACAGGCTTCGATGTCGTGTGCGCTCAGGATTTTTTCGACGAGTCCGGCATCGCCGATGTCGCCCTGATAAAACGGCACGGACGCGGCAATCGCCCGTCGATGTCCGTAAGATAAATTGTCCAGAACGACGACCGTTTCGCCCGTTTCAAGTAAATCTTTAACCGTCACGCTCCCGATGTAGCCCGCGCCGCCCGTCACTAAAATCGCCATAATTTTAATTTACCTGAAATCGCCGGTTATTTTTGTCTGATAAAAAACAGTTTCTCTCAATCTCAAACCGCTTGCCCGGCGGCGAAACCGGACGACCAAGCCCACTGAAAATTATAACCGCCGAGCCAGCCGGTGACATCCACCACTTCGCCGATAAAATATAAATTTTCGACTTTTTTTGCCGCCATCGTTTGCGACGAAAGCTCGTCGGTTGAAACGCCGCCCAGAGTCACTTCGGCTTTGTCGTAGCCTTCGGTGTCGCCGAATTCAACGCGCCATTCGTTCAATTTTGCGGCGATGTTTTCGATGTCTTGATTGCTCAGTTGATTGATCGGTTTGTTCGGCAGGTTTTCGGCAGTGTAGATTTCGGCGAACCGATTCGGTAAAATCCGGCTGAGAAAATTGTCGAGATTTTGTTTGCTTTCACGGTTTTTTTGCAGCAGCGTCAAAACGTCCGTCGTCGGCGAAAGATCAATCGAAACGGCTTTTCCCGTTTGCCAGTAATTTGAAATCTGCAAAACCGCCGGACCGGAAAGCCCTCGATGCGTAAATAAAATGTTTTCCCGAAACGAATGTTTGCCGCACGAAACATTGGCATCAACCGAAACGCCTGCGAGCCTTTTGAAATTCTGCGCCGACTTCGCCGAAGCGAGCGCAACTAACGAAGCCCGCGTTTCGACGATTTTCAAGCCAAATTGTTCGGCGATTCGATAACCGAAATCCGTCGCCCCGATTTTCGGAAACGAAAGCCCGCCGGTGGCGACGACGACGCTTTGGCAGGTGAATTTTCCCTGATTCGTGGCGACTTCAAACGCCTCGTTTTTCTCGACGCGGTTCACCGAACAAGCGGTGCGGATTTCGACTTTCGCCTTTCGGCATTCGGTCAAAAGCATTTCGACGATCTGCCACGCCGACTCTACACAGAAAAGCTGTCCGAGTTTTTTTTCGTAAAATTCGATGCGGTGTTGTTCAACTAATTCGACGAAATCGTTCGGAGAATAACGCGCCAACGCCGATTTGCAAAAATGCGGATTGCGCGAGATAAAGTTTTCGGCTTTGACTTCGCGGTTGGTAAAATTACAGCGTCCGCCGCCGGAAATCAGTATTTTGCGCCCGACCTGCGCGTTGTGTTCGAGAACAAGAACTTTGCGCCCGCGCTTTCCGGCGGTCATCGCGCAGAAAAGTCCGGCGGCACCCGCGCCGATAATGATTACGTCGTATTTCATTCAAACCGAATATCTTTCCCGCAAAATGTTCGCGTGATGGCGAACGTGTCCGACCATTATAAAAGCCAGTGCGCGAACCGAAATTACCGCGTCGCTCGCCGTGCCGGTTTTTTTCCACATTTCGCCGGTTAAATTTTTGAAAAGAAAGACGTTTGACTGACGAAGCAGAGTGAATTCTTCGATTAAATCGGCGAGTTTGACGTTAGGAAAATTGCTGTTCGCCACATAAAAGTTTTCCTCAAAACCGGCGAGCGGCGTTGCATCGTTTCGGGAAATTCGCAGAGCGCGATACGAAAAAACTCTTTCGCCGTCAACGAGGTGTCCAAGCAATTCTCGAATGCTCCATTTGTTTTCGGCGTAACGAAAATTTTCTTTTTCGGCGGAAACTCCGGCGAGCAGTCGCTTCAAGTCTTCCGGCTGATTACACAAAGCCGAGATAATATCGGTTTCCGTAACCAGCGAAACGTAGTTGGCATAGAATTCAGCGTATTCGTCTTTTTCAGGGCGCATATTCATTTTACAATCTTACCAAAACGATTCAGCTTAAGCAGGCGAGCGAAGGTTTTAGCGTTCGGAGTTCCGCCTTCAGGCGGTTTCCTCCAAAGACGATGAAAACCGCCTGAAGGCGGAACTCCGAACGTCTTCTCGCCTGTTTGAACGAACTTCAGTCGAGCAAACAAGCGATGCTGTGCGCGGCTTTCAAATCGGTTTCGATTTTCAAACGAATTTTTTCGTCCGCTTCCGGCAGAATGCTGACGACGTTCGCCCGGTGTTTTTTGACGCATTTGCCTTTCCGATGCTTTTTCAATTCGTCGAAAATCGAATGCGTTTCGCCGATGCAGATCAGCGCGTGATGTCCTTTTTTCCGCGTGTCCGTCGTGCGTTTCGAGATGATGTAAACCGCCGGAATCGCTTCAAAAGTTTCGTTCAGCGCGAACATTTTGAAATCGTAGCGTTCCTTTTTACCACGAAAAATCGCCGCCCCGATCAGTTTGGCTTTTTTGTTTTTCGGCTTGACCGGAAGCGGTATCGCGGCTATTTCAATTTTATTTTCGACGACTTCCGGCTTTCTAATTTGGATGACCGGCGCGATTTTCCGGCTTCTGATTTGCGCCTGAATTTTGTTTACCTTAGCGGAAATTATCAGTTCAGCCGCCATCTTCTTCAGCATTTGAGCCGTCGGCAGCTTTTCCGGCTTCAGGTTATTTTCGATGACTTCCGCTATTCTAACTTCAACTTTTTTGATTTCAATTTTTTCGACTTCAACTTTTTTGCTCGTTTCAAACGACCTGGGTCTTTTGATTTTGCCGGTAATTTTGACGTTGCTTTTTTTAGCTGCGGCAACCGATGGGACTTTTTCGCCTGCCGGTTTAACTTTCGCAATCGGCGCGAAAGTTTTCGGCCTCGCGTTTTTGACGGCTATTTTTTTGGCGGCGATCACCGGCTGAGTTTTTTTCGCTGGTGCCTTCGCTAATATTTTCGCCGGACTTTTCAAAACGGTTCGAGGTTTCACGGCGGCAACAATTTTAGTTTTTTTAATCGTCGCCGCCCTCGGTTTTTGATTTTTTGACTTCGCCGCTTTCGCGCCGGCAACTATTTTAATTTGTGCCGATGCAACCTTTAAATTACGTTTGGAAACCGTCGTCTGATTCTTTTTCGGAGAAATTTGAGCCGCCGCAATCTTTGCCGTCTTCGCGCTTTTAACTTTTAATTTCGGCGTTTCGACAATTTTTATTTCCGCCTTTTTTGGCGATTTGACGGGCGCGTCTTTTGTGATTGACGGCACGACGACCGGCACGGTTTTTTTCGCCGTAGATTTCTTGACGAGCTTTGTCTCTTTGTTTTTTGATGAGCCTTTGCTTTGTTTTTCGACGATCTGGACGGACTTTAAAAGACTTTTGAGAACAGCTTTTCCGGCGAGTGATCGCGGTTTGGTCAACGGTTTCTCACTGATAACGGCGTGTTTCATATAAAACATTGTATTATAAATGAAATGGCAAAACAAAACCGGAAAAATGGATTTTACCGCTCGAAAACTTCCTTGATGTGATTTAAAACGCGCAGGTGAATTCGGTGAATAATTTCGTCGGAAAACAGGTTCCAATAAATATCCGGCGCGATGTCGTGCGGATAAAAGTCGCACCGTCTCTATCGAGTTTGTTTTTGTGAAATAAAAAGGAATCTTTGCTCGGACAGTGGCAGCAGTTTGGTTTCAAACTTTACATTATTTTTTTGCAGCGCGTCGCGCAGCGCGCTGCCGCCGAAAAACAGGAACGAGCAATCGCCGCTCCACTTTAAAATCTTCGGTAATTTTGCCGTAAATTTATCGAGCGCACGGCATAAAATGTAAGAAACATCGGGTTTGGCGAGTTCTTCAAACTGCCGGTCGAGAATTTCAGCGCGATCTTCCAGTTGGCATTCCGCCAAAACTTCCTCTAAAAAACTCGCTTTTTTCAATTTCGATTCGACGAGAAAACCGCGCAAGTCTTTCCGCGCAATCAAAAGCGGCACGGCGGGCAAACCCGCGCCCGTTCCGAGGTCGGCGAAGACGGCATTTTTCGGCAGATATTTCTCTGCGTAGAGCGATTCTAAAACGTGGCGCACGACAAAAGTTTCAATCGGCGCAGGCGCGACGAGGTGCAGCATCTCGTTGTGTTTCTGGACGAGTTCGTAATAGGCGGCGAGATTGAAAATTTTCTCCGGCGAAAGTGAAATCCCGAACGCCGCTGCGTTGTTTTCAAAGGCGCGAATAAATTGTCGCTGCAAATCATTCATCGAAAATTAGTTGTCAACGCAATTCTAAAAGAGAAAAGGCTTTGCCCGCGATACGCGAAAGATACGAAAATCTCGGTTTGTAGTTTCATATCTTTCGCGTTGTTTGATGAGCGAAATCTTTTTCTCTTGATTTACGCTCTGGTCAAACTGCGGTATTTAATCCGGTGCGGCTGGTCGGCATCAACGCCGAGACGACGTTTTTTGTCGGCTTCGTATTCGGAATAATTGCCGTCGAAAAATTCGACTTTCGAGTCGCCTTCAAACGCCAGAATGTGCGTGGCGATTCGATCCAGAAACCAGCGGTCGTGGCTGATGACGACGGCGCAACCCGCGAAGTTTTCTAACGCTTCTTCCAAAGCCCGCATCGTGTTGACATCCAAATCGTTGGTCGGTTCGTCGAGCAGTAAAACATTCGCGCCCGTCTTTAACATCTTCGCCAGATGAACGCGGTTGCGCTCGCCGCCGGAGAGTTGTCCGACGCGCTTTTGCTGGTCGGTTCCCGAAAAGTTGAACCGCGAAACGTAGGCGCGGGAATTGACTTCGCGCTTGCCCAACTGCACCAAATCCAAACCGTCGGAGATTTCTTCCCAAATGGTTTTGTCCGCATTCAGAGAATCGCGTGATTGGTCAACGTAGCCGAGTTTGACATTATCGCCAACTCGAAAATCTCCGCTGTCGGGCGTTTCCTGTTTAGTAATCAATCGGAACAAAGTCGTTTTGCCCGCGCCGTTCGCGCCGATGACACCGACGATTCCGCCGCGCGGCAAACTAAATTCCAAATTTTCAAATAGAACTTTGTCGTCGTAACCTTTCGCCACGCGATGCGCTTCGACGACAATATCGCCCAAACGCTCGCCGACGGGAATGAAAATTTCCAAATCTTCCGCCCGTTTTTCCGATTCCTGCGACGCGAGTTCTTCGTATTGATTGATTCGCGCCTTTGATTTGGCGTGTCGTCCTTTCGGCGACATCCGAATCCATTCGAGTTCTCTTTCAAGCGTTTTTGCCCGCTTGTCTTCACCTTTTTGTTCGGTCGCCAGCCGCACTTGTTTCTGCTCTAACCACGACGAATAATTTCCCTGATACGGAATGCCTTCGCCGCGATCAAGTTCGAGAATCCAACCCGCGACGTTATCGAGAAAATACCTGTCGTGCGTCACGGCGATCACCGTGCCTTCGTATTTCTGCAAATGCTGTTCGAGCCAGCCGACCGTTTCCGCATCGAGATGATTCGTCGGCTCGTCAAGGAGTAAAATATCCGGCTTTTGCAAAAGCAGTTTGCACAACGCGACGCGCCGTTTTTCGCCGCCCGATAAATTTTTAATCGTCGCCTCCGGCGGTGGACAGCGCAGCGCGTCCATCGCCATTTCCAAGCGCGAATCCAAATCCCAGGCATCCGCGTGGTCGAGTTTTTCCTGCACCACGCCCTGCCGTTCGATCAGCGCGTTCATCGCATCGTCGTCCATCGGCTCGGCGAATTGCGCGTTAATTTCTTCGTATTCCGCGAGCAGATTAACCGTTTCCTGCACGGCTTCTTCGACGGTTTGCCGAACGGTTTTCGCGTCGTCGAGTTTCGGTTCCTGCTCCAGATAACCGATTGAATAGCCTTTCGAGAAAACGACTTCGCCATTAAATTCCTTGTCGGTTCCCGCGATAATCCGCAAGAGCGAAGATTTCCCCGAACCGTTCAGTCCGAGAACGCCGATTTTCGCGCCGTAGAAAAATGATAAGTAAATGTCTTTCAAAACAGGTTTTTTATCGTAAAACTTGCTGACTCTGACCATTGAAAAAATGATTTTGTTTGGTTCGTTGCTCATAATTTGTAGATTTATTTAACCGCAAAGGACGCGATGGACGCAAAGGTTTTAAAGGTTTTTTTGGGAATTGATTTATTTGCTTAAATTCAATCTGATTTTCGACACCCCAATTAATATAAAATTTTTCTTTTACTTTGCGTCCTTTGCGGTTAAAACTCCTGCGAAAATAATCACAAATTATTGACGACTCGCTTGATACCGTCGCGTAAATGCGGAACGTTGAAATTTGTCAGAAAGCCTAAACTCTTTTCACTCAATTTCAAATACGATAGAAACTGCGCCGAATGGACGGGCAAAACTCTCTCGACGGCTTTTAAGCACCCGAACAAAAGTAATGAGGTAAAATAATTTCTCAAATGACAATACCTTTGCCAAATTAAGCAGATGAAACAGAAAAGTTATGCCGATGAATGCTCCCTATTCGGCTAATTGCTTCTTTGACCTTTTCAATTAAAATC
>JAYVKL010000196.1:0-26025 GCA_043768465.1 Pyrinomonadaceae bacterium
AAATTTCTGAGCGAAAGAATGAATTAAGTTTCAGGCAGTTTTTGTTCGAGTAGATATTTCTTTTATTCCTTTGCGTCCACAGCGTCCTTGGCGGTGAAAAATCCTAAATTGCGTAAGGTGAGAATTAAATTTTCGCCTTCGTTCAGAGTCCAAACGCGGAACGCACTTTGCCTTCCGCCAGCGAAGCGCGGCGGAAACCAAGCCGAGAGCGTGGACTCTGAACGAAGCAGGCGATTCCAAATATTCCGATTACAAAGTACTAGTGCTGAGTAACGGAGGTTTTGATAATTAAATGCGCTCGAAGCGTTTTGAGTAAACACGCGGAACGCACTTTGCCCGCCGCGCCGCGCTTCGCGGTCGCGGTAACCAAGCTGAAGCGTAAACTCAAAACTTTAAAAACTTAGGTTACTTAGCACTAGCCGTTAGTTAACGCAAATAACGCGAATAAACTAAAAAGAAAATCCGCGTTATCCGCGCTCATCGGCGGCTGACAAATCTTACTTGACCGCTTCCATTTTTTCTTTCAGCGAGTCGAGACGCTTTCGGGCTTCGTCGGCTTCATTTGATTTCGGCGATTTTTTGATAACCTCGCGCCAGTTCGCGCCGTCGTAATGAAATAATTTTGCGTTGGGGTTGAAAAGAAAAACGATGCCCAATTTCTTGTAGCGGTCGAGTGCCGCGTAATTCATATAAAAACTGTGCAGAGGCGCACCTGAAGCCGCCATTTCACGGCGGTCGAGCCGGCGCGTCGCCTCACCCGAAAGTTTCAGAGCCGTTTCCTCCATCAAGTCGCCGGTCAGCAGTAAAATCGCCGGACGCAAAGGCGAATCGGCGTAGGTTTCGAGAAAAATCGCGGCGCGGTCAATCTGTTCAAAACCCTCGGAACTCTGCACCAGCTTTGCTAAACGCGCGTCGTCGCCGCGTCGAAAGCTGCCCGCGACGGCTTCCGCCTGCACCCAGCCGTAACCGTTCGGCGGAGCGTTGACGCGGTAAAATGTGGCACCGTCGGCTTCCTTTGAACCGGAAACGGCAACGACTCTACCGCGCCGCATTCGCCGGATGGTTACGGCGAAAAGACCCGGCGCGCGGCGTAAAACGGCTAATCTTTCGTCAATGACGACCGCCGTGCCGGAAACCGCTCGCGGTGATTGAACTGGCACGACTTTTTTAGATTTCGCGGCGGCGCGGCGTTTTTGCGCTCCGATATTAAAAGTAAAAACGAGCAGAACGAGCATCGAGAGCGAGAACAAAGAGCGTTTCATACAATCCTCCTTTGCAATTCCGGGAGTGGTTTTAAGGCGGCGGCGATTGAAGAAATTGAGCGAGTTCAATTATTTCAGCTTCGCCAGATTGATCCGGCTGAGAACTCCGGCGTGATGAAAATGGCAGATGGCGATTGCCAGCGCGTCCGCCGCGTCGTGCGGCTGCGGGACGGTTTTCATTTTCAAAAGCAGGCGCACCATTTCCTGCACCTGATGTTTTTCGGCGTTGCCGTAGCCGACGACCGTCTGCTTGATGAGGCGCGGCGCGAATTCAGAAATCTCCAACCCGGATTTTTCGCCGAGCAGCAGAACTACGCCGCGCACCTGTCCGAGTTTGAGAGCAACTTTGACGTTGTTGGCGTAAAACGCTTCCTCGACCGAAACGACATCGGGCGTGAATTTGGCGATAATCGCCTCGATGCTGTCGTAAATTTTCAAAAGACGCTTGGAAAAAGCATCTTTCGGACTCGATTTGACCGTGCCGAAATCAACCAGATTATATTTGAGTCCGATGCCTTCGACCACGCCCCAGCCGAGCGTTTCGCTGCCCGGATCAATGCCCAAAACACGCATTTAAGTAATTTCCTATTTGTTTGAATTTGAAGAACTTAAAAACTTTTGATTTTCTTTTGTGTCTAAACCAAGACCATCAAAAGATTTTTCCGCGAATTTTTCCAGAACCGAAACAGCCGCATTGATTGAGTTTTCGTTCGCGTGTGTGTAGTGCCAGAGTGAATGACGGGATTGTCCGGTGATTGATGAGACTGTCTCAAAATCCGCGCCGCTGTGCATTATCAACGTCGTCGCTGTGTGTCTCAGATCGTAGGGAATCAGTCCGCCAACAACTTTGCGACCGTAAACGATGCCGCAGGACGCGCAAGCCGCTTGAACGAACTTGTAATAGTTTTCCGTTAGTGTTCCTTTGTGGCTGAATATGAACTCGTCGGCTTTTATCTTGAGAACTTCAGTTAAAATCTTTTGCACAACTTCAACTAACGGAAAGTAACGAACGGTTTTTGCGGTTTTGAATCTGGTTTTCTTTCCGGTAATTCGCAAAACCTGCAAATCTTCTAAAATGTCCGATTCTTTTAGAGCGACTAATTCGCCCGGACGTGCGCCGGTAACAGCCGACAGCAGAAACAATAGTCCGGCGCGGCGGCGCGAGAAATAAACTAATTCCGATTCATCTTCGGTTTGCGGTTTGAGCAGGTAAAGCAGAATTGCTTTTAGCTCGACCGATTGAACGATTCTTTCGCGGCGCGTCTTTTCGATTTTGAGAAATCGAACGCGGGCAGGTGTAAAATTATCGAGATTGGAAAACAAAAGACGCGCCTGATTGAGCGTTGCGCGGACGACTGAAAGCTCTCTGTTAATCGTCGCATCTTTGACGCTTTCGGATCGTCTCGCTTCGGTAAAAAGGTCAACGTGATTGGTTGTCAGATCATTGATTCGCAATGCGCTTAAATCGCGTTTGGCAAGCAAGTCAAGTAATTTTTGCAAAACTCTTCGTGAATAAATTTTCTCCTGATGTTCGGTTATATTGTTGATTCGCTTTTGAAAAAGTTCGACGCACGTCGGGAAATTTCGAGAATCAACCAACTCATATTTTTTGTTTTTTTCGCCGAGCTTGATGCGTGATGCTGCCGCCGTCGCCAGGTCTTTCGTCGCAAATCCGCTTTCGCGCTTTCGTTTGCCCGTTTCTAAATAAATATCAAAACCGTAAGACCAGAATTTTTTCTTCCCTGCGTCGAATTTCCAACCGGCTTTTGCTTTTGTGCTGTAAAACTTTTTGACCGCCATTTTAATTACATTCGATAGTTTGAAGTTTGACCGAAACGTAAGGTTTTGAACAATTTGTTTCGCCGTTTGACATCACATATAGCCGCTCGGTTTGCCGCTTTCGCCTGTGATTCTGACATCATCGGCGGCGATGGTGCGCGGCGTGAACTGCGCGGCGGCGAAGCCTAGGCAAACGCCGGGAAATAAAATTGAAAGTGTTCTCATATTTATTTTCTTCTCACACAATGAACGACGTGGGTAACTACGCCGCAGATTTCAAAATCATCTTTCGGCGACATTTTGCGCGGCGCGTATTTGCCGTTTGAGGCGACCAGATGCAAGCCTTTCGGGGATTCCGAGAAAATCTTGACCGTAGATAAACCGTTGACCGACGCGACAACTTTATCGCCGTTGCGCGCCTGTAAACTTCGATTGACAATTAAGAAATCGCCGTGAAATATATCGGCTTCCATCGAATCGCCGTTGGCGCGCGTGATAAAACAATCGTCGCCGTTGGTTATCAATTCGTTCAAGTCCACGCGCTCAAATTGGCTGGATATTTCCCCCGGTTCGCCAGCCGAGACTGCCGCGCTCGTCAGCCAGCTAAGAGTTTTAGAATGCGTCGCAAGCTGTTTAAAGTCTGTGAGAAAGAAATTTGCTTTCATAAATTTACGCGATCTTTTTCTTTTTCGCGGTTTCCATTTCCGTTGTAATCATCGGCATTTTGCGCCGTGAATGCGGCATCAGTTCGCCGAGCATTTCTAAAGACTGTTGATTTAATTCGACATCTTCAACCTGATAATAAGTTTTCAGTATTGCTTCCAACTGCTTAACGGACGAGCGACCGCAACGCTTCGCGTCTTCATCAAGTTTTGACCATAAACTCTTCTCAAAAATAAATGTTCTGCCGATTGTATCGCCCATAATTTTAATATCGTTTTACTGTCTTTATACCATTAAAAAACTATCAATCACAAATTTATTTTGATGGTTTTTATAAAACACTACTAATTTACTTTTGACTTACTATTATTTCAATAGTAAATTGAAATCCTAATCTTTTTACGGGAGAAAATTTTATGGAAGTAAAGGAAAACAAAATCGTCCGAACAACGATTGATTTACCGGCGAATCTGCACGAAAAAATTCTAGCGGAAGCCGATAAAGAAAAGCGTTCGCGTCATTCGCAAATGGTTTACGCGCTTGAAAAGTATTTTGAAACGCCGCACGGAAACGGGAGAAGGGAGAAAGCCAAGTGAGTTTAATTCGCCGACAATCAGAAACTTTAATCGCGCCGTGCTGTGCCGCCACGCTTTTAGATTTAGACGAAAGCAGTCTGCGGAAAGGCTGCGCCGGGACGCAGGATTTGACGCAAGTGAGGCACGGAAACGGCAAACGTCAGCGCGTTCATTTCATTCTTGAGGAAATTATCGCGCTCAAGATCGAATGGATCGAAGCGGCGCGGAAAACGAACAGAAATGTTTTGAGGCTGGCGGCGTGATGAATTGTAAAATCTGCGGCGCATTGCTCAAGAAAAGACAGAAGAAAGTTTGCTCTCGAAAATGTCTGGGCAAACATCTTTCCAAACTTTACAGAGGCAAAGGCAAATCGCTTTACATTCAAATTCGCGTCGAAGGCGGACGAATTTATTTTCATCGCCACGTTTGGGAAAAAGCGCACGGACGAAAATTGGAGTTCGGCGAAATCGTTCACCACCTCAACGAAGACAAACGCGACAATCGCGCCGAAAATTTGGAAGTCTTAGCAGGAAAAGCGGCGCACCTGCACATTCACAACTACCACCGGAAAATAAGAGCGTCGCAAATTGTTTCCGATGATTGTCCGTTCTAAAAATATGAGCCAAAAACGATACTTCAAAGTTCGAGACTTCGACAAACTCCAACATTATCGAGACCGCAAGCCGCTCTGGATAAAATTGGACTGCGCGATTCTCGACGACTACGACTTTTCGGCACTGCCCGACGAATCAAAATTTCACGCAGTCGGTTTAATGATCCTTGCGGCGCGTTTAAATAACAAATTTCCCGACGATGAGCAGTGGTTACGCAAAAGAATTTCTGCAAACAGCAAGATAAATCTCAAATTATTGCTCGAAATCGGGTTTTTAGAGGTGATAAAGGGCGCACGAACGGGCGCGGAAAATTCCTTTAACGCCCGCAAACCTAACAAAACAGAAGGTGAGTCTGCTAGCGAACATTGTAAAGATTTGGAGCAGAATGTGGAAACAGAACAGAACAGAACAGAAGAGAACAAAAAAGAACATAACACAACACAACAGACGCGCGCGCCAAGCGATGACGCGGACGGAAACCGAAACGGTGTGTTGTTGTGTGGTGATTTTAATTCTTTCAGGAATGAAGCCGGAGAAACCAAAGCCGAAGAGGTTTTTAATAAATTGGTTCCGGCATTGACGGCGACCGTTCAAAAAAATCGTTCGAGTTTTTCAATCGCCGAGATTTTGAAATACGTTGAATCGGAAATTTCAAACGGACAGAACGTGAAGAATCCGCGAGGACTCGCCAACAGTTTATTAAAAAGCGGAAGTGCCGACGCATTTGTTATGCAGACGCTTTATCCCGAACGGCAAACCGACGTTGACCGCAAAATCTTCGGCGAACCGTTCAAATTTTCAGATGTTCCGTGCGTCGTTTGCTTCGGCGCGAAACTGAGCGATACGGACGGCAAAGGACATCGCGCCTGCCGGCATTGTGCGAATGAGCGCGGCAAATCAACCGGCTTGGAACCGGAAATAAAAGGAGAAAACGATGAATAATGAAAAGCATTTCACACAGCAAATCACACTCGAAGAGATGACGGACGAAATAAAGCGCGAAATCGGAATGAGAAAAGGCGTTTACCCACGCTGGATTGAGAACGGCAAACTCAGACGGGAAGCTGCTGATTTGCGCGTTTTGATTTTGGAAGCCGTCGAAATTTTCCTAAACGACGAACTTAAAAAACATCAGCCGCAAAGGTCTATGTTTTGAGGTAAAAAAAATGTCGAGAAACAATAATCTGTCGGGCGGTCTGTTCGCCGCCGCCAAACCGCAGCCTTTGACGATTCGGGAAACGCCGCTGTCGGCGATGATTGCCGAATGGCTGGACAATCGCGGAATCTACAATGATCGCTTGCAGTGCGGGCAGTTTCAAACGCCGTCCGGTCATTGGATGCGCGGCAGTAAAACCGGAACGCCCGACCGATTTGCAATCATTCGCGGGCAAATAATTTTTATCGAGGTGAAAATGTTCGGTAAAAAATCAACGCCGGAGCAGCGCACTAAACACGACGAATTGAGCGAACACGGAGCCATCGTTTTAATCGCCGATTCGTTCGACTGCTTCGTCGGCAAACTAACCGCGATTCGCGCCGCGCTGTCGGCATCTGCGCGAAAAGGAGAACTCTATGATTGAAAAAATTTCATTCGGCTTGATGAACGAATCCGGCGACTGCGCGACGACGAGCGACGCGCCGCGCTTCGGGCTGATTGAAGAAAAAACCGAAACGACGATTGCGGATACGTTCACGCAAATATGTTTTGCCAATAACAACCACCGCGACGACGAGACGCGGATTTACGAGAAATTTACGTTTCTCTTGAATTTGAAAAATTATTTGAAGGAGATGAAAAATTATGCCAGCCGATGAAAAACAAATCACAGGCTTAGAGGATGCGCTCGCCGCGCTCGCCGATGCCATCCAAAACGATTCGGTTTCACTATCGAATACCATCGCCGCCGTCGAAGAGGCGAACAACGAGATAGAGATGCGCCGCGCCGTCATGATGGGCGCAATTTTCAACGAACGGTTTGAAATAAACCTCAAATTGAAATATACCAACGACGAGCAAAGAAAAGTTCGTTTAATCGAACTGCAAAACGCCGATGTCAATTTTCAAACATTTATTTCCGTCCGCACGACGCTCGCCGGAACGAGCGCGGCGCAGAAAGCGGCAATTGAAAAAAATAGAAATCTGCACAAAGCGAAATTACAGGTTTTGGTTTTCTATGCCAATCTGCCGTAGCGCGTTACGCGCTTCGCGTCGTCCACGTCGTCCGTCGCGCGTTTCGGCGGCGATGCGCCGCCTCAAGCGTTTCAAGCGCGGGGCGCAAACGCGGTCGCTCGCTTTGATGCACCGCTCGCTCCCTTTCTTCGCCCACGCGCGGTGGAACGTTGCGCGTCGAAACGTGACTTCACCGCGTGGACTCAGAAAAGAAAAGAAAAAAGCCGCGCTCTCGGACGAGCGCGGCTTTCCACTTGGAGAAAAAAAACGAAACAAGGCGAAAAACTAACCGACGTATTTGCCTTTCGAGTCGCCCAAATTCCCGAAATTTTCCGAGATGTTCAGGTCTTTGTAGTTAGCCGCCGCCGAAACGTAAGCCGCCGAAGTTCTCGCCGTATCGAGCGCGGTTTTCGCCGTCTGATACGCCGCGTCAGCCAGCAACGCCACATTCAACGCCGTGCGTGAAACGCTCGCCGCATCAATCAAAACCTGATGTCCGGCGCGTTCCGTCTTGAACACGGCGAGCGCGGCGGTGACGGGAACCCGTTCGGTTTCGTAGCCGTCCGCTTTCGGCATCAGCCCATCAAGAAACGCCTGAATTGCCGCCAACTGCGCCGCGTCAACCACGCCGCCCGCCGTCGAGGAAAGCGGAAAAACCGTTGAACTGTTATTGGTTCCGCGCGAAATAAACTGCACGGTTTGACCTTTGCCAGCCGTTTGCAAATCAACGACGATGCCGTCGAGCTTTGCTTGAAAGTCTGCACCAGTCATAAAAATAAATCTCCTTTTTTGAATTAGTATCGCTGATAAATCAGCAATTACATTATAAGTTATGTTAATATTATTTTGCAAGTAAATCAGTAGGAATTCAGTAGAAATTTAATAGGAAAATAAAGGGGGTTTTTATGACGAGTTTTAAAGGTGTCAAATGGTTTCGATTATTCGTAATCGTTTCGATTTCGTTTCTCGCGTCAATGATGTTCAATTTAGGCGACGAGATTTTAACCAGCGTCGAAATTTTTCGGACGGCGATTCAGGCATCAATCGCCGGTTTCGCGTTCCTGCAATGCCCGGAAGAGTCGCGCAAAAAAGGCGGTGAAAAATGAAAGACCATAAAGATTTATCGGCACTCGCCGCCGCGCATAACTTCGTTGTGACCAGCACGAACGGCGGGAAACATAACATCGGCAGCAAACATTTTCGCGGCTTGGCGGTGGACGTGCGGACGCGCGACAAAACGGCATTCGAGATTGACTCGTTTATTAAAATCTGTCGCGGTTTCGGTTTAATCGTGCGCGACGAACGCCGCAAACCGACGAATCAGAAGGTCTGGAGCGGCGCACATCTGCACATCGAGATTTAGTTTTTCCTGCCGATTCTCTGCTACTTTTTCCGCTCCGTTTTCCCGCCGCTATCTCTCCCATTTCCTTTTTTGATTGATAAATCCGGTTTGCTTGATTATCTCGCGCCAGACATTTTGCTTTGTTTCGCGGTCGCTTTCGCTCATCAAGCGCAAATCGTTTCGCTCCTCCGGCAATGGCATCGCGTCGCGGCTCCGCGCCGAGACACGGCAAACTCTCCAAACATTTTAATTAAATCAGTTGATAAGGCGGGTGGTTCGCGCCCGTCCGTTTCTCCGCGCGGTTTCTTCGCTCGCGTTTTCGCGGCAAACCGTTTGTTTTCATAAGTTTAGATTATCTTTTCCGCGCATTGTATTACGAAAATAAATATGTTCGCGGCGTGTAATTTTACTATTGAAATGCTATTATTTCACTATGGTTTTGATATTAAAACCAAATAAAATTTTCTGGAGAAAATATGAACGAAATCAAAACACAGTCGCCCGCGTTCAGCCGGGCAATCGCCAAAGCAATTGCAAAAAAACCGATGGTCAGAATCGGCAAAAAAACCGGGCAATATTTCGTTGCCGCGTCGGATGGTTTTTCGGCGTATCCGGTTTTGTTTACGCTCGGCGCGGGCGGGCGGCGGCTCGCGTCGTGCCTCTGCGCGGGCGGTCAGAAAGGTTTTTTTTGTTACCATCTCGCCGCCGCGCTGCTGGTTCATTCGGCGTTTGTTCGGGCGGGTTTGCGAAAACCCGCCGTTTCCCGCAGAGAGGCATTGCCGGCAAACATTTAAACGGCGAACGGGCGGCGCGTGTCGGTTTCGGTGCGCGTCGCCGGGTTCGCCTATCGGCGGCGCGGAAACCGCGCACGTCACAAAAAACACCGGAGAAAAAGAAAATGTTGAACATCAAAAACTACAAATTAACGCCTGAACAACTTTCCGAAATTGAATCACACTTGCAGCTTGCCGGTTACATTCTCAATTCCGAAGACCGACCGAATTGGGAAGATTTGAACACTGCCTGCCGTCAGATTTACGATGCAATTCACGCTCTTCAAACCATCCGCCAAAAATCCGAAATATCCGCAACCGTCAATTAAGGAGATAAAAAAATGAATTTCTTTTTCGACTGCCGAACCATCGAAGACGTAAAAAACCGTTACCGCGAATTAGCAAAAATACATCATCCCGATCTCGGAGGCGACACCGCGACGATGCAGATATTAAACGCCGAATACACCGACGCGATGCGCCGCGCCATTCCCGCCGAAGAAAACGAATACCGCCGCGAACAGGCAGCCGCCGGATTTGAACCGCTCCGCGAAGCCATCGAATTTGCCGTTACTTTGCCCGAAAATGTTTCCGTCATCATTCGCGGTTTCTGGCTGTGGCTCGAAGGCGAAACATATCTCTGCAAAGACCAAATTAAATCTTTTGAAAGCGCGGAAAATATCCGTTTCCGCTGGTCGAAAAACAAAACCGCGTGGTATTTCGCCGCCGTTCCTTCGTCAAACAAAAGCGGCAAAATATATTCATTTGACGAAATCGAAGCCATTTACGGACGCGAAGAAATCACAAACAAAAAGCGGCGATCAAAACTCGCCGCGTAAAACTTTAGCTCGGCAGAAAGTTTTCAAAATTGATGCGAAATGAGTGAAGTCGCTAACTCAAGTTTTTGGCTGCGATTATGATCGGATAATTACAACAAAAAAGGATTATGTTTCAAAAATTAAAGACAAATTTTCAAATGTTTCTGGATTCAGAATCCTGAAATTTTGGTCTTGTTTAATAACAACGGCAATAGATAAAGATGATGCAAGATTCAACCTTTGCTCATCTAGCTGAGAATCTAAAAACATAATCATTTTTGGCTTTTCATCAAATTTTAGATGTGCATACTCTAAAACTTGTCCTAAAGCTGCACGAAAAGCCTGGCTGGTCGAAATGTTAGTTGTTACTTTTATTTCGCCGATGTAACTATCGCCTTCGTTCTCAAATTGAACATCTATAAAATTTTCTTCAAATCTAGCCACAATATTTTTGTTTCCTAAATAATTTTTTAGTTCAACTTGATAATTATGATGCGCTGGAATAACGGTTCTAGCACTGGCTTCACCCAAAACATAACTAAAAGCCTTTTTGAATTCGTCAAAATTAGAAGGCTTTCGAGTTCGTGCTTCTTCAATAATTGCTCTTCTTTGTCTAACTCCTTCTCTTACCATTCCGAATGTTAATTCTTGCAGCAAATCATCTGTTAGTTGATTGTCAAGATTAAAAACATAAGTTTGTTGCGGTTTTCCGGTCGTCTTATCTATAAATTGTGTGTGAGATTTGTAGGATAATTCGCCAGCATAGATAAAGCTAACCTCGCTCTTATTGTTTCTTAAAAACAGCGATTTTCTTATTTCTGGCTGTCGCAAATTGGCATAATCAGGATGATCTTCTGATCTGCCTCGCCGTGTCGTCGTGAAAAGTTCACCTTTAAATATTTGGTCATCATAATCATATGATTCATC
Source organism: Pyrinomonadaceae bacterium (assembly GCA_043768465.1). Classification (GTDB taxonomy): domain Bacteria; phylum Acidobacteriota; class Blastocatellia; order Pyrinomonadales; family Pyrinomonadaceae. The sequence goes on from JAYVKL010000196.1 coordinate 10,924, forward strand.
GTAACTGCCTTTATCTAAAGTTATAAAAATAAAATACCCGCCGTCTGGAAGTCGCGGCGACATTCCTAGGTTTAAATGCTGTTGCTGTTGATTATATTCAATTCCGAATATCTCATAAGCCTCTAAGCGTCCATATCTCTCGTGTAAATTAAACGGTAAATTATCCATAAATTAAAATTTTCGTGTTGCTATTGAATTCAGCCAAACTTGCTTTTGATTCGTCTCGCGCACATCTCCAGTTCGCCAAAATCTTATAATTTCAACTGGGTCAAATTTTGATAAAGTTCGTTCGATTTCTTCCCATTGATAATAAGCGAAAAAACGCCCGTTTTCGATTTTTTCGCCAACGCCTTGCTTAAGCGAAATAAAGAGAACGCCGCCGATTTTCAAAGCGTCAAATAATTTTTCAAACGTCTTTTCAATCTCTGATTTCGGAACGTGCAGAAGTGCGGCACAGCACCAAACGCCGTCAAATGTTTCGCGCCAATTTATTTGATCGAAACGCATCTGCGCGACTTCGCGCCCGATGACTTGCGAAGCCATTCGGCACATTGCCGCCGTCGCATCTATCGCCGTTACATCAAAACCCTTTTCGAGAAAATAAAGGCTGTCGCGTCCCGAACCACAGCCGACATCTAAAATCTTCGCCTTCGCCGGAAGATGTTCGAGAAACGGCGAATAAATTTCACGCAGATCAAGATGCAGAGTCTCGCTCACATATCGTTCGGCGCAGCATTCATAATAATTTATCGTTTCGGTCTTAAAATGCGGCTTCATTTTCGTATTGCGGCTGCCAAGTGTGAAGTAAAACGCTGAGCGCAACATTGTATTGTTCCTGCAAAAATCTTTGACGCACCGTTTCAGAATTGCCGGTTTGCTGAATCAAAGTTTCGCGTAAAGGATGAAGACTGTCTATCAAAAAACTGTTGCGCGTGTGCAGACGTTCGAGGTATTTTAAATGCGGAATCCGCGCCGATTTGCCGCCCGCGCCGCGATTGCAATTTTGACAAGCTAAAACCAAATTCCAAATACCGTTCAAATTTATGTTCAGGTTCGCATTGACGAGGGTATGCGGAAAAAAATGATCCACTTCGGCTAAATCTGCCGAGCGGCTTTCAATCGAAATGTCAGCGAAACAATAAAAACATTTACCTTTCTGATAACCGTTCAGCGCGTCGCGTGAAGACGTGATATTTATTCGATGTTTACCACGTGTCTCAATAAACATTAATTCGGCTTTTTCGTCGTGTTTGACTTCAAGCATTTTCGCGCTGACACCAACCGACCAAGCCGTTTCAACCAAACGCCAACGCGCTTCGGTTTCTAAAGGAAAATTTGCAAACTGCGGCGTTTCTTTAAGTTTGAAAAGTTCGTCAGTAATCCTGATGCCGTTCGCGCTGGCACGTTCATCTATAAAAAACTTCGTCGGGATTGGCGATTGATTGACGATGTGAAACGCATCAATCACATTGGCAAATCCGCGCCGAACCGTTTCCGCGATCAGCTTATCGCGGGTTATGTCGTTTTCATTGAAAGCGCGACAAGCATCAAGAAATCTACTCGTCCGAGACGTGCTTTGTTTATCGGTAACCTGTAAATGCTTTAAAATGTTAAGAACATAAGGTTCAGCCAATTCATCGAGACGAACAAAAATTTTCTCTTTAGAGGAAATTTCGATCAGAGCTTGCGCCAACGCAAATTTATAAGAAGCGACATTCTGCCCAAATAATATAATGGAACGCCAATAACTTTCATTTGAAGGCTTGTATTCAATGAAATTGTTCATAGCCGAGTCCAAACCGAGTCCGAAGAGTTCCGTTTTGTCCGTATTTTCCGCGTTATCCGCCAAATAAAAAACCGGATTAACCTAAGTAAAGATTGAACTCAAGCAAATCCGGTCATTTACGGAAATACCAATGCTGCCCAAAACACGCATTCGATAAATATATGAGAAACCCTTTTGTAAACTTTTAACGCCTCACAAGATAACGTAATTCGGCGTTCAAAAGCAAGCGCGAAAAATATCCGAATAATTTTCGGCGCGTTGTTACAATCTTTCGGCGGTTTGTCGTAAAATTAAAAACTGATGGAAGATGTGGAAGCTATCGAATCAGTCCGCGCACTGCTCGCCGAAATCGTTGATTACGCGGGGCTTTTTCCGCCTTCGCAGTTGCCGATGGGCGAAGCCGCTGCCAATTACGCGGCGTATTTGAAAAGCAATTACAAATGGATGCTCGGTCGTTTCGTCGTGCCGGTTTCAAAGCTCGACGAGTTGGCGGCAAGCGCGGCGACGTTTTTTGAAACGGGCGCGGACGTTTGGAAATTAAGCGTTTTGGCGGGCGACGAAATTGATCGAACCGTCGAGACGATCCGGCAATTTAACGAAAATTTTGCGGGCAAAGCCATCGCCGACGCGCTCGAAGTCAAAGCGCAAAGCGTTTCGGAAATCGAAAACATCGCGGCGCACCTGCCCGCCGGTTTAGCCGTTTATTTTGAATTGCCGCTCGACGAAAAGCTGGCTGATTCGGTGATCGCGCTGGCGATTCATAAACATCGCGCCAAAATTCGCACGGGCGGAATCACGCCGGACGCATTCCCGCCGGTCGAGCAAATCACGCGCTTTATGCGGATTTGTCTGGCGGCGAACGTGCCGTTCAAATGCACCGCCGGACTGCATCATCCGCTGCGCTCTATAAAATCTCTGACCTATGAAAAAAATGCGCCGACGGCGAAAATGAACGGTTTTCTCAACGTCTTTCTCGCCGCCGCTTTTTTGCAGCAGAATTATGAACCGAAACTGATTCACGAGCTTTTGAAGGACGAACGCGCCGACAATTTCCAATTCCGCGCCGACGGCGTTTTGTGGCGGCAGGAATACTTCGCGCACACGACGCAGTTGAGAGCTTTGCGCGAACGCTCAATTATCTCGTTCGGCTCGTGTTCGTTCACCGAACCGATTGAAGATTTGCAGGAATTAGGACTACTCTAAAAGGCTTAAAATTGTTATAATTACCGGTAAAAGATGCGAAATTATCCGTTCATCGAACCGACCTTTGCTGCCCGCACCGAGCAGTTGGCGATTTGCCAATCTATCTACGACGCGAATGCTTTCAACATCCAGAATTGGCGCGACGGTTTCCCGATTGATTACGATATGCTGCCTGAATTGGTCATCAAATTTTTGAATCTGCTCGAAGAATTGCAAATTGATTTCTGCATCGTCGGCGGCATCGCCTACCTCGCTTACATTCAAGACCGCAACACGAAAGACCTCGATATTTTGATTTCAGTCGCGGAATTGGAAAAAATTATCGGCTACGTCGAAGTTACAAACAAAGACGTAAACTTTACGAATACGAAGTTTGAAGGAATGAGCATTGATTTTCTGAAAACTTCAAACTCACTTTTTGAATACGTCAAAAAACACGAAACGACACGCTACGATTTTACCGAAGGTTTATACCCGATTGCGACGATCAACGGACTGATTTTGATGCGGTTCGACGCGATTATTGACCTTTACCAGAAAGGCAACTTTAACAAAATCATTTTTTACGAACGCGATTTACAGGTTTTGATATTGAATTTTGATATTGATTGGAAACACATTTGGAAAATCTCGCAAAATTTTTTCACTGAAGGACAAATCAACGAATTTAAGCGAATGGTTGCCGAATGGCAGAAGCCGCGCGTCAATCCGTTTTTAAAATGAATGGTAAATAGTAAATGGTAAATGGTGAATTTGCAGTTTTGATAATTCACAATTCACCATTTACCATCTACCATTATGTTTGAGATTAACGAAACACACGACCCGAACTTAAAAAGCTGGATCGAATCAGCCAACGCGCCCGACACGGATTTTCCGATTCAAAATTTGCCTTTTTGTGTTTTTAGACGCGCTAAAACTAGCGAATGGATTAGAACCGGAATTGCAATCGGCGATCAAGTTTTTGACTTAAGTCTCGGTTATCAAACAAAACTTTTTGAAGAAAAAGGTCTAACAATTCCGCTTTATGCAGACGATGAGCGTAATTTCAATTTTGCTGTCAGTAATTACAATTCGGAGGATGTTATAGAGTTTCGTCAACGCGCCTATGAACTTTTAGGAGAAACTGCTGATAAAGAAATTCGCAAACTGGTTCAAAGATGTCTTGTTCCAATATCTGACTGCGAATTTTTTCCGGCTTTCAAAATCAGTGATTACACCGATTTTTACTGCTCGATATTTCACGCCGCGAATGTTGGCGCGATGTTTCGCCCCGATAATCCGCTGCTGCCGAATTACAAGTATATTCCCATCGGCTATCACGGACGCGCTTCGTCAATCGTCGTTTCGGGAACCGATGTCAAACGCCCGAAAGGTCAGAATCGCACGGATGCCGACGCGCCGCCGGTTTATATTCCGTGCAAAAATCTCGACTACGAAATGGAAGTCGGCTTTTTCGTCGGCAAAGGAAATCAGATGGGCGAAACGATCCCGATTGAATCGGCGGAAGAACATATTTTCGGGCTGTGTCTCGTCAACGATTGGTCGGCGCGAGACATTCAGGCGTGGGAATATCAGCCGCTCGGACCTTTTCTGGCAAAGAGTTTTGCAACCACCGTTTCGCCGTTCGTCGTGACGATGGAAGCCCTCGCGCCGTTTCGCGTTCCGGCGTTCGAGCGCGACGCGGATGACCCGCAGCCGTTAGATTATCTGAACAGCGAAACAAATCGAAAGTCCGGCGGCTTCGACATCAAACTCGAGGTTTATATTCAAACCGCGAAAATGCGCGACGAAAACAAAGCACCTTTTTTATTGAGCCGTTCAAATATGAAGGATTTATATTGGACAATCGGGCAAATGCTGACGCATCACGCCTCGAACGGCTGCAATCTAAACACCGGCGATTTGATGGCGACCGGAACGGTTTCCGGTCAAGGCAAAGACGAACGCGGCTGTCTGCTCGAATTAACGTGGCGCGGCAAAGAACCGATAAACCTGCCGAACGGCGAAGAACGCAGATTTTTAGAAGACGGCGACGAAATCATAATGCGCGGATTTTGCGAACGCGAGGGTTTCCGTCGAATCGGCTTCGGCGAATGTCGCGGGCGTATTCTTCCTGCCAATTAAATTATGTCAACAATTATTGTGGTCAAAAAAGCGGGCAAAGTTGTTATTGCGGCAGATACTTTATACAGTTTCGGTAACACCAAAGTTACTCCGACATACATTTCTAAGCGAAGCAAAATACATCATTTTGGTAAGTCTTACATCGGACTTGTCGGCGCATCTGCAACCGATAATGTTTTCGGACATCTGCTTGAAAAACATAAAAAACATATTTCTTTTGACAATAAAGAAGAAATTTTTGAGACGTGTCTTAAAATTCATCCGATTCTCAAAGACGAATACTTTCTTGACACCAATGAAGACAATGATAATACTTATGAGCCAAGCAAAATTGAGGGTTTAATTGCGAATCCAAACGGGATTTTTGGAATATATTGGCGGCGCGAAGTCTATGAATTTGAAAAGTTTTGGGCAATCGGTTCAGGCGAGGAATATGCGTTAGGTTCTTTGTTTTCAACTTACGATTTGTTCGATGAACCTGAAAAAATCGCGGAATTGGCGGTCAAAGCAAGTTGTGAATTTGACGATGGATGCGCTTTGCCTTTGGAAATCCATTCCATCAAATTATCAAAAACTATCCTAAAATAATGCTATGAACACAGCAATTGCCTATCGCTACATTACGACGAAAGAAGGAATTTTAAGCGGCGAACCGATTATCGTCGGCACTCGAACGCCGGTTCGCTCGATAGTTGAGAAATGGCGTTTGGGTTACACGCCCGAAGAAATGGTGCGCGGATTACCGCATTTGACTCTCGCCCAAATTCACGAGGCGATGAGTTATTACTATGATAATCAAGCGCAGATTGATGATTATATCGAGCGCAACCGGATTCCCGACGAACTGATTTACCAGCCGAAGAAAAAATCGTGAGCGAACTTTACGCGCGTCTTTATCTGGACGAAGACGTTGATATTTTAATTGCGGACTTGGTTCATTCACGGAGTTTTGAAGGTATAACCACCAAACGATGTCGGACGAAAGGGAAAAAGCGATCCTGAGCAGCTTGACTACGCCGTAAATCGGAAATTGGCGATTGTCACTTATAATCGAATTGATTTTGAGCGATTAGCGCAAAAGTGTTTTGCCGAAAATCGAACTCAGTATGGAATAATCATTGCTGTTCAACGATTGCCCGGCAACATTGCCGAAAGATTGGCGGAAAAACTGAACGACTTCACGGCGGACGAAATGAAAAACCAAATCATCTATATTTAAAATGGATTTCGCATTAGACAAATTTCACGACGAGTGCGGCGTGTTCGGTATCTTCGGACATCGGGAAGCCTCGACGCTGACGCAGTTGGGATTATTTGCGTTGCAGCATCGCGGGCAGGAAGCGTGCGGAATCGTTTCCAGCGATGGCGCGGATTTGCATCAGTTTCGCTCGCAAGGTCTGGTCGCCGATGTCTTGAGCGAAAGCGTTTTGAGGGAATTAATAGGGAAAAGTGCCATCGGACACACGCGCTATTCGACTGCCGGGAAAAATACGATCAAGGAAGTTCAACCGTTTTCGGTAACTTGCCAGCACGGACAAATCGCAATTTGTCATAACGGAAATCTGCCGTTTGCCAATCAGAAACGCGCCGAATTGGAGAAATCGGGCGCGATTTTTTCTTCGACTTCCGACACGGAAACGATTCTGCATTCCATCGCCCGCTGCGAGGCGGCGAATGTCACCGAAGCGATTGAGAAGGTTTTACGCGAGACCGAAGGCGCGTTTTCCCTGCTTTTTTTAACGCCGAAATCTTTAATCGCCGTGCGCGATCCGCGCGGCTTTCGCCCGTTGAGTTTGGGCAAACTAAATGGTTCGTGGTGCGTCGCGTCGGAAACCTGCGCGTTCGATTTGATTGATGCCGAATACGTCCGCGAAATAAAAGCGGGCGAGATGCTGGTGATTGACGAGAACGGCGTTCATTCGTCGTATCCGCTGGAGGCGAAAAAACTTTCGGTCTGCACGTTTGAACACGTTTATTTTTCGCGCCCCGATTCGATAATTTTCGGGCGTTCGGTCAATCAATCAAGGCACAATATGGGCAAACAACTCGCCGTCGAACATCCGCTTGAAAACGCTGATGAAAACGCGCTCGTCGTTCCCGTTCCCGATTCGGGTGTCGCGGCGGCGGTCGGTTATGCTCGACAGTCGGGCATCAATTTTCGCCACGCGATTATCCGCAATCATTACGTCGGGCGGACTTTTATCGAGCCGTCGCAAAGCATCCGTTCTTTCGGCGTTCGTTTGAAACTGAATCCGATCAAGGATTTGATCAACGGCAGACGAATAATTTTAGTTGACGATTCGATTGTGCGCGGCACCACGAGCAAAAAAATCGTGCAGATGGTCAGGGAAGCGGGCGCAAAAGAAGTTCACCTGCGGATTTCGTGTCCGCCGACGGTTTCGCCGTGTTATTACGGCGTGGACACGCCGCGCAAAGCCGATTTGATCGCCGCGCAAATGTCGGTTGACGAAGTTCGCAATTATATCGAAGCCGATTCTCTCGGCTATCTTTCGATGGAAGGAATGTTGAAAGCCATCGGTTTTGAAGGCGATGCGGTTTGCGTCGCGTGCTGGAACGGCAAATATCCGACGGCGGTGGCAAACGGGTCGCCGACGATTGTTAATAATTAATTGATAACTGATAATGAATAATGGACAATTTATAAGCTTCTTAATTATTCATTATCAGTTATCAATTAAAATTGGAGGTATTTTATGAAGAAAATTTTATCGCTGTCGGCGTTGCTGACGATTGCGCTGTTCGTGATAACGGCGTGTCAGACGGCTTCGACGGCAAATATGACGGCGAACAATGCTAATAGAGCGTTGCCGAACAATTCAGCGCCGAAAGCGGACGAACACGCGCTGACGGACGACGCGCCGCGCATCACTTTGGCGGACGCGAAAAAAGACTTTGACGCAGGCAACGCGATTTTCGTGGACACGCGGGACGAAGCCTCTTACAAAAACGAACACGTCAAAGGCTCGATCAACATTCCACTAAACGCCGACGAAGCCCGATACAAAGAGCTTCCGAAGAACAAGAAAATCATCGCCTATTGTTCCTGACCGTCCGAACATACTAGTGCCGGTCTGGTCACTAAACTGAAAGAGAAAGGTGTCGGAGATGCGTTTGCATTATTGGGCGGAACGAACGCTTGGAAAACGGCGAATTATCCGATGGAGAAAAGCGAGCCGAAATAATGTTTGAAAATGAAGAAAGCCAAACTGCTCAAGAAATTGCTTGCCGGCTCAAAAAACATCAGTTTTTCGGACGCGGTAACGATTGCCAAAGCGTTCGGCTTTCGCCTTGACCGCATTAGCGGCAGTCATCATATTTTCATTTGCGCCGACTTTCCCGAATTAGTTAATCTGCAAAATCATAAAGGGAAAGCCATAGCTTATCAAGTCAAACAGATGCTGCAGCTTATCGAAAGATACAATCTCCAAATGGAGGACTAACGATGAAGGATTACCACGTTAATTTATTTTACAGCGACGACGATGGCGGCTATATTGCCGATATTCCAGATTTGAAAAGTTGTTCGGCTTTCGGCGAAACTCCTGAAGAAGCGTTGCGCGAAGTTTTGCAGGCGAAAAAAGTGTGGCTCGAAGCCGCCGAAGCGAACGGAAAACCGATTCCCGAACCGCGATTTCGCCCGCTTATTTATCAAGCCGCTTAATTTGCCTTTGACAAAGCATCACAAATCCGTTCCGCCGCGTGTCCGTCCCACAGCGGCGGAATTTTTTTGTTTGGAGATGGTGTTTGGTTGAGAATTTCAGACGCGCTTTGTTTGATTTTCAGCGGATTCGTGCCGACTAAAATGTTCGTGCCGTGCGAAATCGTAATCGGGCGTTCGGTGTTTTCCCGCAGAGTTAGGCACGGAATCGCTAACGCCGTAGTTTCTTCCTGCAAGCCGCCCGAATCGGTCAAAACGAGTTTCGCGCTTGAATATAAATTCATAAAATCGAGATAGCCGAGCGGTTCGATCAGGCGAATGTTTGAATTTTCGATTTGTTCAGCGAATCCGAATCTCTCGATGCTCGCCTTCGTTCGCGGATGCGCGGGAAAAACGACGGGCAATTTTTCGGAGATCGAAATTACAGCTTCGAGCAAGCCGCCGAAAATCTCTTTTTCGTCAACATTTGACGGGCGATGCAGCGTTAAAACGGCATAATCTTTGTCCGCCAAACCTAGATTTTCACAAACTTTCAACTGTTTCGCCTTTTCCAAATTATAGAAAAGCGAGTCAATCATCACATTGCCGACGAATTTTATTTTGTCCGCCGCCACGCCTTCCGCTTTTAGATTTTCGTCCGCGTCTTCGGAAGTCGTCAGGAGTAAATCCGAAATCGCGTCGGTTAAAATGCGGTTGATTTCTTCGGGCATCGTGCGGTCGCGGGAACGCAAACCGGCTTCGACGTGCGCGATCTTGACACTGAGTTTCGCGCAAACCAGAGCGCAGGCAATCGTTGAGTTAACATCGCCGACGACTAAAACCCAGTCGGGCTTTTCCTCTAAAATAATCGGCTCGAACGCCGTCATAATTCGCGCCGTCTGAATCGCGTGCGAGTGCGAACCGACTTCCAGATGATAATCGGGTTCGGGAATTCCCAAATCGGTAAAAAACGAATCGGACATCGCCTGGTCGTAATGCTGTCCGGTGTGAACGATCAGCGGTTGAAAATCGTTTTCGCGCCGTTTCATCTCGCGGACGACGGGAGCGATTTTCATAAAATTCGGACGCGCGCCGACGATGTTCAAAATTTTGAGCATAATTTTACGGTTGTCCGACCCGTGACCTCAACCAGTTTTCTACTTCGTCAACTTTCCATCTATTTGCTTCAGCCGCCAAAACCATTTCCACCGTTTCTTCGATTTCGTATTTCAAATTAAAGCCGTTCAGCATCAAAAAAACTCGCATCAGATGCGCGGCAGTGCGTTTATTTCCGCCGCGCCACGGATGATTTTTAATCAGTCCGAAGCAGAGCGTAGCCGCTTGCCGGACAATATCGGCAGAGGCGTAATGCGCCTCCTGTCTGGGTCGTGCTAAAGCCGATTCAACTAAATCGCGTTTGTCCACGCCGATCTGATTTTCCTGCCAAGCCCACATCAATTCAAAATGCAGCCAAACCGCTTCGTCGAAATCCAAATAAATCGCGTTTTTAATCGCCAATTTCTTTGAGCCTCCGGTAAAGTTCGTGGTCTTCGTCAAGAATTTGACGACTAAATTCTTTCAGATCATTTGACGGCGGACGAATAAAAGTGCTTTGAATTCCGCCGTCTTTGATCGTCAGACTGACGAGCGTTCCTTCGGCAAAACCTTCTTTATCGCAAATATCTTTCGGCAGGCGCAAAAGCCAGGTGTCTTTGACCGACTCGCCGTTTTGACCGTCAACAGTTTTAACGGATTCCAAATCTACAACTCCAATCATAATTCCACCTCGAAATCAGTTTAACTTAATTTATTCGGCTCACAAAACTTTATCTGATCGTCCTTTTTGAAATAATAAAAGCCGCTTCTGAACCTCATTTCTAAAGTTCAAAAGCGGCTTTTATACAATTTTGAAATCTGATTTTACAGTCTGACGATTTTCGCCTTGCTGCCCTCGCGCATTTCTTCTTTAAGCGCATTGCGCGTGTCAATGATGACTTTGGAAAGTTCGCAGACGCGCCCGTAATCAACCGTCGAATGCTCGGTGCAGATGACGGCGCAATCGGCTGACGCGAGTAAATCGTCGGTCAACTCCTGATTGAAAAGCGGTTCGCCGTCGCCGATGGTATAAGCGTGATCGAACGTCACTTCCGGCACGAACGAATCGTGATAGACGACATCCGCGCCCTGTGCGCGAAGCAAATCAATGACGGACAGCGCAGGACTTTCGCGCATATCGTCAATGTCTTTCTTATACGCGACACCCAAAATTAAAACTTTCGAGCCGTTGACCGCTTTCTGATTGCTGTTCAAAGCATCGCGGACGAGTTCGACGACGTATTTCGGCATTCCCGAATTAATCTGTTCGGCGAGCGTGATAAATTGCGAATCGAAACCGTGCTGACGCGCTTTCCACGACAAATAATGCGGGTCGAGCGGGATGCAATGCCCGCCGATTCCCGGTCCCGGATAAAAAGCCATAAAACCGAACGGTTTGGTCGCGGCGGCGCGGACGACTTCCCAGGTGTCAATGTTGAGAGCGTTGCAGACTTTCGCCATTTCGTTCGCCATTCCGATATTGATGGCGCGAAAAGTGTTTTCCCAAAGTTTGCAGGCTTCGGCGACTCGCGCACTTGATACGGCGTGAACTTTGTCGCAAATCTGCGCGTAAAGTTCCGCCGCGACTTCGGTCGAATCTTTGCCGACTCCGCCGACGACTTTCGTGATATTGTGCGTTTGAAACTGCGGATTGCCGGGATCAACTCTTTCGGGCGAAAACGCCAGCAGAAAATCTTCATCCAATTTCAAACCGGCTTCTTCGATCATCGGCTGCAAAACTTCATCGGTCGTTCCCGGATAAGTCGTTGATTCTAAAATCACCAGTTGCCCGCGTCTGGCGTATTTTTTGATTTCGTCGCCCGCCGCCAAAATATACGACATATCGGGGTCTTTGGTTTTTCGCAGCGGTGTCGGAACGCAGATGATGATGACATCACAGTCTTTTAATTTAGAAAAATCGGTCGTCGCCGCAAACTTTTTCGCGCCGAGAATTTTCCGAACATTTTCCGAAGGCACGTCAACGATGTGCGAGTTTCCCTTGTTCAATTCGGCAACCTTTTTCACGTCAACTTCAAATCCGACGGTCGGGAAATCCTTCAAAGCGAACTCGACGATCAACGGCAAACCGACGTAGCCGAGACCGATGACACCGATACACGCGGTTTTATCGGCGATAAGTTTTTTTATCTCATTTTTAATCATTTCGTTTTATAGTATTTATTTCAGATATACGGCAAAGCGTTTACATTATCGAAAACGACGTTTTAATTCGTCCGTTTCAAGACTAAGTGAAGCGTTTCCGCGTGTCAAGAATCGGTTTTGCCGGTTGAAATTTATGTTACAATAGCGGCAGTCAAACTTCTGATGAATTTCAGAACCGCCGGTTAAAGCAAAAATCTCCAATCAGTTTCAATCTCCAGACAAATTATGAACGATGAAATAACTTCCGTTAATCCGGTCGTCCGAGCGATTATCGCCGGAACCGCGCCGCGTCCCGCGCAGGTCGCCGCCGCGCGTGGAATGCTGCCGCTGCCGCAAGGCGATTTGCTGGAAATTCTCGCCGCGCTCGCCCATCAAAGCGACGCGGAACTCGCGGCGACGGCGCGGGAAACCCTCGCTTCGCAAAGCGGAGACGAACTTAAAATTTTTCTCAAATCGAACGAAGCCGCGCCGTCGGTGCTGACTTATTTCGCCGCCCAGAAAGACCAGCCAAAACAGATTCACGAAGCGATTTTGGGCAATCCGAAAACTCCTCCGGCGGCGATTATCAAATTTGCGCGGGAAACTTCCAGCGGCGAACTGCTCGAAGTCATTTCGTTTAATCAGCAATTATTGATTGCCGCGCCGCCGATTATTGACGCGATCATCGCCAATCCATACCGGACGGCGGAAGCCGAACGCCGCGCTTCGGAAACGAAACGCGAATTTTTCCAAAAGGAACGCGGAGCCAAACAAATCGCCGACGAGCTTCGCGCTCAGGGCAGAGCCGCCGCCGCCGAATTTATCGAGCAGTCGGATTTTGCCGCCGGTTTACAGGAGAATGCTTCAAAATCCGGTTTGAGTTTTGAGGACGCGATTCTGCTCGCCGAACACATCGAAGTTCAGGACGGCGAAACCGACGACGGCTGGCTTTTTTCCGAATACATTGAGGAGCTTTACGAGGAAACCGCCGAACAGCGCGAATCAATCGTCAATAAAATACTCGGCGAACTGCGCGCCGAAGACGACGAAATCTCCGGCGACCGCGTTTCGATGATTAACCGCATTCTGAAAATGGGTTTGAAAGACCGCGTGAAATTAGCGGCGAAAGGCGACCGCGAAGCCCGCAACATTCTGATCCGCGACCCGAACCGCATCGTCACCAACGCCGTTATCGGCAACGCCAAAATCACCGAGCAGGAAGTCGAAAAAATCGCCTCGATGCGGTCAGTCCCGGAAGACGTTCTGCGCCAAATCGCCATTAACCGCAGTTGGGCGCGAAATTATACGATTGTCCACAAACTCGCGCAGAATCCGCGCACGCCGATGGCAAATATCATCAGTATTCTGACTCGCCTTCAGCTCAGAGATTTGCAGAATTTGACGAAAAACCGCAACGTCTCTGACGCGGTGCGAAAACAGGCACTGCGATTGGTGACGGCGCGAAGCGGAAGGTAGGAGTTGTGAAATAAACCTAAAGTTTACCAATACCGGATATAATGACGTTAATAATTATCCTGCGTCCACAAAATTTCTGACGCTTTAAATGGAATACTGCTTCTTATTCTCAATTCCGTGAAAAATGGTCGGGCGGAAATTCTTTGCCCTTAAGGGAAAAGTCATAACCAAAAGAAATTTCACCGACTGAACCCGATTCAGGAATAAGTCTGAATACTTCGCCTGCTTCGTCAATCAACTCAACCTCGATTTTAACCTGTTGTCCCGGCGAATTTTCGATAAATTCGGGCGGATTCTCATTCCAATGCTTCAGATCCTTTGTTTTTCGGTATTCTTCGGGATTGACATTCCAATACTGCTGATCGGCTGTTTTGATAAGCAGTCGTCGTTGATAGGTTCCCGAACGACCGGATTTTATTTTCTTCAAAAGTTTCACTTCCCGTCATTCGGGAATTACTTCAAGCTCTTTATAAGCGGAAACTCTCATATCGAAAAATGATTCAATAGATGTTTGTTTCGATTGATTGCCTTTGTCTCCGCCGCAATCAGTCAACAAGAAGGCAGAAAAACTTATCAATATGACCCAACTTTTAATCATTTCAGCTCCTTAATTCAGATACTTCAAGTAACCGACTCTGGTGAGATTGGTCGAATAATAGATCGCGCCCGGCACTGTATCTTGGGGTTTTATCGCAAGAATGAGAGTTCCGGTCTGCTTGTATGCCTGTGTAACCATCTCCGAGCAGAAAAAAGCATCGTCATTTCCGGTAATTGCGGTTTTTGTAGCTTCGCCTATCTTAAAAGCCAGCAGAGGGGTAATAATTATTGCTGCCTTCCACGAAATGCCGGAACTAATTGCCCCGGAATGTCATACCCTCTTTTTATGCCGCCGAGTTCACCGGCATTTTTTCTGGCGTAATTAACAGCGTTATCCGCCGCTGCCGGATTGTAGTTTACTGGACGAAGCACAGCTGTTAGCGGAAGCAAATCTATATCTCTTTGTAAGTCATTTCCTTCTACTCCGCCGCCCACAGCTTCATATATTCTTTCGTATCCGTCATATATGGCGGCGTGGCTAAATTGCGACCAAGTTCCCAATTTGATGATATTAGAAAGTCCGCTTGCCCCATCAACTAAAACAATGTCGCCGCGCATCATTTCACTTTTAACAATCATCGGAATCGGATTCGAGGCGACAACTTTGACATCGCCGTTGCCGTAATCAACATCAAGAGAGATGCCGAATGACTGAACTCTGCCGATAAACCACTTTTTGACTGCGATATTTGTTTTAGTCGGACTCGAGTTGCTGTCAACAAACTTTATAAATTCGGGCTGACTCCTGAAATTAGCGGCTTCGGCAAGCAGTTCGCTTTCACGTTGCTCCGACTTTGAGCGAAATTGATTGGCAAATAAGGTGAATTGCCTGATTATTTTTTCGTCGGTCAAGCCGAATTTCGCATAATACGCTTTTGCTACGGCTAGAGCCTGTTATGAACTTCAAGCCATCAGATCGGCGAATCGTTTGAGCATCAGCACGGCGAATGCCGGAAAATGCTGTCCCGCCAAGGTTCCCGGCAATCGTTCATAATCCCGTGCGAATCATCCACCGCAA
>JAYVKL010000197.1:0-12593 GCA_043768465.1 Pyrinomonadaceae bacterium
GTTATCGTTTTTTATATTTTCGGCGATTGCCGCGTCAAAAAGTTTTTGGTCTGAAGCGAGAAAAATCAGTTCCGAGAAGTTTGCTTGTTTCAAGTTTTCATTCGTCAAAAAGGCTGAAGCTAACTGAATCGCGTCGCTTGCCCGCAACTGATACTTTTCTAAAAGCTCTCTGGATTTTTCGGTGATTTCTTCAGTGATTTCGATAATTTGGTATTGCATCCGGCAATAATCTTCAAAATCCTGAGCAACTTTAAAGTAATCGGCTTGATTTAAACTCAGCTCACGCCGGCGACGATTATAACGCGCTAAAAACTTCCGAAATACTCAGTCGTGAAATGATAATCGTGTTGCCCGATTGCGCGTCGGCGATTTGTGAAAACCAACGGCTGCCGGCTTCCAAAACGTGGCGTTTAACTAGAGCAGATTGCTAATCAGTGTATGGCAGACTTCAGTCTGCCGCCTCGCACAGACCCGACTCTCGACGGCGGTGGCAGACTTTAGTCTGCCATACATTCAATCCGAATTTGCTCTAAGCCGCTGCTGTCGGCAAAATATGTCGCTATTAAAATCTTTCCTCGCGGTCTTCGCTGATGATCTCACCGAGCGTTTGTGGTGCGGAAAAAATCTTAGCGAGCTGTTCTCTTTCTTCAGGTGAAAGATTTTGTTTCGGTTCGGTCGCTTTCTTTCGACGGCTCAAACCTTTTTGAATGAGTAGTTCGGCAACTGCCGCCCGCGAACCTTGTTTGTTTTCAATAATTTTTACGCTCAGTTCAACCTCCGAATTTTCGGGCAAATCAAGCGAACCGAGCGGACGCAGAACGCCGTTTTGATAAATTGCCGTAACTGTTTGTTGATTCATATTTTTATTATTTCGCCAGTTTGCTGACAAATTCAATCAAATCGCCAATCGGACTTTTCTGCCGCATCGCCGCGAGAAAAGCACAAGTACAACGCACGTTCATCCAATCTATAAAAAGCAAAAGCCTCGCCGATTTGCTTCGGCAAGGCCTTTGAAAAGTTTTCCACAATGTGAAAACCGTTATTCTTCGTCGCGTCCGTGCGCGTGGGCGGGCGGATGCGTGGCTTCGACGGCGGTAAATTTTTCGAGGATTTTATAGCTGTGTTTCGCGCCTTTCGGAACGACCCACGAATCGCCTTTTTCGAGCAACACCGTTTGACCCTCCAGATGCAGTTCGGCTTTTCCTTCGATGACGTAACCGACCGTTTCGTAATCCCGTTTGTGTTTTTCGTCCGAATCTGCCGCTTTGACGTTTTCCCACAAACGCATCGCTACGCTGACACCCGAAGCCAGATATTTTTGCCCCATCGCGCCGGTCGGCGAGAAATCGGAATCAACTTTAGTTACTGTTTTATCACCCATAATTGTTCTCCTGTAAATTTATGATTCGTTTACAGCAACCGATGTGCCAACGGCGTTTTTATTGAGAGACAGAGTTTTGCCGGACAAACCCGCCGCGCAATAAACTCCGGTAATGTTTGATAATCGTGCAGTTGGCGCGATTCGTCTAATTTGTTCGCGTTCTTTTGCGTGGCGCGAAAGTTCTGGTTGGCAAAACGGTTTTTTTCTCGACCTCGTTCGGCGATTTTTCGATGTCGAAGATGCGGCTTCGGGCGAGTTTGCCGTTGATGTAAATATCGGCGCGGTAGTTTCCAGCCGCCCAAACGCCGTTCGGCGAAGCATCGAAATTCACTTGATTCTGCGTTCCATCGGTCGTGAAACTGACGTTGACGCTTTTGGTTTCGGGCTTCAATCCGGCGGCTTTGACGGCGATTAAATTCATTTTGACGGTAACGGCTCGGTCCGAGTCGAGTTGAATGAGAAAGTGAATCGGAATGTCGGTTGTCAGGAATTTTTCGGTTGTTTCACCGACTTTACCTTTGCCGTCGTCCCGCGCCAGAGAAATCTCTGCGATGCCGTCTGCCGGTTTTTTATCATTATCAGTTTGTCCGGCGACGCTCAAACCAAGGAGAAGACAGAGTGAGATTAAGAAAATAAACTTCATAATTCTCCTGAAAAGTGTTTTGATTTTCCGATGAAACTCTTGTCTATTGGTGCGGCGAGTTTTGATTTAGTTGTCTGCGGCGGCGGAAATATCTTTCTTCGACAATACTTCACGGATTGCTGAACGCAGATTTTCCGCATCTCCGGCTTCGACCGTTTCGACCGTTTCGAGTGTTTCGAGACCGCAGTTTTTTGAAGCGATAACGGGAATTTTATTGGCGGCGGCTTGCAGCAGGCGGCGCGGTTTGTGTTCGACGAAAGCCGGCAGAACGACTAAATCCGCCGTTTCCAGCCAATCATCGCCGCCTTTTTGAAAATCGAATCCGCGCCAAAAATCCGTGCCTTCGAGTTCTGCGCCTAATCCGATGAGCTTTACATCCAATCCGTTCATCGCTTCGCGCAACTCAAAGCAGCCTTTGCGCCCGACGGTCGAAGCGGGGAAAACGACGGTGAATTTTTCGGTTCGTCGTTTGATGATTTCTTTGGCGGGCGGCAATTTCCAATCTAAAATCGTCGCCCGATGCGGAAAAAGCGCGGCGATTGCCGTGTGCGGCGTGATGATTCGACCGGCGTTTTGTAAGGCTTCGGTTTCCGCCTCGATCAGCTTTTCATCGACGCGAAAGTCGCCGAGCGTGGTGCTTTCTTTGTGAAGCGCGGCGGCGAAATCTAATGTTTTCTGTAATTTTTCCAACGGCAGACTCGTCATCAAAACATCAAAACTGCGCCCGCCCAAAACGCCTGACTGCCACAGAAACGGCAGCAAATTCTGCTGAACGACTAAATGCGTCGCGTCATACTTCAAAGATTTCGCGTAACCTTCCGCGAGTTTTCGATACATCGCCAGCAAATTTAATTGCCGCGATGCGCCTTGCGCGGCGAGTCGGCGCGATTTGTAAGAACGCTCGAATGTTATCAGCAAACTCTGCTTTGTTTCGGCGTATCCTCGTAAATTCCAAGCGTAATTCGCTTTCCGAAAACGCTTGCCGTCGAGCGGAACAAATAAAACATCTTTGGCAATGCGCGTTTTTTGGAGGTATTGATCAATCTCCGTTGAAAATTCGTCAACCAGAAAAGCCGTGCGCCCGAAATTCAGATTCGTCTCCGGCTTCAAACTGCGAAAACAATCGCCCGCGCCGCACGCCGCGCAGGAGTTCGTGATTCGGAGTTTAGATTTCGAATTTTGGATTTCGCCCGTTTCATCCGGCGCGAGTTGGGACAATTTTGAGTCTTTATTCTGGCTTTTGAATTTGACGGTTAAGTAATCTTTATCGAGTTTCGCTTCAATCCGAAAAGCCGTCGGCGATTTGAAACGAAGATCAATATAATTCCAAAAAACCGTCGCGTCGCGCCCTTGTTCGGCGAGCGAACCGGCGACGATTTGCGAGTGCGCGTGACGTTCGACGATTTCGTAATCCGCTTTCAAAGCCGCGTCGTAAAGCGCGTTTGAAAGTTCACACAAACCGCCGCCGACGCTCGGAATCAGACAGCCTTCGCGCAGTTCGCGTCCGGCAGCGTAACCTTTCGACTTATTTGTCCGACCGAGATGTTTCCAAAAGCTGAAAACTTCGTTCGCCGGAATTTCCAAACCGTTCAACTTTTTAACCGCGAGCCGCAGATTATGAACTTTACCCGCCGATAAAAATTGTTCTTCCGCCGCGCTTTCCGCCCACAGCGGCGTTTTCGATCCGGCGATAACGGCTTTGTCAGCGAGATTGCCGGCGAAAGGAAACCGACGAATTTTTTTGTCGGAAAGATTTAAAAATCCGCGCCTGAAGCGCAGCAGCGACGCTTTTCCCCAAAAAATCAATGCTTGCGCGTAACTATAAATGATACCTTCCTGTTTCATCGTTCCAAACCGTCAAGCGCGGTTTGCCCGCCGGTGATTCTCTGTTAAGTTACATCAATTATGAAAAATTTCCTATTTCTTTTTTCGTTTGTTTTTTTGTTTTCGACGAGCATTACCGCGCAGTCAAGGGACGCGAAGATTTCCGCCGCGATTCAATCGGTGATGAACGCGCAGGTTTTAGCGTGGAACGCAGGCAACATCGAAGGTTTTATGCAGGGTTACTGGAAATCCGAAGAGATGAAATTCGTCTCCGGCGACAATGTTTCGCAGGGCTGGCAAGCCGCGCTCGACCGTTACAAAAAGAATTACGATTCCAAAACGAAAATGGGCGTTTTGACGTTTTCCGGGTTAGCATTTAATGTTTTGTCAAAAGACGCGGCGGTCGTCTTGGGCAGTTGGTCGCTGACGCGAGAGAAAGATAATCCAAAGGGAAAATTCACGCTAATTTTCCGCAAATTCAAAGACGGCTGGAAAATCGTTCACGATCACACGTCCTGATTTGACCTTCAAATGCCGCGCTTGAAATTATTCATAAATTCAATTCGCCGACTCGTCAATCGGTAACACATAATGTATCTCGCGCCGGCAAAATCAAAATAGTATCAGCAAAAACGAGTTTTAAAACTATGCCGCGACATTCGGCAACAGCAAATTAAAAGTATTGCTAAACATTATTTGCGAATGTTTAGCAACACCAATCTGAATTCGGTCAGCAAACCCTACCTCAAAACCATCAGGAAAAATTTATGTCAAAAGCTATTCTCCGGGTCGGTTTCATGTTGTCAATCAGCTCCGATTATTTGAGTTTTTCCGTATCGGCTTTTTCCCACGCCTTCGATTTGAAGTAGAAAAAACGCCGGTTCGGTTGAAATTTCGCTTTCAGCGGTTCGTCAACGGCGATGCCGTAACTGCCGCGACAGAGCGGTTCGCGCCAGTCTTTTTCATGCGTCAGAAAATCACGAATCGCCTTGTCGTCCGCGCCCATTTCAAACGCCATCGGCACGGCTTCGTCAACCGGAAAATCACTGAACCACGCATCGCCGACACACCACGAAGCCAACGCCGTCATCGTCAAAGGCGTGTTTGCGGGCAATTGTTTTTTCAATTCGACGATGACACGGCGATAAAAATCTCTTTCGGAAACCGTCGCGTCAAAATCAATCTGGACGGCTTTGACGTTCGGTAATTCTAACGTCCTTACGATCAAAGAAACAACTTTTTCTTTTTGATTTTCGGACAACCCCGATTGGTTCGCGTTTTTTTTATCGGTTTCGATGCGCGTCACGGCGATCAGATAAGCGTTCGGCGCGATTTGTAGAGACTGACGACGCGAATTAAGAATCACTTCGGCATTTTTCAGCGTCAATGTCTGCGCCAAAAACGCGACTCCGAATTTATTCGCGTCCAAAAATCGCAAATCTTCGGAGCGTTCCCACGCCCAGAGAATTTTGCCCGGCATTTCGTTGTTTTGAGCCGGATAAAACCTCGTGTTCTGCCGGCAGCTTTGGTTGAAAAACAGCATCGCGCACAAAAACACGCTTAATCTCAATGGTGAAAACAATTTCTGTTTTGAAACGAGCGTCATACCTCGCCGAATAGATTATCTTTGTCAAAAATTCGATTGTGCTTTTTTAATCGAAATTTCGATAATTAAATTGCTTTTTTCGTTCAGAGTCCAAACTTCAGTTTGTTCTTCCGCCAGCGAAGCGCAGCGGAAACACGCTCAAGCGTGGACTCTGAACGAGGACGAGAATTCCAAAGGCTTTGGTTACTCGGCACTAGAGAATTCTACAATACTTTGTTATATTTATGACAACTGAACGGCTATTCATTTTATCTAAAACAAATATGATTGAACGCGAACAACTAGAAATGGACGTGGTTTTCGTCGGTGCGGGACCGGCGAATCTGGCGGCGGCTCTGCATTTGAAAAATGCGGTGAAGGAACACGACGAACTCGTCGCACTCGGCAGAAAAGCGGGCAAAGAAATCGGCGAACTCGAAATCGGGATTATCGAAAAAGGCTCGTTCGTCGGAGCGCATATTTTGTCGGGCGCGGTGATTGACCCGATTGCGCTGCGTGAATTGATGCCGGACTTCTTAGAACAAGGCTGTCCGGTTGACTCGACCGTCGAGAGCGATGCGTTCTGGTATCTGACCGAAAAACGCGCGCTGGCTTCGCCGATCACGCCGCCGCCGCTTCAAAATCACGGCAAATATATTATTTCACTGAGCAAAATGTGCGAATGGCTCGGCGAAAAATGCGAGGAAGCGGGAATTAATATCTTTCCCGAATTTCCCGGCGCGGAAATTATTTACGACGAAAACGACGCGGTGATCGGCGTTCGCACCGGCGACAAAGGCATCGGCAAAGACGGCGAGGAAAAAGGGAATTATGAGGCGGGCGTTGACCTGCTGGCGAAAATCACCGTTCTCGGCGAAGGCTCGCGCGGCTCGCTCGCCAAACAATTAACGCAAAGATTAGGTTTGAACGAACACAGCGAACCGCAGGTTTTTTCCCTTGGCGTGAAGGAATTGTGGGAACTGCCCGCCGGGAATTTTGAAGAAGGTCGCGTCGTTCACACTTTGGGTTTTCCGTCGGACGCGAAAACTTACGGCGGCGGCTGGATTTACGGGATGAAGAACAACATCATCAGCATCGGTTACGTCACCGGCTTGGATTATCTCGATCCGCTGATTGACCCGCACGCCGAGTTTCAAAAGTTTAAAACGCATCCGAAAATCGCCGAGATTCTGGCGGGCGGCAAAATGCTGAAATACGGCGCGAAAACCATCAACGCGGGCGGTTGGCACACGATGCCGAAACTTTTCGCGGACGGCGTTTTGCTGGTCGGCGACTGCGCTTCGTTTTTGAACGGGCAGCGCATTAAAGGAATTCATACGGCGATGAAGTCGGGAATGCTGGCGGCGGAAACGATTGTTCACGCTTTTTCGCACCGGGATTTCACGTCGAAGTCGCTGGAGAAATTCACGGACAAAATTAACGCGAGCTGGATTTATAACGAGCTTTACGCGGTCAGAAACTTTCACGCTTCCTTCCAGTCGGGTCGCTGGTCGGCACTGATTAACGGCGGTTTGCAGTTTATCACCGGCGGTTATTCGTGGGGATTTATGCCGATGGAACATCACGTCGCCGGACACGAACGCATCAAAAAACTCGAAGATTATAACTACGACGGCGATTCGATGAAGCAGCGTTATCCCGATTTGAAGTTCGACAATCAACTGACTTTCGACAAAATAACGGACGTTTATCACGGCGCGGTTTCACACGCCGAAGATCAGCCGTCGCA
The DNA here is from genome assembly GCA_043768465.1 of Pyrinomonadaceae bacterium. GTDB lineage: Bacteria > Acidobacteriota > Blastocatellia > Pyrinomonadales > Pyrinomonadaceae. The sequence goes on from JAYVKL010000197.1 coordinate 7,184, forward strand.
CCTGCACATTCTCGACACGGAAATCTGCGCGTCGCGCTGTGCCGAAGAATACGGCAATCCGTGTCAGAGGTTTTGTCCGGCGGCGGTTTATGAGATGGAAGAGAACGCCAAAACCGGACGGCGCGAGATCAAAGTCAATTTTTCCAACTGCGTTCACTGCAAAACCTGCGACGTGATGGACCCGTATCAAATCATCAACTGGGTGACACCCGAAGGCGGCGGCGGTCCGAATTACAAGGGAATGTGACGGTCGCGCATTCTGAATTTAAGAGTGTTCGGAATGATTGGCTTCAGAACAGCAAAATGCCGATATTGATTGAAGTTATCGTCAACGCCGGTTCGGGCAGCGTCGAATCAGCAGCGATTGAAAAAAAACTAGCCGAATTGTTTGCCGAAAATGGCGCGGCGGCGAATATCCGGCTTGCCAAAGGCGGCGCGGACATTATTGAATTGGCGAAAAAAGCCGCTGCGGGCGACGCGCAAATAATCGTCGCGGGCGGCGGCGACGGAACGGTCAGCGCGGTCGCATCGGTGATTTTCAAAACCGATAAAACTCTCGGTGTCCTGCCGTTGGGGACGCTCAATAATTTCTCGAAAGATTTAGGAATACCGCCGGATTTGTCGGAAGCCGTCAAAATTATCGCCGCCAAACACACCAAACAAATTGATGCCGGCGAAGTCAACGGACGGATTTTCGTTAATAATTCGAGCATCGGACTGTATCCGAACATCGTCAAACGGCGTGAAAAACAGCAGCAATTGGGACGCGGCAAATGGCGTTCGGCGTTTTGGGCGGCGTTGAAAATGCTGCGGCGTTCGCCGTTTTTCGTCGTTAAGTTAAAGAACGAAACCGGCGAACGAATCGTCCGAACGCCGTTCGTTTTCGTCGGCAACGGCGAATACGAAATGGATTTTCTCAATATCGGCAGACGCGCCGTTTTGGACGACGGAAAACTGAGCGTTTATTTTCTGCACCGCAGTGGGCGCAAAGGTTTGTTTCTGCTGATCGCCCGCACCGTTTTCGGCAGACTGCGGCAAACGCACGATTTCGAGGAAATCAAAGTCGAAGAAATCACGTTTGAAACGCGCAAAAAGAAAATGCTGGTCGCCTTTGACGGCGAAGTCGAAACGCTCGCCACGCCGCTGCATTACAAAATTCACCCGAAAGCGTTGCGCGTCATCGTGCCGGAGTAGGTTTCTGGTTTCAGGTTTCTAGTTTCTCAATCACTCAAATTTCTTCCAACCAGAAACCAGAAACCAGAAACCAGAAACCAGAAACCAAAAGAATTATGCGAACCATCGTTCATATCTCCGACATTCATTTCGGCAAAGTTGATTATGAAATCGTCGAGCGTTTGAAGGAAGTCATCGGCGCAATCGAGCCGCATCTGACGGTGGTGTCGGGCGATTTGACGCAGCGGGCAAAGTCGGCGGAATTTGCCGAAGCGCGGGCGTTTTTAGATGCTTTGCCGTCGCCGCAAATCGTCGTGCCGGGCAACCACGATATTCCGCTGCACAATGTTTACAGCCGGTTTCTGCATCCGCTCGATAAATATAAAAAATACATCACCGATGATTTACAGCCGTTTTTCGCCGACGCGGAAATCGCCGTTATCGGAATCAACACGGCGCGTTCGCTGACGATCAAAGACGGGCGCGTCAACGATGAACAGGTTGCGGCGGTGCAGTCGAAGATGCAGCATTTGAGCGACGAAATGCTGAAAATCATCGTTACGCATCACCCGTTCGATTTGCCGGCAGGTTACGACGACGACGCGCTTGTCGGACACGCGGAGACGGCGATTCGGGAAATCACGCGAACCGGCGCGGACGTGTTTTTAGCCGGACATATTCACGTTTCGCACATCGGCGACACGGCGACACGCTATAAACTCGGCGACGGCAGAAACGCCCTGGTCGTGCAGGCGGGAACGGCGACTTCGACGCGCGGGCGCGGCGAAGCCAATTCATTCAACGTCCTGGAATTCGAGCATCCGCGTTTAATCGTCAAACGATTTGAATACCGAACGGCGGAAAGCGGTTTTGTTTTAGCGAACGCGCAAAATTTCGAGCAAACCGAGAAGGGATGGAAGAAAATGGAAAATGGATAATGGATAATGGATAATTCAAGAAAGAAGCGAATAAAAGCTTGAAACTAGAATTTACAGAATCTCTTAAATTGTCAATTATCAATTATCCGTTATCAATTTTCTTTTGTGTTAAATTTTGAATATGAAAGCAATCCAACAAAATGAGAATTTCGTTTTGCCGCGCCGTCTGCGCGATGTTCAGCCGACTTTGATTCGGCGGATTTTTGAACGCGCTCTGCCGGATTCGATCAACTTCGGTTTGGGCGAACCGGATTTGCCGACACCGCGATTTCTGCGCGAAGAAGCGGCGCGGGTCACTCTGGACGAGCAGAACGGCTATACCAATCACGCCGGACTGCCCGCTTTGCGCGAGAAGATTGCGGCGAGTTATCCGCATTTGAATTTGAACGCCGATCAGGTTTGCGTGACGGTCGGCTCGCAGGAAGCGATGACCGCCGTATTTCTGGCAATCGTGGACGATGGCGACGAGGTTTTGATTCCGAATCCGTCGTTTCCGGCGTATGAAAACTGCGTCAAAATCGCGGGCGGCGAGCCGATTTTTTATCGGCTTCCGGCGGAGCAGGATTTCGCGTTCGACATCGAAGACTTCAAATCGAAAATCACGCCGAAAACAAAGATCGCGGTCGTTATTTCGCCGTCCAATCCGACGGGGAAAATCTTCACGCCGGAGGATTTGCGGCAGATTAGCGAGGCGTTGCAAGACACGGGAATTTACCTAGTTTCGGACGAGATTTATTCGGATTTATATTTCACCGAAAATGCGCCGCGCTCGGCTTCGGAATTTTACGACAAAACGATTATCGTCTCCGGTTTGTCGAAATCTTTGAGTATGACCGGCTGGCGATTGGGCTGGCTGGCGAGTTCGCAGACCGCCGTCGTCAAAGCCGCGCTGACTCTGCACGGCTTTTTGACCGTTTGCACTTCGACGATTTCGCAGAAAGCCGCGCTGCTCGGCTGGACGGCGGAAGCCGAAGAAGCGAGAGCCGAAGCGCGGGAAATTTATCGAAAACGCGGCGATTTTTTGATTGATATTTTGGACAAAGAACTCGGTTTGCGCGGAACCTCGCCGGAAGGCGCGTTTTACACGATGCTCGACGTTCGGGAATTGGGCGACGATTTGGAAATCGCTGAAAAGTTTCTGAGCAGCCGCGTGATTACCGTTCCCGGAATCGCTTTCGGCAGCGAAGCAAAAGGTTTTTTGCGGCTTTCATTCTGCAATTCCGAAGAACGAATGGCGGAAGGCGTGCGGCGGATGAAAGAAGCGTTGGCAAAATAATACTGATTCAAATCGTGCGTAAAAGTTCTGAGTTCACGCTCGCGGCGCATTTCCGCCGCGCTTCGCTCGACGGCAATAAACTGAAGTGTTTACTCGAAACTCTACGCACCTCCAAAACTGAATCGGTATAAATACCCGTTTTGCTAAAAATTAAATCACGTCAATCAACCTCAAACTCTCGACTCCGCGATTATCAACAATCTCAACGACGACACGAATAAGGGTAATTATTCGGATTTTCACTGCTCAAACCTCCGGCTTGAGCGGCGTTGTTCAAATCGTTATCGGCGGAAATGTGGATCAGAAGTGACGCGCCGGTTTTCGTCCCAAACAGGTGAGCTAAAGTTTCACGGCGTTTTGATTTCGTCTAGAGTCCACGCTCTCGGCGTGTTTCCTTCGAGCGAAGCGCGGCGGAAAATCAAAGGGCGTTCCGCGTTTGGACTCTGAACGAAGCACAATACCTGATTACTTTTGCTGATCTGCTCAATAATGTGAAAATCAAATCTCCGGGTATTTGCTCTCTCGCGTCCTCTGCGCCTCTCGCGTGAAATTTCTTTTTTGTCAGAGATAACTTCACGCGAGAGGCGCAGAGGACGCGAGAGAATTAGAAATCCTTCAAAATTTAATTTACACAATACTTTATCCGTTGAATTTCCAAAGCCGCCGTGAGTTGGACGACATCGTAACCTCGCAAAAAATGTTTTTCGGCTAGCTGCGCCGCTTCATTAATAAAGGGTTCGCCTTGAACCGGCGGCGAACTTTTCTGATTTGCACGTCGGATTGACCGAAGAGCCGGAAACTTTCGTTTGAGGCGCGATTTTTCTTTGAGTCGGCAGAGAACTTGGCGGTCTTGCGGCACATCGGGCTAAACCTGCTCAAGCAGGAAAAGACTTGAAAAATGGGACTCAAAGGCAAACGACTGAAAGTTGGCTGAGATGAAAAATATTCGCTCAGGGTTCCCAAAATTTAAGATGCGTTAGCCCGATTAATTCCGCCGTAAATTGTGAAACGCAGTTTGAAAACTGTTAGAATATCTTTGAATTATGCTAACCAGAGAATTAGAAGAAACATTAAGCTACGCGGTTGATGAAGCCGTCAAATATAAACACGAATATGTGACGCTGGAGCATCTGCTGTTCGCGCTGCTCGAAGATGCCGCCGCCCGCGATATTTTATTTAATTGCGGGGCGCGCGTTGAGGAAATCAGTGCTTCGCTCAATGATTATTTCCGCGATGTTCTGGAGAAAACGCCCGCCGGAATGGAGTTGATGCCGGAGTTAACGGCGACGTTTCAGAACACGATTCAATACGCGCTCCTGCAGGCGGAAGGCAGCGGGCAGAAGGCGGTTGACGGCGGGAATATCCTTGCCGCGCTTTATCAAGCCGAGCAGAGTTACGCGGTTTATCTGTTGAAACAGCAAGGCGTATCACGGCTCGATATGCTGAATTACATCGCGCACGGGATTTCTAAAGTCGAGAGCGGGCGGAACTTTGAAGGTGTCGGCGAAGGCATCGAAGACGAGGAATTTGCCGAAGAACGGGCAGCGAACGGCGGCAAGCAGAAAAAGCCGCTCGAATCGTTCACCGTCGAACTCGTGGCGAAGGCGGCGAAAGGCGAGATTGACCCGATCATCGGACGCGGCGAAGAAATCGAACGCACGGTACAGGTTTTGTGTCGGCGCAAGAAAAACAATCCGCTTTACGTCGGCGAGCCGGGCGTTGGGAAAACGGCGTTAGCGGAAGGTTTGGCGTTGAAAATTTCCGAAGGCGACGTGCCGGAAGTTTTGAAAGGCGCAAAGGTTTTCGCCCTCGATATGGGCGCGGTTCTCGCCGGAACGCGCTATCGCGGCGATTTTGAGCAGCGGTTCAAAGCCATTATCACCGATCTCAAAAAAGAGGAGAACGCGATTCTTTTTATTGACGAAATTCACACCATCGTCGGCGCGGGCGCGGTTTCCGGCGGTTCGATGGACGCGAGCAACATCTTAAAACCCGCGCTTGCCGACGGCACTTTGCGCTGTAT
>JAYVKL010000198.1:0-2557 GCA_043768465.1 Pyrinomonadaceae bacterium
GAGGCGAGCCATCTTACCTACGAGCAAGCCGAAGGGAAACTGCGCGAACTTCGCGCTCAAAAGGTTTCGGGATTGTGCATCGTGACCGATGATGCGGCGGGGAGAATAGAAAGCTGAGAATATCAATCGAGAGTAGAAGTGCGAATCAAGGGTTACAAAAACTCTGCGCTCTCCGCGTCTCTGCGTGAGAAAGTTCTGCGTTTCATCGAAAGTATCCGGTTTTTCCAGCGTTTTTTCACGCAGAGGCGCGGAGAGCGCAGAGAGAAACGCGCTGAGAAGATAAAAAGTTTTTGCTCTTGAATCGCATTAAAATCCTTCGCTCCCCAAAACCTCTTCAAAATTCTAGAACGACTTTGCCGAAACTTGCGTTCGATTCCAGATATTCGTGCGCCGCTCTGACATCTTCAAGGCGGAAAATTTTGTCCACGTTCGGTTTGATTTCGCCTGCTGCCAACAACGGCAAAACTTCCCGTATAAATTTCCGCGTCGCGTCGGCTTTCTCCGTCGTCGGACGCGAGCGAAGAACCGTTCCGATGATTTTCAGGCGTTTCGACAAAGCCAAGCCCAGATTAAACTCTGCCGTTCTGCCGCCGGTCAAACCGACTAAAATCAGCCGTCCCCGAATGGCAAGACTTTCCAGGTTGCTTTGAAAAAACACCGCGCCGACCAAATCCAAAATCACATCAACGCCGCCGGTTTTACTTTTGATTATCTCCGCGATATCTGAACTTCCGTTGGTTAAAATCGCCGTATCAAGTCCGAATTCACGACATTTATCGAGTTTGTCCCGGGTGCGCGAAGTTCCGAAGGTGACGATATTTTTCGCCTTCGCCAGTTGCAGCGCGGCGAGTCCGACACCGGAACCGACGGCGTGAATCAGAAGCGTTTCGCCTTCCTGTAAATTACCGTTCGTGAAAATTGCGTCGTGCGCCGTGATAAAGGCTTCGGGAATCGTCGCGGCTTCGACGAAAGATAAATTGTCGGGAATCTTCGCCAACAGACTTTCCTCGGTCAATAAAAATTCGGCTTGTGCGCCGCCCGCCGTAATGCCGAAAACGCGGTCGCCGACTTTAAAACTCGTTACCTCCGCGCCGATTTCCGCGATTTCGCCTGCGAATTCCAAACCTAAAACTCGTTCGGGCGAACCTTTCGGCGCGGGATAAAAACCTTCGCGCTGCAAAATATCGGCGCGGTTCAACGCCGCCGCTTTAACGCCGATTAAAACCTCTGACGGGTTCGGCGAAGAAGGATTTTCAACTTCGCGGATTTCCAGATTCTCCGCGCTGCCAAATTCTTTGATGTAAACTGCTTTCATTTTCAAATCATTTAGCCACAGAGAACACGGAGATCACAGAGTGTAGATAAAAAAAATCCCGCTCTGTGGTCTCCGTGTTTTCTATAGCTAAAAAGTTTTTACTTCTTCATAACTTCCGCATATTCGCCGTCTTCGACCCATTTCAAAATCTCCGACACGCGCCAGACGGGAAACGGATGCGACAGACCGGCGTTGAGAATGTCCGCCCAGAAGCGGTCGAGTTTTTTCTCGTCGTAGTTTTTCTGAAACTCGCGGGCTTGTTCGAGAAATAAATCGTAGTTTATTTTCGACGCAAAAGTTCCGCCGCCGAGCTTCATCATCGTTCTGCCGATGACGTGCGGGTCTTGCGTTACGAGCAGCGCGGCGCGGTCGCAGGATAATTCGGCGCGGCGCGCCCAAGCCAATAACGCGCTGCTGATGCCGGCGGAAACCATAAATTTGATGATTTCACCGCCCGGAATTAACTGCGCGAGCGAGGCGTTGGTGAGAGCTTCGATCAAACGCGCCGCCGTCAAATATAAAACGTGTTCGGCGTGAATATGTCCGACTTCGTGCGCGATGACGGCGAGCGTTTCTTCGTCGTTCAATCGTTCGATCAACGCCGAATGCAGCACGATAATCGGCTTTTCGACTCCGCCCGTAAAAGCGTTGACGACCGGATTCTGCTGAACGTAAAGCTCCGGCATATCAACGCCCAAAGTCGTGCAGGCGATTTGCAGTTTGGCGTATAAATCGGGACATTGCTTCGGCGTAACCTTGATCGCGCTCGCCATAAAAGTAACGCGAATCGCCGATTCGCCCGTAACGACCAGCAATTTTTTTAGTGCCGTATCAATTCCCGGAATCGCCTTCAAAGCCGCCAGAGCCTTGCTGTCCGCCGGATGAATATAATCGTGTTTGCTCAAATCGGCAAACTTTTTGTGCGGTTCATTCGATAAAGGAAGCCGGCAGCGTCCGCAGACGGCTGTGTTGTTTTTATAATCATCGCGGACGGAATTTTTCTGCCCGCAGTAACGACATCTGACCGAATACTTTTCGGCGACGGCGGCGGTTGAATCTTTTTTTGCCATAAATGAATTTTAGATAGATGTTGCGGATTATTCAAACCCGAACGGTTATAAGAGTTGAACGTCCGGCAAATTAAAAAGTTTAATCGCTTTGTTCGGCGTTTTCGGCGCAGGACATTTGATTATGAAAAGTCGTCGGACGGTTGCCGCGATTTAATTTCACGCGAACTCGGCG
>JAYVKL010000199.1:0-4954 GCA_043768465.1 Pyrinomonadaceae bacterium
CGAGCGAAAGATCAAGGAGATTTTCAACGGTATCGGGCTGCGTTACAAAGTGAATTTCAAAGAACCGGAATGTCAAAATAATTTTGTGTGACTGCTTAATTATTCAACTGTGTAACTCCTAAAGTAAGTAAGTGGGCAAAATTATTTTATAAATGTTCAGATTTGAATCCACGCAATCTTTCGATATTTATTGAGTAAGGATGAAAAGCGTTTATAAAATAATTCAGTCCCCTTACTTACTCTGAATTTTTCAAAATGTCGCAAAACTTCTCCCGACCTGCTTAAAAGCGGATTTTCGCCGATTATCTTCAAAAAATTTCTCGGCGGAGCAAATATTTATACTTATCAAAACCGCTTTGATCCGCTAAATTCCGCGTTCATTCGCAGTCTAATTTCCTTTCTCATTTCAACTTAAGACTCACAAGTTGTTTGAAAACTCTGGAAGTCGCGGGTAATTCTAAATTTTACATTGTTCATTTTTCATTTTATACCCGTCAACAAACGGTTTATTTTGATGTAATGAAATTTACAATGAAGCAGGTAAAATGGAAAATGACGGATGCCCGACGAATTGGAGTTTTCAGACAGCTTGTCAGGTAAAGTAAAACAAAAGAGGCGGCGTAATTTGCGCCGCCTCTTTTTATTTTCGCCGGCGATTTCAATTCGTCGCCGTCATCGTTTTGGCTTTGCCTTTGATGTTCATTTCCTTCAAAATCCAGCCCGCGCCGCCGAATTTGTCGGTGATAAAAAGAACGTAGCGAATATCAACGGAAATCGTTCGCCCTAAATCGGGATTAAAGAAAAAGTCGTTGCCCAAACCTTCGTAATTGCCGTCGAACGCGATGCCGACCAGTTCGCCGCTGCCATTCATCACGGGCGAGCCGGAATTGCCGCCGATGATGTCGTTCGACGACAGGAAATCAACCGGCACGCTGCCGTTCACGCCGTAAACGCCGAAATCTTTGCGCTGCCACAAATCGCGCAGTTTCGCCGGGGAATTAAACGGATCGCGCCCGGTGTCTTTTTCAAAAACGCCGTCGAGCGTCGTCAAGGGCGAGCGCGTTTCGGCTTCGCGCGGCGTGTAGCCTTTAATCGCGCCGTAGGTAAATCGTTGCGTAAAATTCGCGTCCGGGTAGGGCGTGGTGCCTTTCATCTCAATCATTCCCTGCGTATAAAGCAGCCGATTCTGACCGATTTTCGCGCCGAGTCCCTGCTGTCTTCCGAAAGCCGCCGCGATGTCGAGTCCGACTTCGGCGAGCAGACTCAACAGCGGATTGCTCGACGTGCGAAGCTGTTCGGCGGACATTCCGAGCAAATCATTCAAACCTTTTTCCGTCGTCAAAGATGAATCTTCAAAAACCCGGCGGGCGAATTCGTCTTCGGCGCGGACGCGGGCTTCGCCCTGAAGACTGCCGAAACGCTTTTCAATCGCCGCGATTTTTTGACCGGCGGGCAAATCGGCGGCTTTCCGCAATAAAAATTTGAAATTTTCGCGGTTGGCGACCGGCTCGCCTTTTAATAAATCGGGAATGCCTTCCTTCAGATCGTCTTTGCTCGCCCGTCCGCTCAACGCGCCGAATAAAAACGCCAGCGGTTCGATCTGCACCATTCCGCGCAACACCAAATCGGCGGGCGCGGTTTTGCCGTATTCGGCGTAGGCGGCTTTCAGATTATTCAATGCTTCGCCGTATTTGGCGCGGGCAGCGTCCTTTGAAATCCACGTCAGCAGTTGCGCTTCGTCCGCCTGTTTACGGCGCACGATATTCGCCCGCTTCATTGCAGTTACGCCGCCGTCTTCGGCTTTCAGCGAATTATACAAACTGAAAATATCGCTTTGCAAAGCGACTTTTTTCGCCGGATTCGTCCGCCCGACCAGCTCCAACGCTTCGGCTCGCGCCCGCAGGAATTCAACCGTGAACGGCAGTTGGACGTTTTGATTGTATTCGACCGAAAAACTTTCGCGGTAGCGGCTCGTGCCGCCCGGATAACCGATAATCATCGTAAAATCGTCTTCTTTTACGCCGCTCGTCGAGACGTTCAAAAAGCGTTTCGGGTGATACGGCACGTTGTCTTTGGAGAACGGCGCAGATTTGCCGTCTTTGCCGACATACGCCCGCAGAAATGTGAAATCGCCGCCGTGCCGCGTCCATTCAAAATTGTCCGGGTCGCCGCCGTATTGTCCGATGCTGTAAGGCGGCGCGTAAACGACGCGAATGTCCTGAATCGTCGCGTAATTAAATTTGTAATAGAACAAACCGTCGTTGAGCGGCTGAATCTGCACTTTGACATCGCCGCCCAATTTCGTCTGTTCGTCTTTTTGAAGCTGGTCAATCCGGCTTTTGATGGCTGCCGCGTCGCTGCGGTTGATGCCGTTTAAAACCTGCGCCGTGACATCTTCTTCCTTCAGAGTGATGTTAATGCTGTAATTCTGCGCGGGCAACTCCGAAGCGCGGTCGTCGGCTTTGTAGCCGATTTCGCCGTAATTGTCTTTAGTCGTCGAAGCCGCGACGAGCGCGTCGAAACCGCAGTGATGATTGGTTAAAATCAAGCCGTCGGGCGAGACGAATTCGGCGGAACAGCCGATGGAAAGCCGGATTACCGCTTCGGACAAACCGCCGCCGTTCGGGTTGTAAATCTCGTTCGGGCTGATTTTCAAACCCTTCTGCGCGAGCGGCAGAGCGGCTATTTTATCAAGCATAAACATTCCTTCTTCGGCACTGGCGGGCGAATTCGGAATCATCAAAACCACGAACGCGGCGGACAGCACCGCCGCTAAAAAACCTTTTTTGTTCAAACGCATTTTTTCTTTTTCCTTTTTTATTTCCTGGTTGTTTTAATTTTGTCCGGTAAATTCACGAAAAATTTTCGGATCATTCGATGTTACAACAACCGGCGAATGTTGGATGTCAAAAAACGGCGGCGAAAGAATTATTCCCGATTTCGGGCATTATCGCCGCTTCGACGTTTTCGGAAGTGACATTCAATCATGTTAAAATATCGCAGCAGAATAAGGTTCTCGAAACAAATTTAATCGTAAAAAAATATGCCGGAAGTAAAAGAGTCTTTAGTGGAAAAACAAACGGAAGCCGCGCGTTGGGAAGCGGAAACACTGCGGAAGGTTTTGGACAAATCGCCCGAACGCAAAACGAGTTTTGAAGGCGTTTCGCTCGAAGCCGTCGAACGGCTCTATACGGGGAGCGACACGGAAAATACTGGAGATGGCGGTTTTCCCGGCGAATATCCGTATAAACGCGGCATTCATCCGACGGGTTATCGCGGGAAATTATGGACGATGCGCCAGTTCGCCGGATTTTCATCGCCGGAGGAAACCAACCAACGCTTTAAATATCTGATGTCGCAGGGGCAAACCGGGCTTTCGACGGCGTATGATTTGCCCGCGCTGATGGGACTCGACGCGGATTCGCCGCTTTCGGAAGGCGAAGTCGGCAAATGCGGCGTGGCGGTTTCGTCGTTCGCCGATTTTGAGGTTTTATTTGACGGCATCAATCTCGAAGACGTGACGGTTTCGCAGACGATTAACGCTCCGGCGTGGATTTTTCTGGCGTTTTATGTTGCTTTAGCGGAGAAACAGGGCTGTGATTTCAAAAAGATTTCCGGGACTTTGCAGAACGATATTTTGAAGGAGTATATCGCGCAGAAAGAATGGATTTACCCGATCAAACCGGCGATGAAACTCGTTATTGATACGTTTGAATTCTGCACCAAACACGTCCCAAAATACAATCCTATTTCCGTCAGCGGCTATCACATTCGGGAAGCGGGCGCGACGGCTTTGCAGGAACTCGCGTTCACTCTGCGCGACGGCGTGGAATACGTTCAATACGGCATCGAACGCGGAATGAATATTGACGAATTCGTGCCGCGCATCTCGTTTTTCTTTAATTCGCACAACGACTTTTTCGAGGAAATCGCCAAATTCCGCGCCGCCCGCGTCATCTGGGCGCAAACGATGAAAGAGCGTTTCGGGGCGAAAAGTCCGCGCACGATGCAGATGCGTTTTCACACGCAAACCGCCGGAGTTTCCCTGACTTCGCAGCAGCCTTTGAACAATATCGCCCGCGTTGCAATTCAGGCGTTAGCCGGAGTTCTGGGCGGAACGCAGTCTTTGCACACCGACGCATTCGACGAAGCCTTGGCTCTGCCGTCCGACCAAGCCGCGTTAATCGCACTCCGCACACAGCAAATTATCGCCGAAGAAACCGGCGCGGCGAACACGGTTGATCCGCTCGGCGGTTCGTATTACGTCGAATCGCTGACGCAGAAAATGATTACCGGCTGTTACGATTATTTCGACAAAATTGACGGTTTCGGCGGAATGGTCGAAGCCATCGAAGCCGGTTTCCCGCAACGCGACATCCAGGAATCGGCGTATCAATATCAAAAAGCCGTCGAACGTAAAGAGCAAATCATCGTCGGTGTCAACAAATACTTTATGGACACCGAAATGTCGAAAACCAACATTTTGCAGATTGACGAAAACGTCCGCGATCACCAGTTGGAGAGACTGCACCTGACCAAAACAAAGCGCGACAACGGCGCAGTTTCAAATGTATTGGAAAAACTAAAAAAAGGCGCGGTCGAAAACGTCAACCTAATGCCGCTGACCGTCGAAGCCGTCAAAGCCTACGCCACCGTCGAAGAAATCTGCACGGCGTTAAGAGATGTTTACGGGATTTATGAAGAACCGGCTTTCTGAAAAATTATGTCGGCAAAAGATATTTTTCACGATAAAGTAAAGAATGCGCTTATCAAAGACGGTTGGACGATTACCGATGATCCGTATACTTTGAAATGGGACAACGGCGAAAATCTGCTGATTGATTTGGCGGCTGAATGACGTGGTTCAATTTATCCATACACGAAACTCTCTGTAAAATGAGGGTGTGAATCGAAAATATGATGATGAATTTAAGCAACAAGCGATAAAAAAGGT
>JAYVKL010000200.1:0-23360 GCA_043768465.1 Pyrinomonadaceae bacterium
CATCAAACATTGAAATCGTCAAAAATTACGCCGCCGCGCCGCCGAAAGTTTGCGGCAACGCAGGCAAACTACAGCAGGTTTTCACCAACCTAATCATCAACGCGCGGGACGCGATGTTCGGCGGCGGCACGATTACTCTGACCACCGATTTTGCCGGCGAAGACGAAATTATCGTCGAAGTTTCCGACACGGGAAGCGGCATCGAAGCGGAAAATATCGGCAAAATTTACGATCCGTTTTTCACGACCAAAGGTGTCGGCAGCGGAACCGGCTTGGGTTTGGCGGTTTCCTACGGCATCGTTCAGGAACACGCCGGCGTGATTTCGGCGACGAGCGAAGTCGGCGAAGGCACGACGTTTCGGCTGGTTTTTCCTGCCGCTCAAAAACCGCAATTGATTCGCGCCGTCGGTTGATGCCGGATTAAAATGCACGAGTTCGTTAATTACAATCAGCAGTTGCTGCCCGCCGAACACGCTTTTCTCTCCGCTGATTCCGCCGCCGCCCTTTACGGCAGAGGCGTTTTTACTACCGTCGCCATCTACAATTTTAAACTGTTTTTGTGGGAGAAGCACTGGCGAAGATTAACCGGCAATGCCGAGCGAATCGGCATTGATTTTTCAGATTTTACCGAGCGAAAGGTGGAAAAACTGCTGGCTGCAACCGTCGCAAAAAACGGTTTCCGAACCGGACGCGCCCGTCTGACTTTCTTTGACGAATCGCCGCCCGTGATGTGGCGAAACGTATCGAAAAGCAAAACGAGCTTGTTAATTCAAACGGCGGATTTCCGGCAAATAAAAAACAAATTAAATCTGACCGTTTCGCCGTTTTCGGTTAGTTCAAAATCGCCGCTCGCCGGTGTCAAATCCGGTAATTACTTGGAAAATTTATTGGCCTGGGAAGACGCGAAGGCGAAGGGTTTTGACGAAGCGATTCGTTGCAATGAACAAGATAAAATCGTTTCGGCGTGTTTGGCAAACGTCTTCTGGAAAAAGCGCGGCGAAATTTACACGCCGCCTCTCGAAACCGGCTGTTTGGAAGGCACGACACGCGGATTCGTTTTGGAAAACTACGCGGTTACAGAAGCGAAAGCCGAACTGAAAGAACTGTTTGAAGCCGACGAAATTTTTCTGACCTCGGCGGGAATCGGTATTGTGCCAGCCGAAATCAATCGGCAGAAATGATCGCCGCTAAAAAGCGCAGAAAACACAGAAGCAGATTGATAAAAAATTCTTTTTGTGGGTTCTGCGCCTTTTAGCGGCGATTTCTCTCTTCGTAAAAAGTTACTTCGGCTTTTGCCCGCTTTCGGTTTTGGCGAAATAGCCTTGCCGGTGCGTTAAAGCGACTTTTTGTTTCGACAAACTCGGATTGGTTAGCTGGATTTCAATTTTGCGATACGAACCGTCGCGCTTTTGATTGGTCGGCTCATAGGCGATCAGGTATTGCGAGCGCATTTCGATTTGAATTTGCTCGAAAACCTTGCGAAGTTCGGTTTCGTCCTGCGGGAAAAAAGCTCTGCCGCCGGTGCGTTCGGAGATTTTGCGGAGAGTGCCTTTGTCCACGCCGTCGTAAAAAATGTCGCCGATGCCGACTGAATAAATTACCGCTTCGCTTCGCAAAGCGGCTTGCACCGCATCATCCGGTTTTTTGCTGCCGAAAGTGTTCACGCCGTCGGTCAGCAAAATAATTGCCCGGCGCGTCTTGTCCGGTGAAGGTTTTAGAACTTCTTCCGACGTGATCCAGATCGCGTCCCAGATTGCAGTTGATGCTGTGATTTGAGAATTAGTTCCAGAGATCGGCGGAGTTCCTACAATTACGCCGCCGCCAATATCACCCGCCGGTGGAACGTAAACAACCCGGTCAACTGCGCGAATTAAGCGCGACAGATTGTTGGTCATTCCTTGTTCGAGCGTGGTTTCTCCGGTAAACGAAATCACTGCTACTTCGTCTTTGAGAGGCCTGATAACCGATTGTATAAACGATTTGGCGGCTGCCTTTTCTTCCGGCAAAGTCCTTTCTTGAGAACGACTGGTGTCAATCAAAATCGCCAAGCTCAAAGGCAGATCAATCTGCCGCGTAAAAGCGATAATCGCCTGTTTCTGCCCGTCTTCGATCAGATTGACATCATTCTGTTTCAAGTCCGTTAAAAGCCGGTGATTCTTGTCCTGCGCGGTGAAAAGCACGTTGACGACATCTGCGTCAATTTTTAAAACTTCGTTGTCTTCCTCAACGGCTTCCGTTGTCGGCGTGACGGTCGGAGTCGGCGCGGCGGTTTTTTCGGGCGTTTGCTGCTGGGCTTCCGAAACACTTAAACCGGATAGTGTGCCGCCGATCAATAATAATCCGATTGCCCAAACCGCCAATTTTTTAGTTCCCAACATTTTTTATTACCTCTGAGCGTTTGATATTTCAGTTTGCCGACGCTTGAAAAAGCAAACTGAAGCGTAAACTCCGAATTTTTTCGAGCGGATAAATAAAAGTTTTCAGGCGCGAGAACTTTGCCGAAATCGCAGTGTTGCCCGACTTCACTTTTGCCTTTTATCGAACGCCGTCTCTCACTGCCCGATAACTTTTTTTGGTGCGAATTTTGTAATCGCCGTCTCTGCTTTTATCGGTAAAACGCACTTCGACTTTGCGTTCTTTGCCGTCGTAATTCTGATTGGTCGGGCGATAGGTGATGATATATTGCGAGCGCAACTCCTGTGAGATTTTTGTAAAAGCGCGTTCGAGGTTAACCATATCGCCGGTAAAAAATGCTTCGCCGCCGGTATCTTCACAAAGCTGTGTCAGCAATTTGTCGCCTTTGTCCTTAACCGTTCCGGCATCAACGCCGGGAACGCTGCCCAGAAAACCCGATTTGGTCGAGATGCCGAAAATCGTCGCCTCGGTGCGCTGCGCGATGTCAATCGCGTCTTTTAGTTCGGCGCGGCTGAAAGTGTCATCGCCGTCCGTAATTAAAACAATCACCCGTCTGCCGGGAGCATTTCGCAGCTTCTCGTCGGAAAATTGCCAAACCGCATCGTAAAGAGCCGTCTGCGAGCCGATATTTTTCACCGTATCAACCGATTTGCTCAGTTCATCGAGTTTATCGGTGAAATCCTGCCGCAGATTTATTTCATTGTCGAAAGTCATAAACGCCACTTTGTCTTTACGAAGGCGCATCACGGTAAAAATGAAATTTTTCGCCGCCTCTTTGGAAAATTTCAGCTTGCCCGCCGTCGAAGGCGATGTGTCCATCAAAACGCCGACGTAAACCGCCGGATTATTTTTTTCGTCGGTGAAAAACGTCACTTCCTGCTGCACACCGTCTTCAAAAACCGCGAAGTCGCCGCGCTGCAAACCGGCGATCAACTCCTTCTTTTTCTTTTTATCGTTGACCGTCACGGGCAGGCGCACCTCAAAAGTTTTGACCGAACCGTTATCCTCGCCCGGCGGCGGAGTCGGCTTCGGCTTCGGAGTTTGCGCCGCGATTGATAAACCGAACGCGAAAAATAAAATTGTCAAACGAGTAAAACGAAGCAAATTTTTCATAGCTGATTTTGTTGGTTTCTTTCGGAACTTAACGACCGATTCGATGCCGTTCGGCAAAAGTCTGTTGCCTTTCCCGTGAATTGGCAGTATAGCAAACGCTTGGACAATGCATAGTTGAAAATGAATAATGGATAATTGTCGGCAAACAATCCATTTAATAATTCAACGGGAATTCGTTCTGATTACAAAATTATCAAACATCCATTTTCAATTATCCATTACCCAAATGAATCAAAACATCTTCAGAGAATATGACATTCGCGGCATCGTCGGCGAGCAATTGACGGACGAAACGGTGGCGGTCATCGCTCAAGCCGTCGGCACATTTTTCAATCGAAACGGCGCGAAACGCCTTGCCGTCGGCTTTGACGCTCGAATAAGTTCGCCGCGTTTTCGTGATTTGCTCGTCAAGGGTTTTAATGAAACCGGCTGCGATGTCGTTTTAATCGGGCGCGTTCCGACTCCGGTTTTATATCATACGGTTTACACGAAAAATGTTGACGGCGGCGTGATGATAACCGGCTCGCACAATCCGCCCGACCACAACGGCTTTAAGATTTGTTTGGGCAAAGCAACGCTTTACGGCTCACAAATTCAGGAAATAAAAGAAATCGCGCTGACGGGAGTTTTCTCGAAAGGCGCGGGGACGTGTGAAAATCTCGAAGTTTTGGACGATTACGAAGCGGATATTACATCGAGAATAAATCTCGGCACTCGAAAATTAAAAGTCGTCGTGGACGGCGGCAACGGAATGGGCGGCGTGACGGGCGTTCCGATTTATGAAAAACTCGGCTGTGATTTAGTCAAACTTTTCACCGAACCTGATTCCAATTTCCCGAATCATCATCCCGATCCGACCGTCGAAGAAAACCTGCAAGACGCGATTCGCGCCGTCAAGGAAACCGGCGCAGATTTAGCCATCGCGTTTGACGGCGACGGCGACCGCATCGGTGTCGTTGACGAGAACGGGCGAATAATTTGGGGCGACGAATTGATGATTTTGCTGTCGCGGGAAATCTTGAAGGAAAAGCCGAATTCGACGATCATCGCCGAAGTGAAATGCTCGCAGAATCTGTTTGACGACATCGAAAAACACGGCGGAACCGCGATTATGTGGAAAGCCGGACATTCGATTATCAAAGCGAAAATGAAGGAGACGGGCGCGGCACTCGCCGGAGAAATGAGCGGACACATCTTTTTTGCTGATCGCTTTTACGGCTTCGACGACGCGACTTACGCCGGAGCGCGAGTCTTGGAAATTCTCTCAAAAACCGATAAAAAGCTGTCGGAGATTTTAGGCGATTTGCCCGAAACTTTTTCCACGCCGGAACTTAGAATGGATTGCGCCGACGAGCGAAAATTCCAAATCGTCGCCAAAATCGCCGAAGAATTTTCAAAAACCAATGAAGTAATTACTATTGACGGCGCACGAATTTTGTTTGAAAACGGCTGGGGTTTGGTTCGCGCCTCGAACACGCAGGCGATTCTGGTTTTGAGATTTGAAGCCGATTCAGAGGTGAACTTAAATGAGATTCGCCGAACGGTCGAAGCGCAGGTTAAAAAGTTAATTGTGGAATCGGATTAATGATTTGAAGCTGAAGTTCTTGGTTTTCCTGCCTTCGTTCAGAGTCCACGCTTGAGCGTGTTTCCGCCGCGCTTCGCTGGCGAAGCAGACAAACTGAAGTTTGGACTCTGAACGAAGGCGGAAATTTAGTTGTCAAAGGTTTTGGCGATAATTGCATTAAACGGTTTTCCACGTCAGCGTGTAGGCGGGCGGCATATTCTTGACGACGAGCCGACTTTTTTTAGCTTTGCCGTAACGATTCCGCATATGTTCGCGGAGTTTGATCGCCGACGGAAAATAATAGCCGTGCGCGTATTGAAACGTGCGAAAGACGCAGCCGTGTTCCATAAATTTATCAACTTCGAGCAAAATCCGTTCGCCGACTTCATTCGGCATCGAAACGAACGGCAGACAGCAAATGATGTAGCCGACTTTCCCGAAACCGACTTTCTGATACAGCGAAAAGGTTTCACAGGCGTTGCCGCGCACGATTTTCAACGCGGGATAATTTCTTTTGAGCGACTTGACCAAATCCTTGTCCAATTCGATGCCGACGTAGGATTCCCGGCACGGTATGACTTCCTGCAAAAATTTCGTGATCGCGCCCGTGCCGACTCCGAGTTCGAGAACGACATTTTCTTCGTCGGGACGGATTTCGTCAATCATTTTCTGAGCGAGTTCCGGCGATGACGGCGCAATCGAGCCGACTTTAAGAGGATTTTTCAGAAACGCTTGGAGAAATTCGATATTTTCGTTCATTGGCAAACCTTCACTTTGCCGAAGCCTGCGCCTCGCCTTCATTTTGTAACTCGGTGTTTACATCGCTGACGGCAATTTTATAATCACAGCCTTCGGTTTGGCAATAACGGAAAGTGCCTTCCTTCTTCGTATATTTTTCAAAAACGAACGGCGCGGCGCATTTCGGACACGGCTCGACAATCGGTTTGTCCCAATAGACGGCATCGCATTTCGGGTAATTTGTGCAGCCGTAAAAGGCTTTTCCGCGTTTGGATTTTTTAACGGCGATTTCTCCGTCTTTGCATTTCGGGCAGGGAATTCCGAGCGTTTCGCGTTTGATGTAGCCGCATTTCGGGTAATTTGAACACGAAATAAATTCGCCGAAACGCCCGTTGCGAAGCACGAGCTTCGCGCCGTCTTTCGGACAGATTTCGTCGAGTTCGACCGGCGGCGCAACTGCAATCGTCGCGCCGGATTTTTTATCAATCTTGCGAATGTTTTTGCATTCCGGGTAGCCGGTGCAGCCGTAGAAAGTTCCGAAGCGTCCTTTTTTCAAAGCCATATCGCGCCCGCACAACTCGCACGGCCCGACCGTTTCGGCTTCGGTCTGCGCCACGCCGTTTTCCGCCGTTTGACCTTCGACGGCAACTTTTTTCGCCGAAACCTCGCGCGTCGTTTTGCATTCGGGATAATTGGCGCAGGCTAAAAATTGACCGAATCTACCGAATTTAATGACCATTCCCGCGCCGCAGTTTTCGCAGATTTCGTCGGTCGGAATCGAAGCTTTTTTCTTGTCCTTCAAACCTTCTTCGGCGGACTTTAAATCAACGGAAAACTTATCGTAAAAATTGCGGAGCGCGTCGCGCCAGTTGATTTTTCCTTCTTCGATGTTGTCGAGTTCCTCTTCCATCCGCGCTGTGTAAGTCGGATTAAAGAGGTCGGCAAAACCGGCGACGAGGACATCGTTAACCGTCGTTCCGAGTGCCGTCGGGTGAAATCGTCCTTCTAATCTTTCGACATATTCGCGGTCTTGAATCGTCGTCATAATCGAGGCGTAGGTCGAAGGTCGTCCGATGCCTTTTTCTTCCAAAACCTTGACTAAAGTCGCTTCCGAATAACGCGGCGGCGGTTCGGTAAAATGCTGTTCGGGCGTGATTTTATTTAATTTTAACTGCTCGCCTTGCCCGACTTTCGGCAAACTCAAATCTTCGTCCGAATCTTCCGAACCGGCTTCGACTTTTTCGTCGCGTCCTTCCTGATAAACCTTCAAAAATCCGTCGAATTTCTGCACCGAACCGGTCGAGCGAAACGTCAAACGTCCGGCTTTGATGTCAATCGTCGTCGCGTCGAAAATCGCCGCCGTCATCTGCGAAGCGACGAAACGCTTCCAAATCAAAGTGTAAAGTTTCAATTCGTCCGCGCTCAAATAATTTCGCAGAGATTCGGGCGTGCGGTTCGCGTCGGTCGGGCGAATCGCTTCGTGCGCGTCCTGCGCGTCTTTTTTTCCGCGATAATTAACGGGTTTTTCGGGTAAATAATTTTTACCGTAATTGCCGCCGATAAAGCCGCGCACTTCCGCAATCGCCGTGTCGGAAACTCTGACCGAATCCGAGCGCATATAAGTTATCAAACCAACCGCGCCTTCGCTGCCGATTTCCATTCCTTCGTAAAGTTTCTGCGCCGTGGACATCGTGCGCTTAACGGCGTAACCCAATTTGCGCGACGCTTCCTGCTGCAATTTCGACGTAATAAACGGCGGCACGGGATTGCGCTTGCGCTCTTTGGTCGTGACTGAATCAACGATGAAATTTCCTTTTTTGGCTTCGGCGACGATTCCTGCTGCTGTCGTTTCGTCTTTGACGTGCGTTTCCGATTTTTTCAAATCTTCGTCAAAACTGCCGGTTTTAACCGTTTTATCTTCGATTTTATAAAGCCGCGCGTCGAACTTCGGCGGCAGCTTCGCCGACAAATTCGCCGCAATCGTCCAGTATTCGGTTTTGACGAACGCCTCGATTTCGCGTTCGCGGTCAACAACTAATCGAACAGCAACCGTCTGAACTCGCCCGGCGGAAAGTTTACCGCCGATGTTTTTCCATAAAATCGGCGAAACTTTATAGCCGACTAATCGGTCGAGAATTCGTCGCGCCTGCTGCGCGTCAACCAAATCTTTATTGACTTCTTTCGGGTGATTGAACGCTTCTTTAATCGCGTTTTTCGTGATTTCGTTGAACATCACGCGAAACACCGCTTTTTTCGGTTTCTTCGGCACGATTTCTTCGGCGAGATGCTGGCAAATCGCTTCGCCTTCGCGGTCAGGGTCGGCGGCGAGAAAAATCGTGTCGGCTGCCTTCGCCGCTTTTTTGAGGTCGGAAACGGTTTTTTTATTGTTGCGCTTCTTGATGTCGGGAATAACTTCGTAGGTCGGCTCGAAATTATTTTCGATGTCCACGCCCAAACCTTTTGACGGCAAATCCTTAATATGCCCGATGGAGGCGAGGACTAAATAATCGCTGCCGAGATATTTGTTGATGGTTTTCGCCTTTGCGGGCGATTCGACGATAACTAAATTTTTTGCCATTTTTGTAAAGCTCTATCTGATGAACTGTATTGAGCAAACTTTATTTCGGGCGAGTTTGTCAAATTCGTGATGGTCAGCCGTGACGAAAACGCCGTTCAGACGGTTCGCCAAAACAACCGCGCAGAAATCCGCCAGAGACGCTCGATGAACCGCTTTCAAACGCGCTACTTGCTTCCAAAACGCTTCGTCAAAATCGTTTCTTATAATTACTCCAGCCGCAACTAAATCATTAAGAACCTTTTCGGCGTAGGCTTCATTCTTTCAGCGAATCGAATCGTAGAAAACTTCACAGACGTTGATTGAGTGTGCGTAGCAACTGAGTTCACTGTCAAATAATATTTTCTCGACAACATCCGCGCCTTCTTCGCCATTAAAAAACGCGATCATCGCGCTGGAGTCCAACACATCAATTATTCTTTCGGCATCCATCCTTTATCCTCAAATGCAATTTCTTCCTGCTTACGCGCAATAAATTCATCAACGCTTGAGAGCGAATCTTTATATTTGCCTTTCAAACTGCGAATAAACGCTCGCCGTTCGGTTTCGGCTTTCATTCGTTTTTGCTGCTCGATAACTTCCGTTAATTTCTGCTGTTCGGCTTCGGAAAGCAATTTTAATTTTTCGATAATCTCTTCTAAAATCACTGACATTTCTTTTTATCTCCACTGAAAAATAAATCTATTTAATCCTCGCCGCGCCCGGATTCGATCATCCGTCGAATCTCGGCGAGCGACGCGCCGGAAAATTGAAACTGCCGCCACGATTCACGATTCGGATCAAAAGTGTGTATCACTCGGCTTTCACCGTTCTGCATCTCCGCGACGATTTCACAATCGCCCGTTTCCGTCCGAACGATTTTTGCGTCCCGAATAGTTTCGGGCGAAACGGCTGCCGATTCTTTCGCCTTCAAAACTTGTCGCGCGTCGAACATTTCCTGAACGGTCAGAAACGGTTCGTATCCGTAAATCCGCCGGAGCGCGTGGCATTTGTCGCTGCCCGCTTCAAAATTCCGGCACGTCTGCGGTCTGCGTTCGTAAATCCCGCACGGCATTTTCCCGTCCGCCGTCGGTTTCAAAGCCGTGCAAAAAAGCGTTTCCGCATCGCGCTTCAAATAAGAATCAACGACGATTTCGCCGCTTTCGTCGGTGATCCTCCAAACTGTTTCCGGCGGCGCGTCGTCGCTCGCTTTGACACCGATGGCGAATAAAAACGTGCAGCACGCGCCGCACGTCAGACAGTCGGGAACGGGAACGGCAGTCGGCGTGACGAAATTTTTCGCCCGACTCGTCGGCAAATCTTCAAGCGACAACTGCGGCGGCAGTAGATTCGTCCATTTGCGAGCATCGAGGGCAATAATCATTTCCCAAAATTCGTTTTCGGTAAATCTCTCGCGCCTTTCAATTTGAATTAATCGAGTGTCGCTCATAAAATTTCCGCCGCCTTCAAATTTTTCTCGCGTAATGTTTGCCTGGCAGTGTGCGAGTCAATTCGCGCATCTCCAAACCCAGCAAAGCCGCGCTCAAATCGCCGAATGACAAACCGCTTGTTTCGAGCAAACTATCAATATGCGTCGCTTCGTCAGCCGAAATTTTATGCCAGACTTTTCGCTCGTTTTCGGTCAAATTCGCGGGCGCAGTTTCCGGCGGCGGCATCGCTTTCGATTTTTCGCCGTCAATTTTCGGCGGCAGAATCGCGGCGGCAATCTCCGGCGGCAACTCTAAAACCACGTCCTGCCACTGCTGAACCAGTTTTGCGCCGTCTTTTATCAAATAATTCGTCCCGAACGAATTTTTCGACGTGATATTCCCCGGCACGGCGAGAACTTCGCGGTTCTGCTCCATCGCCAAACGCGCCGTTATCAAAGAGCCGCTGCGTTCCGATGCTTCGACGACTAAAATCCCCAAACTCAAGCCTGATATGATTCGATTTCGATAAGGAAAGTTGTCTTTCAGAGGCGGCGTTCCGAGCGGAAACTGCGAGACAATCGCGCCGCCCGAAGCTAGAATTTGGTCAACGAGTTTTGCGTTCTCCTTCGGATAAACCTGGTCAATTCCGGTTCCGAGAACGGCGATGGTTTTGCCTTTTCCGGCAATCGCGCCGCGATGCGCCGCCGTATCAATGCCGCGTGCAAGCCCGGAAACGACGCAAACGCCGTTCGCCGCCAAATCCCGCGCCAGCATCTCCGAAGCGTTTTCGCCGTAAGTCGAACAGCGGCGCGATCCGACGACGGCGACGCACGGCGCATCGAAACACGCCTGCCAATCGCCTTTGACGTATAAAGTGATTGGCGGATCGGCGATTTCGCGCAGCAAATACGGATAACCGCCGTCATCTAAAATCAAAACGTCGCCGCCCAAACCTTTTACATTATTTAATTCCTCTTCCGCTTTATCGTGAAATTCTTTCTTTAAAATGCTTTCAATTGATTCGGGTCGGAGGCGCAGAGATTCGAGTTCGCTGCGTCTGGCGTGAAAAACGCTCTCCGCCGAGCCAAACCTTTCAAGAAGTTTCGTCGCGGCGCGAGGTCCGATTTGCGGTGTCATATTAAGCGAAATCCATTCACGCATAAAATTTATTCGACTGTTATCACTAAAGTTTGGCGGAGGCGTGTCGGAGTCGAACCGACCTGAGACTGCTCTCACAATCTCACCAGCGATTTTGAAGACCGCGCCGTTCACCGGAACGGATGCGCCTCCGCAAAGAAAGGGAATTGGTCAATTAAAACTAAGCGTTTCGGGTGAAAACTGTCAAGTCGGCTTTAAAAATTGTTGATTGGAAGCGTTGCTTGACCGTCAAAATAACGGCGTGATATTCTTTCTATTTTGAAAGTTAGTGAATTTTTGCACTAATACCCGACAAACGTATAATATAAACAAATGATGGTTTTACTGGCGTTTCAACAAGTTAGTTTAGTTCCTGACGGCACGATTTTTATTCACATCGCCCTTATTTTAGTAATGATTTGGGTGCTGAACCGCACTTTCTTTCGTCCGATCAATCGCGTTCTCGAAGCTCGCGCCCGGAAAACCGGCGGGCGTTCCAGCGAAGCGCAGGAACTCTTGAAAAGCGTCGGCGAAAAGCAGTTGCGTTATGACGAAGCGATGCGCGAAGCGCGGGGCGAAGGCTACGAATTGATTGAAAAAGAACGCGCCGCCGCCGTCGCCCAAAGACAAGTGAAAGTCGGTGCGGTCAAACAGGAAGTCGCCGAACTCGTCGAGCGGGAAAACCAGGAACTGAATCGTCAGACAAATCAAGCGCGAAATACCATTGCCGCCGACGCGGAACGAATGGCGGAACGCATCAGCGCGGCGATTCTGAAATAAGCGCGAAAACTTTTAGCATCCGAAATTTAACAACCAAATAATGCCAGCCTTTTTGTTCGATATAATCTTAATTTTTGCCGCGTCCGCCGCCAAAGGCGATTCGGGATGGAACAGTTTTTTGGAATTCTACAATCACTACTTGAATTATCCGGGTTTTGAAGCGTGGCGATTTCTTAATCTGACGATTTTCGTCGCTATTTTAGTTTATCTTTTGAAAAAGCCTCTGACCGAAGCCTTCAAAGCGAAACGCGAAACGATTCGCGCCGAATTGACTAAAGCCGAAGCGGAAAAGCAGGCGGCGTTGGCTCAATTGACCGCAACCGAAGCGAAAATCGCCAATCTCGACGCGGAAAAACAAACCGTCCGCAGCCGCGCCGCGCAGGAAGCCGAAGTCGAAAAAGCGCGCATCGGCGAGCAGACCGAATTTGAAATGAACAAACTGCGCGAACAGGCGACGAGCGAAATCGAACGCAAAAACCAGCAGGCGCGAACCGAGTTGCGAAAATACTCCGCCGAAGAAAGCATCCGGCTGGCGGAAGAAAAAATCCGACGCGAGATCAACGCCGATAAAGACGCGCAAATCGTCAAGGCGAACATTCAGGCAATCGGAGGCTTAAACTAGATATGAGTGTTGAAACCGTTGCCCGCCGCTACGCGCTCGCGCTGGCGGATGTCGTAGTCAAATCGGGCGAAACCGAAGCCGTTAAAAACGAATTGCAAACCTGGGAAGCGATGATAAACGCGAACGGCGATTTGCAAACCGCTTTTCGCAATCCGGCGATTTCACAAGCCGATAAGGAAAAAGTTTTAGAAGGTTTAATCGGAAAAACCAAACCGGCGAAAACGACGGCGAATTTTCTGCGCGTTCTGCTCCGCAACTCCCGTCTGACTGAAATCAGCGAAATCAATCGCAAATTTGCGAGCGTTTTAGAGGAAAGAAGCGGCATCGTTTCCGCCAATATCACTTCGGCGCGTGAACTCTCCGAAACTCAGAAAACGGAAATGCGGCTGAGTCTGCAAAAACTTACCGGCAAACAAATCAATTTAGAATTCAAAACCGACGAATCTTTAATCGGCGGCATCGTGACGCGCCTCGGTTCGACCGTTTACGACGGTTCAGTGAAAACGCAGTTGCAGGAACTTAAACAGCAGTTGGTCAATGGCTAGATTAATAAAATTGTGAGCGAATATGAGTAGAAATTGATCGCAAACGAATTTTAAGATTTGAAGAAGTAAATTTCATCGAATGCTTTTTTCTACTTTCAATACAATTTTCTTTTGGATTTCTCTGTCAACCAATGTTTTGGTAGCTGCTGGAATAATTTTTGGAATGTATCGAAGATTTAAGTTTTTAGAGAAAGCCAAAACAATTTTATTAAAAGGCTTTTCGGTTTTTTTATTTGGTTGGCTTTGACGGCAGTCATTACAGTTGCCTCCGCCGCTTTTTTTTACGGCGATACCTTAAACGAAGGCGAAAGAACTATCAAATTGGAGAGCGCGACTATTTACTTTTTAGTTTTTTTCGTCGGTTGGATTTTGGCGGGGATTCTTGTTACTTATTCGATAAACCGTGTAACCAAGAATACTTTGAATTAGCGAAAAAGCGTATGACAAAGCGGCAATTAAAAAGGATGACTTAGTTATTCCGCCCGACTTTCGATTTTTTTCGGACGAAACTTAAGCGAGACATCAATGAAACTATTCTGCATATTGTTTATTTTTGTATTCGTTTCAGAAGCAGGATTTTGTCAGTCTCGCAAAACAGACAAATAAGACGATGAATTCATTATTATTGAACAGAGAGATAACAAAAAATATAATTTGACGGCGATATTTCGCGGAGAGAATTTTCGATATGGAGACAATGATGAGTTTTCAACAAAAATTATCAGGCACGTCGTCCTCCGCAGTAACGAAACCGGCGCGGAAGTCGAATACAAACCAACCGGAGGACTTCCGGCGGGAGATTTTTATTTTACTGGAATTTGGTCGCTTGATGAAGAGTATTCAGTTTTACCGATTGGCACAATGGAAGGTTTCGG
Organism: Pyrinomonadaceae bacterium; assembly: GCA_043768465.1. GTDB lineage: Bacteria > Acidobacteriota > Blastocatellia > Pyrinomonadales > Pyrinomonadaceae. The sequence goes on from JAYVKL010000200.1 coordinate 13,774, forward strand.
CATCTTCAAGGTAAAAGACGGTTTAGATGCTGTCAAAGAAAACAAATACTTTGACACGATTAAAGTAAAATTGAACACTAGCGGCTGGTTTTACCACACTTTTGAAAAATGGGAAGACAATTCAACATTTAGTTTCAGAGCCGGTTTGGATGGCGATATGTTTGCCTACAAATATAATGTAGAAAAAAAGGAACTATATTGTTATCAAGAAAGCTGCGAGCAGCAAGACATCGGATTTAGTATTAAAAGTAAAATAAAAGCTATCAAAAAAGGCGATATCGAACCAATGCAAATTCGCTAATAAAAATTATGGAAGCAATTAAAGCCAACGAAATCAACGATATTATTCGTTCACAGATTGAGAATTTTGATTCGAGTATGACCGTCTCGGAAGTCGGAACGGTTATCAAAGTCGGCGACGGAATCGCGGAAATTCACGGACTCGAAAAGGTGATGGCTGGTGAACTCATTGAGTTTCCGCACGGCGTTCGCGGACTGGCACTGAATCTCGAAGAAGATAAAGTCGGTGCGGTTTTATTCGGCGATTTTCAAAAAATCAAAGAAGGCGACGAAGTGAAACGCACCGGAAAAATTATGTCGGTTCCGGTCGGCGACGCGCTGATCGGGCGCGTGGTTGACGCTCTGGGAAATCCGATTGACGGCAAAGGCGACATCATCACCGACACTTATAATCCGGTCGAGCGCATCGCGCCGGGAATTATTGACCGCCAGCCGGTCAAAGAGCCTTTGCAAACCGGTTTGAAGGCGATTGACGCGATGGTTCCCATCGGTCGCGGACAGCGCGAACTGATTATCGGCGACCGCCAGACGGGAAAAACCGCCGTCGCCATTGACACGATCATCAATCAAAAAGGCAAAGACGTGATTTGCGTTTACGTCGCCGTCGGTCAGAAGGCTTCGACGGTCGCGCAGGTGCGCCAGAAACTCGAAGAATTCGGGGCGATGGAATATACGATCATCGTCAACGCTTCGGCTTCCGATCCGGCGGCGATGCAGTTTCTCGCGCCGTATTCGGGCGTGGCAATGGGCGAATACTTCCGCGACAACGGTCGCCACGCCTTAACAATTTATGATGATTTGTCGAAACAGGCGGCGGCGTATCGGGAAATTTCCCTGCTTTTGCGAAGACCGCCGGGTCGTGAAGCGTATCCGGGCGATGTTTTTTATTTGCACTCGCGCCTGCTCGAACGGGCGGCGAAAATGTCCAACGCGCGCGGCGGCGGCAGTTTAACCAGTTTGCCGATTATCGAAACGCAGGCGGGCGATATTTCGGCGTATATTCCGACGAACGTGATTTCGATTACCGACGGTCAAATTTTTCTCGAATCCGATCTGTTCAACTCTGGCGTTCGTCCGGCGATTAACGTCGGCAACTCGGTTTCGCGGGTCGGCGGCGCGGCGCAAATCAAGGCGATGAAACAGGTTGCCGGAACTTTGCGAATTGATTTGGCGCAGTATCGTGAACTGGCGGCGTTCGCGCAATTCGGTTCGGATTTGGATAAATCAACGCAGAATCAACTGGAACGCGGCAAGCGTCTGACCGAAGTTTTGAAACAAGGTCAGTATCAGCCGATGCCGGTCGAGCAGCAGGTTTTGATTATCTGGACGGTTTCCAACGGTCTGGCGGACGACATCGAAGTCGGCGAATTGAAACGGTTTGAAGAAGGATTGTTCAACTTCGTCGAAAATTCGCACCCGGCGGTTTTGCAGACGATGCGCGACAAAAAATCAATTGACGACGATTTGAAAGCGGCGATGAAAGAAGCCGTCGAAGATTTCAAAGCGACGCGCTGGAGCGAGAGCAAAACGGCGATTGCCAAGGCTTAATTATGAAATCGGGTTTTGTAGAAAATCCGGCGGATAAGTTGTGGTTGACGGGAAGCGATTAAAATACTTCCCGTCAATGTCAAGCCTGATAAAATATGTCTAATCAAATTCAAATTTATACGGACGAGAACGGAAATAAAACTTCGGTAATTGTTCCGTATGAAGATTGGGCAAGAATAAATGCGCGGTTGAAATCATTGCAGAAAAAGCTGAAGGTTTTCTCCGATGTTCGGGAAGGAATACAGGAAGTCAAAGAAACGCGGGAAACCGGTAAAGAACTTCAGAATTTGTCGGACTTTATCAATGAAAGTAGAAGTTAGAGTTACCGAAAGTTTCAAAAAGCCGCTAAACCATTGATGAAAAAGTATCGCTCGTTTCTGGATGAACTTTTAAGTTTGCAGGACGAATTGCTTGCAAATCCTGAAACGGGAATTTCGCTTGGAAATAATGTTTTCAAGATACGATTGAAAATCAGAAGTAAAGGTAAAGGCAAAAGCGGCGGAGCAAGGATAATTTCTTATCTCGAAAAAAATGTCATCGGAATCGTTAGCATTGAACAGCAGAAAATAATCGTGAACCTTTTGACGATTTACGATAAATCCGAAAAGGAAAATATCACCGATTCGGAGTTGAAAAAATTGATTGAAAGCCTTAACCCGTAAGGCGTTTTCAGGAAATCAAGAATATGGCAAGTCTTTTAGATATGCGGCGGCGCATCAAGTCCGTCAAAAACACCCAGCAGATTACCAAAGCGATGAAAATGGTCGCGGCGGCGAAGCTCAAACGGGCGACCGACCGCGTGACGGCGGCGCGTCCGTTTGCGGTTAAAATGTCACAGATTCTCGGCAATTTGAGTGCGCGGGTCGGCGACGAATTTTCGTCGCCGCTGCTCGACGAACGCGGCGACGAAAAATATCTGATCGTTTTGGTTAGCGCGGACAAAGGTTTGTGCGGCGGTTTCAACACCAACCTGATGAAGGCGACGCAAAATTTTTTGAAGGCGAACGCGGGCAAATCGGCGGAGATGATTCCGGTCGGGCGCAAAGGGCGCGATTTTTTCAAACGCCGCCAGATGACGTTCGTCGAAGAATATCTCGGTTTGACCGGAACCGGACGGGTCGCTCACGCGGACGCAGTGGAAATCGCTAATCGCATTATCCGAACTTTCACCGACGACGCGACGATTGATAAAGTTTTTCTCATTTTCACCGAATTCAAAACCGTGATGTCGCAGGAAGTCAAGGTCGAACAACTGCTGCCGATTCAGCGCATCGCGTCGGTTGAGGCGGAAACAAACAGTTCAGCGCAAGCCGAATATATTTACGAACAGCCGGCGAGCGAGATTTTCGGCAAACTGCTGCCGAAACAGGTCGAAACGCAGATTTACCGCGCAATGCTCGAATCAACCGCGTCCGAACAGGGTGCGCGAATGACGGCGATGGATTCCGCGTCGAAAAACGCGGGCGAATTAATTGACACTTTGACTTTGAATATGAACCGCATCAGGCAGGCGGCGATTACCAAGGAAATCATCGAAGTCGTCTCCGGCGCGGCGGCGGCGGCTTAGACAATTACGAATTTCAAATTACGAATTACGAATGTCCAAACAAACATCTGAGCAAAAGTAGTGCGCCGCTATGGTTTTCGCGTCAGAGTCCAAACGCGGAACGCACTTTGCTTTCCGCCAGTGCGAGCGCGGCGGAAACATCCGCTGAAGCGTGGACTCTGACGCGAAGCAAAATACCGTAATATCTCTGCTCACCTGCTTGCTTCGCAATTCGTTTTTTATTTATGACTCAAAACGATGGGCGAAGAAGTGATTGGCGCGGGCGATTTTACCGTTACGCGCCGCTTGTTTTATGGATCGCACTGGTTTTGTTTCTCTCGACCGGACAAGCCTCGATGTCGAACACTTCGCGTTTTATTCGCCCGCTTCTGGAATTTCTTTTCCCGAACTCGCCCGAAGAAATTCTAAACATTTATCACGGTTATATTCGCAAACTCGCGCACGTTACCGAATATGCGATGCTGGCATTCTGGGCTTCACGCGCATTTTCAACCTCGAAGCTCAAGTTTCTGCATCGTTTCCGGTTTCTTTTGGCATTCGTTGTCGTCTTTTTAATCGCTTCGATTGATGAAACGAATCAGAGCTATATCGCTTCGCGGACCGGTTCGATTTACGACGTTCTGCTCGATGTTTCGGGCGGCACGGCGATGATCTTGCTTTTTCAATCGGTTTCTAAATATCGGAGTCGAACTGCGGCTCAAAACGCTTTTTGATTGACGGATTGATGAAACCAATCCGTCAATCAAAAATATAAACGAATGCTGTTAACCGGCGTAAAACTTTCATTTATCGAAACTTTGTGCAATAGTTTTCGTTAAGATTCTGCAAAGGAGAAAGTAAAAATTATGAGTTTTTTCGACAAAGTGAAGGACGCGGCGATGAATCAATTTATCGAGGTTATCGAATGGCTCGACGATTCGGGCAACACGATACTTTATCGTTTTCCGGTTTATCAGCAGGAAATTAAAAACGGGGCGCAGTTAGTCGTGCGCGAATCGCAGACGGCGGTTTTCGTTTTTGAAGGACAGGTCGCCGACGTTTTCACGCCCGGACGCTACACGATTGACGGCGGCAACACGCCGATTTTATCGAAACTGGGCGCGTGGAAATTCGGTTTTAATTCGCCGATGAAATCGGAAGTTTATTTCGTCAACACGAAACAATTCACCGATATGAAATGGGGAACGGCGAATCCGATTATGCTGCGCGATGCTGATTTCGGCATCGTCAGATTACGCGCTTTCGGCGCGTATTCGCTGCGCGTCGCTGATCCGGCGATGTTTATCAAAGAGATCGCTGGAACGAACGCGCATTTCCAGACCGAAGACATTGACGAGCAGCTCAAACGCGCCATCGTCACCGAATTCTCCGACGCGCTCGGCGAATTAAAAATTCCCGCGCTCGATTTAGCGGCGCAATACAAAGAAATCGGCGAAGCGATTCGTGCCAAAATCAACGAAGATTTCGGGACTTACGGTTTGCAGGTGACAAAATTTTACGTCGAAAATATCTCTCTGCCGCCCGAAGTCGAAGCGGCGATGGACAAACGCTCTTCGATGGGCGCACTCGGCGATGCCAATCGTTATATGCAGTTTCAGGCAGCTGATGCTTTGCGCGACGCGGCGCAGAACGAAGGCGGCGGCGCGGGTTTGGGCGCGGGTTTGGGCGCGGGTTTTGCCGTCGGCGGACAAATGGCAAATGCTTTCAGCAACGCCGGACAGCAAGGCGGACAAAGCGGCGGCGGTCAGCAGACAAACACCGTTTCGTGTCCGTCGTGCGGAAAATCGAATACGGCTGGCATAAAATTTTGCAGCGATTGCGGCGCAAAAATGGAAGTCGCCAAAGTTCCGTGCGTCAAATGCGGCGCGGAACTCCGCGAAGGCGCGAAATTCTGTTCGGAATGCGGCTCGACGCAGGAAAAACAAAAATGCGCGAATTGCCAGGCGGAACTCGCTCCGGGCGCAAAGTTCTGCCCCGAGTGCGGCACGAAAACGGAATTCACTTAAGGCAAAAGTAAAAAGATGTCAAGTAAAAGGGCGAGAAATTTCAGATTTCTCGCCCTTTTACTTGACATCTTTTTACTTTTGCCGCTATGCGCTAAAATCGTTTTCGGTTCAATAAAATTTACGGAGTAATAATTTATGGCAATCAGTCCCGAGCTTTTAGAAATCCTGTGCTGTCCGAAATGCAAATCGAAGGTTGCGATCAAACCCGACGCGAGCGGTTTGAAATGCACGAATCCCGAATGCGCGCTCGTTTATCCGATCCGCGACGAAATTCCCGTGATGTTGGTCGAAGAAGCGACGAAAGAATAAGTGGATACAGGGCTTTCCTATAGAAATTCAAGGTTCAACAAACACGCGCAAAATGAAGGTTGAACTTTTCTGAAAGAAATAATTGTGAATCGGAAAGCCGCAATGATTTAGCGGCTTCGATGGCGGCACATATTTTTTATAGGAAAGCCCTGTTCCGACTACGATATGCTGCGATTCTTTGTGTAAACAATATGTTTCAAAATTACTTTTGTCTCAATAAACATTTTTTACTTTGGTCTTTATTTGCCGGAGTAATTTTATCCATCGCTGCACTCGGTTCGCAGATTGATTTGTGCGTTGAGCGCGGTGCTGATTGGAATGGAATTTATACCGTCAGCGACCTTGATGAGCCTTTTTACACCGCTTATGTCCAATCCATATTAGACGGAGAACCGCGCCGCAATTCTCCCTATACCGGAGTTGCCGATACAGCCGAAATACTACAGAAGGAGTCTTACTTATCAATTCAATATCTTGCTTCGTATCCGAGTGTTCTCTTAGCAAAATTTTTTGGTCTTTCGGCTCCGACAACAATGATTTTGCTTTCCGCGATAATTGGATTTGTTTCGGCTTTCGCTTTGTTTTGGCTAAGTTATGTAATTTCTGAAAATGCTCCAATTTCATTTGTAATAACGGTGACGACCCTCTTCTGCGGTGCGCTGGCAGCCGGACAAGGCGGTGTTATTGATATGCTCTCACCCGGAAGCGTCCAATATCCGATTTCGCTTCTTTTCCTGCGACGCTCCGTTCCGGCAATGAGTTTTCCGGCTGTATTCTTATTTTTTGTTTTTGTGTGGAACTTTTTTTCGGCGGAAAAACAAAAGACAAAGATTTGGTTTGGAGTTTTAGCCGTCGCTTGTTTTACCTTTACTGTTTTTTCATATTTTTATCATTGGACGACCGCGTTAGCCTGGTTTTTCGGTTTGTTGATTTTGTGGGCTGTCTTTAGATTTGAAGATTTGCGCGAAAACAAACTTTATTTTTTCGGTCTCGCTTGCGGGCTGCTTTTCGTTCTCGTTCCTTATTTCTTTTTGTTGTTTAATCGCTCAACTGAAACTGACTCGGAACTGCTTCTCAATTTCACCCATCAGCCGGATTTGTGGCGTGTTCCCGCTCTTGTCAGCTATCTTTCAATCGGCATTTTTATCGTTGGGAAAAGATTCGGATGGCTTGACCTACGCGAGCCAAAAAATCTTTTTTTAATGTCTTTCGCATTTGTGGCTCCGATTGTTTTCAATCAGCAAATCTTGACCGGACGTTCTCTGCAACCATTTCATTACCAATTTTTCTGTGTTAATTACGTCGCTGTTTTCTCTTTATTATCGGTAGTTTTTATCTTGCTGAAGAAAAAATTAGAAGCCCAGAAATTAAATAAAATGCTACTTTTAATCGGCGCGACAGTTTTTATAATCGGCTATTTTGAGAATGTCTATGGCGCGGACGCATATCGGGGAATGAACGTCTGGCGCGATGAATTAATTCCGGTTGCCGATAGGATAAAATCAATCGGCGCAAGTGATAAAAATCAAACAAAGAAGACATCGGTTGTTTTATCTTTTGATTTTACCCAACTTTTCTGGACAAATAGCGGAGACTTGCCCTCATTATCTTCGCAGTCCGTTTTATGGAGTCCGCATCTGACAATGTTCCCGGACGTTAGCCGAAAGGAAGGTTCAGAACGTCTGAATAAATTTCTCTACTACCAAAATCTTGACGCAAAATGGCTGGAAAATCAGCTACAAAGTGGCAACAGTATTTTAACTCTCGGATATTTCGGAGGTGTGAGAACTACCGACGAAAGCGTCGGCGAATCTAAACCTGTTTCCGGTGAAGAAATTGGTAAAACGGTTGAGCAATACGAAGACTTTTGCCGCCGCTTTGATTTTGAAAAGGCACACACGCCGCTTCTTGCTTTTGTAATTGTGCGTCAGGAAATCGAAAGTGATTTATCTAATGTTGACCGCTGGTATGAACGAGACGCGGGCGAAACGAACGGAAAATATGTTTTATACCGTGTCAAATTACGCCAGCCCTAAAATTTTTTACAGATGACCGACTCAATGAACACATTTCCAAAAAAAAATCCGAATCAACTTTGCCTTAACTTGAGCCTACTGCTTTTGGCATCGATAATTATTACTTTACCGATTTTTTACTTCGGCATTCCAAACGGCAATGATTTACCGCAACATTATCAATTTGCCACGACTTTTTTCGAGAGTTTGCAAAACGGCAGTTTGTACCCGTGTTGGTCGAGTGCTTCAAATTTCGGATTCGGCGATGTCGGCATTAGATTTTATCCGCCTTTTTCATATTACGTTTTAATTATTTTTCGTTTTCTTACCGGAAACTGGTATGACGCAAGCACCTTTACATTTTGTTTCTGGTTTTTCCTGAGCGGTGTCGGTGTCTATCTATGGGCTCGTGAATGGTTTGGAGAAAAAGCATCGTTGGCAGCGGGTTTGCTTTATATTTTCGCGCCGTATCACGCCAATGAAATTTATAACGCTTTTACCTACGCCGAATTTGCCGCCGCTTCACTACTTCCTTTTTGTTTTCTGTTTGCAACCAGAATTTGCCGTAACGGTAAGAACTCGGACGTTATCGGGTTTTCGATTTTTTATGCTTTGCTTGTTTTAACTCATCTGCCGCTGGCAGTTATCGGTTCGCTTGGACTCGTTGTTTATTCATTGGCTTCTTTACAGAAAAAATATTGGTTTTCGACCTTGATAAAACTCGGCAGTGCGGGAATTATCGGACTGGCTGCAAGCGCGTTTTACTGGGTGAGAATGGCAAGCGAACTTGGATTTGTAAAACACGCGACTGAAGAATTCACCAGTAATGCTTATGACTTTCACTTTAATTTCCTCGCTGCATTTCTTTATGTTTCTCCGACCGAATACAACGAACGCTCGCTCTGGTTTGCCGATTTAATGCTTTTGATGACCGCCGCCTTATTTGTTCCGGGCGCGGTTATTTTTTACAGTAAAACAACAGGAAAAATCAAACCGAAACTTTTTAATGTCGCCTGTCTGTTGATTTTTGCAGTTTTTATTTCTACGCCTTCGAGTCTTTTTGTTTGGGAACGGTTCGGCATCCTGCAAAAAGTTCAATTCCCCTGGCGGTGGCTGGCAGTAATTTCGATGAGCGGAATGATGTTTGCCGCCGCCGGATTCGATTATCTACTTGATGTCTTTAGAACGAAAATGCGTCCGCTTGCCCTTATCGCCGTTGGTTTAGCCTTCGCCGGAGTCGTTTTTACCGCGACACAAGTAATAAAACAGGCAGTTTATGCGTCGCGTCCTGATTTTACGGAGAAGATTAATAAACTGGCTGATACCGAAAGTTACGAATGCTGGTGGGCAATCTGGTCAAAAAAAGAAGCATTTTCCAATAAAGAAAAAGTTTCTGTCAATGACAGGAAAGTAGAAATAAACGATTGGCAGCCGTTGGAGAAGACTTTTTCAATTTCGGCAGGCGAAGCGCAAAACGCCCGTATCGCAGTTTTTTATTATCCGCACTGGCAAGCCAGCATCAACGATAGCCAAATCCAAATCGAAAAAGACGACGATGGAACAATTTTGATTCCGCTTCCAAAAGAAAAAACTACAGTAAAACTCTTTTTCGTCGAACCGAATTACACTAAAACAGCCAATGTTCTTTCCATTTTAGTTTGGTCTTTCTTTCTCGTTTTTGGCGTGATGACATTGACAAAGAAATCTCAGACAGGAAAAACGTCAACCTTGTAACAATCAAAATCAGGGCTTTCCTATAAAAATTCAAAGTTCAACAAACACGCGCAAAATGAAGGCTGAACTTTTCTGAAAGAAATAATTGTGAATCAGAAAGCAGCAATG
>JAYVKL010000201.1:0-13763 GCA_043768465.1 Pyrinomonadaceae bacterium
CCGCGCAACCTTCGGCACTCAATAACAAACAATGACACCGCTGTCGAAACGCCTGCGCTTTGCCGTTTTTCTTTCCCGCTTGTAAAGTTATCTTTTCAAGTTCGGCTGGTTCGATGAATTTCCTTTTCGTTGAACCGGCATACAAGATTTTCAAATATCTATGTAATTATTTTGTCCATTTACTTATCTCAAAAATACAAAAAGTCGCTTGCTTCGTTCAGAGTCCACGCTCTCGGCGTGTTTCCGCCGCGCTTCGCTCTGCGGAGAAAACAAACGGCGTTCCGCAGTTTGGACTCCGAACGAAGAACTGCATTTTTGAGATAGTTTCTAGTGCTGAGTAACGGAAGTTTTGATAATTAAATGCGCGGGCGCGTTTTGAGTGAACACGCGGAACGCACTTTGCCCGCCGCGCTGCGCTTCGCGGTCGCGGCAACCAAGTTGAAGCGTGAACTCAGAACTTTACAAACTTAGGTTACCTAGCACTCGTCCTTCCAAGCCTTCCAAGCCTTTTTCGCTTCTATCAAAGTCAGCACGGCGATTCCCCAATTGGTCAACGCGCCGACGATGCAGTAACCGCACCAAGCTTTTTCTTTGGTCGGCATCTGATAAAAATACCAGCCGGCGACGACGGCTTCAACGGACGCTTTGGCGGCGGCGGCGATTGGGACGAACGGCATTTCTTCGGCGCGATGTTCGCCGCCGAACGCCGCCAGCGGAATGTTTGCCGCCAAACTCGCCAGCGACAGCGCACCGTCGGGCAAGCCGAGCGAATACGCCGTGTCCGAAGAATTTACCTTGTCCGAATCGAAACCGTCAATCGGCGGATCGGGCAGATGCTTGACGATGCCGGTTTGAAAAAGCGTCACTGCCGTCATCGCACCGATTCCCAACAGTGAGAGGGCGATGATGCCGCGCCGCAATTTCAAAGTTTCATTGCTGCCATTCTGCAATTGGCGGCGAAGCTGCTGCGGGTCTTTTTTGATTAACGATTCCATTTAATCTCCCTTATTTTTTAACGCTTTCCAAAGTAAAAAGCCGCCCAGCAAACCGGCTCCCAAAAGCAAAGGGTTGGCGATTTGCGGATTGGTTTTCGCCCAAGTGTAGGGATCGCTGTGCAGTTGTTCGTCGGAGAAATTGCCCTCGACCGTATCGTAGCCGGCAATCGGCTCGAACAAATTGTCCGTGAACTGTTCGGGCGTTTCCTTCGCGCCGCCGTCCTGTCCGGCGTAGCCGACCGTCCCGGAAAAAAAGTCGGCGACCGCCGGCGAGATTTTTTCGGCGAGAACTACGCCGACACCGGCTCCGCCCGCGATTAACTCGCGCACCGGATTTTCGGCGGCGAACAGAATCGCGTCCGACACGATGCTCGGATGATAAAGCGGCGGCACGGGACGCATTTTGAACGGCATTTTGTTGCGCCCTTTCTCGTAAATCGGCGTGTTGATGGCGGCGGGCATAATTTCCGTGACCGAAACCGGAACTTCATCGTGCGCCAATTCGACGCGCAAAACCTGTAAAAATCCGTGAATGCCGTGCTTCGACGCGCCGTAAGCCGATTGAAACGGCGCGGTGCGAATCGCTTCGACGCTCGACAAATGAATTAACGCGCCGCCGTTTTTTTTCAAATGCGGCAGCGCGGCTTTTGCGCCGTAGATTTGCCCTAAAAGATTAACTTTAATAATCTGCTCATATTCGTCCGGTTCGCATTTTTCGACCGTGCCGAAAAGAAAGGCGGCGGCGGAATGAACCCAGGTGTCGAGTCTGCCGAATTTTTCAATCGTCGCGTCGGCGACCGCTTTGACCTGCGCGAAATCCGCCGCGTCCGCGATCAAATAATACGCTTCGCCGCTTTTGGCTTCGATTTCCGCGACCAGTGATTTTAAGCCTTCCTCGCTGCGCGCCGCGACGACGACTTTGGCTCCGCGCTCCGCAAAATCTAATGCCGCCTGTCGCCCGATGCCGCTCGATGCGCCGAAGACGACGACGACCTGTTCGTTAATTGGTTTTAATTTTATTTTCATTTTTACCTTCCCTTTTGTTCGTTTGATATTCGTTTTCGCCAATCGTTAAAAAATGCGAAACTGTCAATTTAAAAGCCGAATGTATTCAGTCTAGTTTTTTATTTTCCGGTTATCAAACGAAAGTCCCTGGTCGAAAAATGCTTGAGTTTACCGGCATATTTTTTCATACTCGAAAGCTAACCGGAATTTGTCTTCGGACAATCGAACGACGGCACATCTTCAGCAAGCGAAGAGCGTCAAAAAATTTGTAAAAAATTTGTCAATTTTTCTATGAAGAGAGCGGAATCGAAGAAAAACTGGGCGATAACTTCGAGTGCTTTCGAGCGTCTGCTGGCTTGGCTCGATGTCGGGAACGATTCCGACGGGCGCAGTTATTTGGAAATGCGGCAGCGTCTGGTCGCTTATTTCGACCGCAAAAATTGTCTGAATCCCGACGAACTCGCCGACGAAACTTTGAATCGCGTCGCCCGCCGTCTCGAAGAAACGGAGACGATTGACAGCGAAACGCCCGCCCGGTTTTGCTACATTACGGCGCGGTTTGTTTTTATGGAGTTACTGCGCGGCGCAGATAAAAAAAATGTGCCGCTCGATGCCGTCTTAAAACAGTCGCCGGCGAATCAAATCGCGGCAGAAGAGGGTGAAGAGAGAAAACTAAAAGAAAAAACGCTCGATTGTCTGGAAAAATGCACCGGCAAATTAGAGCCGGCGAGCCGCGAGATGATCGTCGGTTATTATTACGGAGAAGAACAAATTAAGATTGAAAACCGTCGTGCGTTGGCGGAAAAACTGGAAATTTCGACGAACGCGCTGACCATTCGTGCCTGCCGCATCCGCGACAAACTCGAAATTTGTGTCGGAAAGTGTGCCGACGAAAATTAAATGTTCGCCGGTGTGAATCGGCGGCAAAAAATAAAATGCGTTTCGTCTGTGAAATATTTTTCCGGTTTTGTCTTATAGATTACGAGGCGGCTGGGTCAGTCGTTATTCCGATTTTGCGACAGGTCAGGTCAAGTCGCTTAAATGCCGCCGCCGTGCGCCGTTCGGCACGGCACTGTTTGAGCAGCCGACCTGATTTGCCGAATCGGTTTTCCGATATGAATGAACAGCCATACAATAATCAATCTTTAGATGAATATCTGCTCGGTGCTTTGCCCGCCGCCGAAACGGAGCGTTTTGACGAACTGAGTTTTACCGACCAGGGATTTGCCGCCGCGCTGCAAGCCGCCGAGCAGGATTTAGTTGACCATTATGTTCACGGCGAATTGAGCGGCGCGACCTTGGAAAAATTCAAAACTCATTATCTCGCTTCACCGCTGCGCCGCGAAAAGGTCGAATTTGCCGCAAATTTTCAGATTTACGCGAAACGGCACCGCCCCGAAAAAACCGCGCTCCCGGCGGCGCAAAATTCGGAAACAAAACGCGGATTTTTTTCCGCGCTGAACATTTTCAACGCTCCGAATCCGTGGCGGCAACGGAGTTACGCCGCCGTGATTTTATTACTCGCCGCTTTCGGAGGCTGGTTTTTAATCGGTAATTTCAACCGGCAAAATGATGGTATGCTGACGCAGCGCAATTCGACCGCGCCGCGCGAACCGGAATTAAAAACCGCACCGAACCCCGACAATTCGATACACTCCGTGCCGGAAAAAGAAACGGCGATGACGAATCGGGAAACCGCCGCGCCGCCGCCGAATGCGGTCGAACGAACGCCGACGAATAGGGAATCAATGTCGAAGAAGCTGCCGCCTGCGCCGCAACAGGAATCGGTGCCGCAAATCAGCATCGCGTCGTTTACGCTCGCCCCGTCTTTGCGCGGTGCAAATCGAATTCCGAGTTTTTCGATCCCGAAACAGACGCGCGATGTGGCAGTTCAGTTGCAGTTGGAAACGGGTGATTTTATGGCTTATCGAGTTCAACTGGTTGATCAAACCGACCGAAAAATTTGGCGCAGCGGCTCGCTCAAATCGAAAAACGAAGGCGGCGGCAATAATAACAAGGTTCTCAACGTCCGATTTCCCGCCAAACTCTTAAAATCTCAAACGTATTTACTCGTCGTTTCGGGTCTCAATGCCGACGGCGAAACTGAAATTATCAGCAATTATCCGTTTCGATCTGTGCTAAAATAAACGCTCAAATACAGAATCCTGACAAATAAAAAACGGAGGTGCGCCGATGTTTCCGAAAATACCTTTGCTGTCGCCGTCAAATAATTTGACGAAAAAGAGCGTTCGCTTTTTCTCGCTGTCGGTGATTCTTTTCGTTTGGCAAATCAATTACAGCCAGGATGCCGAATCAGCCGCCGCGCTCAAATTAAATGTGCCGGTCGAAGACAGCATCGCCGCTAAAGAAAAACGCCGTTACCGAATTACGCTCGCCGAAAAAGAATACGCCGCCGTGACGGTCGAACAGCGCGGCATTGATGTCGCCGTGCGCGTTTTCGGAACGGACGGACGGGCGTTTGTGCAGAGAGATTCGACGCTGAGAACCGACGGCGTGGAAAAGCTGGATTTTACGGCGGCGGCGGCGGGCGTTTATCGCGTCGAAGTGGAAGCCAAACCGCTGTCTTCGGCGACCGGGAAATACACGATTCGGCTGACCGAGATGCGTCCGGCAACGGAGGCGGAACGGCGTTTGGAAGAAGCGCGAACGCTGCACAACGAAGCCGTACGGCTTTGGGGCGAAGGAAAATATAACGAAGCCCTGCCGAAAGCGACGCGCTCGCTGGAAATCCGTGAAAGCGGGCTAAACGCCGAAGATATTGACGTTGCCGCCTCGCTCGCCAATCTCGCGCTGATAATTTCGGAGACGGGCGATGGCGAAAAAGCGATTTCGTTATACCGACGCGCTTTAAAAATCAGAGAAAAAGTTCTCGGAACGGATCATCAGGACGTTGCCCGCACCGTTCATAATATGGCGATTGTCTATTCGGCGATTGGCAATTATACGGAAGCGATCCGGCTCTACGAAAAAGCCGTCGAGATTCGGGAAAAGGTTTTGGGTCCGAACAGCGCGGAGCTGGCTTCTTCACTCAATAATTTGGGTTTGGTCTATGAAAACTCCGCCGATTATTCAAAGGCTGAACAATCAATGCGGCGGGCGCTCGCAATAAAGGAAAAAACCCTGCCGCCAGACAGTCCGAGCATCGCTTCGTCCTTATCCACTTTAGCGAGCGTTCAGTCCGCGAAAGGCGATGAAGATAAGGCGTTGGAATTATACCGGCGCGCCCTTGATATTCGGGAAAAATCACTTGCTCCGAATCACCCGGACATCGCGCGGAGTCTGGAACATCTGGCGGCGACTCACGCTGCCAAAGGTGATTATCAACAAGCGGAAACCGAATACCGGCGGGCGTTGGAGATTCTGCAAAAAGCCTTCGACGGGAAAGATAATTATCGAATCGCCCGCACTCTCGGCGGTCTGGCGGTTTTGTATAACTTGCAGGGTGATGACAAACAAGCCGAACCGCTTTTTCGGCAAACCGTGGCGATGATGGAAAAAACGGTCGGCAGAGATCACCGGGATTACGCCACCGCGCTTTATAATCTGGCGTGGTTTTACACGGACAAAGGCGATTACAAACAAGCCGAACCGCTTTACCGGCAGGCGTTGGCAATCGCCGAAAAACTTTTCGGCGCGCAGCACCCGGACACGATTACTTACCTGAACGGGCTGGCGAGAAATTATCAGGCGCAGGGCGACACCGCCAACGCCTTGGACTTTTTAACGCGAGCGCACCGGCTCAGCGAACGTAACCTGCAATTGATTCTCGCCGCCGATTCCGAACGGCAGAAACTTCTGTATCTCAATGAATTATCCGGCGAAACCAATCAATACGTTTCGGCACATCTGAAATTTGCGCCGAATGACGCGGCGGCACTCGAACTCGCTTTGACGACTGTTTTCGAGCGCAAAGGGCGCGTTCTCGATGCAATGGGTTTGGAATTTTCCGCCCTGCGCCATCGTTCCAACCGGGGCGACCGAATTCTTTTGGACGATTTAACCGATACGATGACGCGGCTGGCGCAAAAAATTTTGAACCAGCCGCCGAACATCACGCCCGAAGCATATCAAAAACAAATCGCGGATTTGGAAGCGCAGAAGGAACAATCGGAAATCGAAATCAGCCGTCGAAGTTCCGAATTTCGCTCGCAAAATTAACCTGTAACGATTGCCGCGATTCAGTCGGCGATACCCGAAACCGCCGCGTTGGTTGAATTCAGCGTTTATCGCCCGTTCGATCCGCAAGCCGCCATCGACGGCGAAAAAGCCTTCGGCGAACCTCGCTATGTCGCTTACGTCGTGCGCCGTCGGGGGAAAATTCAGTGGCGGGATTTGGGTTCGGCGAAAGCGATTGACGCGACGGCTGAAAATCTTCGCCAATCTCTGCGCGACCCGGAACGCAGGGATGTTGAAACGCTCGCCCGCGCTCTGGACGAAAAAGTAATGCAGCCGGTTCGCGCCCTTTTGGGCGATGCCGGGGAATTACTCGTCTCGCCCGACGGCGAATTAAATTTGATTCCGTTTGAAGCGTTAGCCGACGAGCGGGGAAATTATTTGATCGAAAATTATTCGTTCACTTATTTGACCAGCGGACGCGATTTGCTGAGAATGCAGACGGCGCGGACGAGCAAAAGCGATTTGTTGGTAATCGCCGACCCGACTTTCGGAATGCCGGCAGCCGACGAAAAATTAACCGCCGATGGGCGAACGAAAACGACTGTTTCCCGCCGGAAACGCCGGAACCTCAACGCTGCCCGCGATATGTCGGAAGTTTATTTCGCGCCGCTCGGCGGGACGGCGCAGGAAGCCCGGGCGATTGGAAAAATCTTTCCGAACGCGACGTTTTTAACCAAAAAACAGGCGACGGTGACGGCGGTCAAACTGATTGCCGCGCCGCGCATTCTGCACATCGCCACGCACGGCTTTTTTCTCGAAAACGGCGACACGAACACGCCGACGGCGATTCGCGGATTGGCGGCGAACTCAAAGGCCGAAAATCCGCTGCTGCATTCGGGGCTGGCTTTAGCGGGCGCGAACCGGCGCAATCAGACCGGCGACGACGGGATTTTAACCGCGCTCGAAGCGTCGGGTTTAAATCTTTGGGGAACGAAGCTGGTCGTTTTATCCGCCTGCGATACGGGCTTGGGCGAAGTGAAAACGGGCGAAGGCGTTTATGGGCTGCGCCGCGCGTTCGTTTTGGCGGGCGCGGAATCTCTGGTGATGAGCCTCTGGTCGGTCAGCGATTACGCGACGCGCGAATTGATGACAAACTACTACAAAAATCTTAAACAGGGAATCGGACGCGGCGCGGCACTGCGGCAGGTTCAACTCGAAATGCTGAAAAAAAACGGGCGGCGGCATCCGTTTTACTGGGCGGGATTTATCCAGTCGGGCGAATGGGCGAATCTCGACGGCAAACGCTGATTGACAGTTTTTACACCTCCGCAAACTTTATAATTTACACCGATTAAAAAACCTGTTTCGACGGGTTTTTTTAATTTGCCAGGCACTCCGAAAAATTCTCCGTCCGGCACCGCCAAAAGACCTTGCAAAAAATTCGAAATGTTTTTTCCGAAATGTCTTATCAATGCGAAAGACAAAATAAAGCCGGTGAAAAGAGTCCGGCGGAAAGAAGAAAGATTTTATGAGCGCAGGAACAATCATCGGATATGTTACCCGACCGAACGGCAGTCCGATCAGCGGCGCGGAGATTTGGATTTCCCGCGCCGGCGAATTCGGCAGCGAACCGGAAGTCAAGCCAGCCGCCAAAACCGATTCACGCGGATATTTTCAACTGAGTTTCGCCGCTGGCGGAGCGGATGTCGCCGAAGCCGTCGGAATCGGCGGGAACTTAAATATATCGGTCGGCGCACAAAAAGGCGGGCGGACAAATTCTAAAGCTGGCAACGCTTCCGAAAGCCGCTTCGAGCTAACGGGTTATTTAATCCGGGAAACTTTGGAGCCGAACGCTTAACAATCGTCATTTTCCAAAATCCGATCAAGACAAAAAGTGTTGACCAACGAAATCGAGAGGAAAAATTCTAGAAGGAGACAATCAATTTATGAAAAACAGATGCTTTTTAATCGCGGCGTTTCTAATCACGGCAATCTTCGGCGGGCAATCCGCCGACGCGCAGATTACGATAAACATTCCGAAAATTCCGAAAATCAAGAAACCGAAAATAGAACAAACGCAGGAGTCGGAAACCACCGTTACGACGACCGGCAACAGCCAAACCACGGTTACGAAAAACACTTCACCGGACAAAAAGCCGAACGACGAAATGGATTTTCGGCTGAAAATGTTTCTCGATGATATTGCCAAAGCCCGGAAAGAAGTTGACGAATACAATGCGAACGACAAACTTTATCTGGTCAACAGTACTTCGACCGAATGGCTGTGGCGGGCGGTCTCGCCGAAAGAGCGCGGCGAGTGGACGGAGAAATGGAAGACGCTGTTGACTTCAACGTCACGGAAAATGTTTGACGACGCGCTTGACGAACTCAACGCCGCCGCCGCAAAAAAACTTCCCGCCTATCAAGGATATTTAAAAAACTACACGATTCACAACGCGGCGGACGAACGAATGATCAAAGGAACTTTAAAAAACATCGCCGAATACAAAATTTTCTCCAGCGGTTTACAGGAAGGCACCTGGCTGATTGACAAAAACGATTACGGCTTGCCGACGGCGCGTTACAAACACGGCGTTATTTATCTGCGCCGCACCACGAGCGATCATCCGTATTGCTACGCGAGTTACGTCAACGTCAAACAGGATTACGCGGGCGGCGGAACTTACGGCGCGAGCTACGCCCGATTTATCGAAGACGAAATGGTCGGCTGTCCGGCGGGTGCAAAATAAGTCGAATCACTACAAAGGAAAACAATCATCGCCGGTCAACTCAGGCTTTCGAGTTTTTAAAAAGGAAGCCGGATTTGGAGGCGATCAGGCAAAAATAAAATTTAAATTGGGAGAAAAAATATGAAATCAGGAATGAGACTTCAGGGACAGACGGGAAACGATTGGTCCTTTCGCGCCACGAAAACTTTATGGGAATACACCGCCGGAGACATTACGAACAAAGGCAACAATTGGTTGAGCGATTCGTCTCCGAACGCTGATGTGATGACTCGGAAGAACGATTCATTCGACGCGGCGTTAAAGCGTTCGGGAATGGTTTTGTGCCTCGCCGTGCCGGAAATTCAGATGCGGGCGATGCCTTATAAAGAAGGGCAGTATGTCGAAACCTTCCGAATTTTTTGGTATAACTCCGACAGTAAAGGTAACGAAGATTACTGGAGATTGGTGGTGTTTCATCACGCGACGATAAAAAAAGTCACTTTCAGGGACTCCGGCAAGGCAAAGTCCGACAATAATCTCAGTGCTTCACACTACGAGGTTTTGATGAAGATCAGCGCGGATGTCGAATATCTCGACCAAACCGGCAGTCCGCAATAATACTTTCACGCGGCGCGGAAACGGTCGGGAAAAGATACGAAAGTTAAAAATCAGCGGCGAGTCGTTCGGGGAAACTGGAACAATTCGCCGCTGCGGGAGAACAGCGATGGGAAAATATCACACGGTCGCGCAGGGCGAATGTTTTTCGAGTTTGGCGCACGAACACGGTTTTGAAAGCTATCGCGTCATTTATAATCACCCGGAAAACGCGGAGATTAGCAAGCAGCGGACGAATCCGAACGTCCTTTATCCGAATGATGTCGTCTTTATTCCCGACCATGAATTAAAAGAAGCTGACGCGGCGACCGAGCCGCGACATTTATTGGTAGCCGGCAGCAACGAAAACGTGTTGACGGTTACTAATTACAAGGTAAACTTCCCGAAGATTACGCGATAGCTTTAGGCATCGCCGGAGTCAAAGGAAGAGGCGGGATTCTTCCCAAAGGAGCCAAATTACAAATTCACTACGGCAGCGAAACCGGCGTTGTCATCGGTAAAATAAGCGTTTGGGTTCCGACTAAAAATAATTTTGATTTAACACCGCATCTCATCACGATTCAAGATGCCGCCGCGAGCCGAATTTATCGACCGTCTGCGCGAAGCTAAAAGCCGCGAGCTTAAAAAACTGCTGGAAGACGTGGATTACATCAAGCAAACCTGGGCTTTAAAAGGTTTGATGCCCGTCCTGAACGATAAAACTCCGCTTTCCGATACCGGTTTGTGCCAGTTGGACGATGCGGCGGGCGAGAAAAAATCGCCGCCGACCAATCAACCCGCGCCGGAAAATCACGAAGCCGAATTTTTGCGCGCCTGCGACATCGCCGTTAATCTGATCGCCGAAATCACCGACGCGAAATTTCCGTTTCCGGTCGGCGGGGCGAAAAATTACGACGATTTACAACTCGCGGCGGCGCAGAGGGTTTTGTCCGAACTATTTTCAAAGGCAAATGATTGATAAAAATTTTTGAAAGCGGCGGGCAACGGGTTGCCGCGAGCCGGACGCGGAAAACGCCGCTCGATTTGCAAATCCGACCGACGGACAGGTAGCGAAGCTCAAAGGTTTAGGCTCGCGTTACGGCGCACGTTTGGAGCATTGCCTCAATTCTCGATAACAGCAAAAAAAACCATTAACTGAAGTTAGAGGAATTTATAAAACATTTCTGCGCGAGCAGCGGCGCGGAAAAAGGCGACAAAATGGCAAACGAACTTAAATTATACGGCAGTTTGATGATGGACGGCGGCGTGTCAATTCCGTATTTTTTCGAGGTAAACGACATTCACGAAAATTGGAAAGTCATTTAGCCGGCGAACGGACGGCTTAATTCTACATTCAGCGTTCGACATTTTTACCGGATGAAAATGTCGAACGCTGAATGCAGAATTGCCGGTCTTTTTTGGATTTCCAAACACGTTTTCAGTGAATCAATCAGAACAAAAGATTATTCATTCGAGCGGCGGCAGTGCAGTTTAAGCAGGTCGGGAGAAGTTTTGCGACATTTTGAAAAGTTCAGAGTAACGCATTTATGCGTGAGAAATCGCCGCGCTTCGCTGGCGATTTCACGGCTGAAGCCGTCACTCTGAACTTCTCATAAATGCCTCAATACTTTTGCTCACCTGTTTAGCTTGAGCAAATCAGTCTTTCTCCAATTTCGCCAAACGCTTTTCCAAATCTCGAATCGTCCGCGCCGTCTCGCCCAAACGCCGAAACGCGGCGATGGAGCGCAGCCATTCGCGGTTGTCGAACGCCGGAATGCCGGAGATTATTTTGCCCGCTTCGACATCGTGCGATGTGGCGGATTTCGCCGTGATAACGACATCATCGCCGACTTTCAAATGTCCGGCGATGCCGACTTGTCCGGCTAAAATCACGCGCTTGCCGATAATCGAACTTCCGGCAAGTCCGGTTTGCGAGCAAATCAGCGCGTCCTCTTCGATGGTGCAGGAATGTCCGATCTGCACGAGATTGTCAATTTTCGCGCCCTTTTTAATGCGCGTTTCGCCGACCGAAGCGCAGTCAATCGCCGTGTTCGCGCCGATTTCCACGTCGTCTTCCAAAACCACGTTGCCCGTTTGCGGGATTTTCAGCCACGCCTTATTTTCAGCTTTAGCATAACCGAAGCCATCGGAGCCGACGGTTGAATTATTGTGAATAATGCAGTGTTTACCGATTTCACAGTTTTCACGAATCGAAACGCCCGAATGAATTATTGAGTTCGCGCCGATTCTTACATTATCGTAAATGGTCGCGTTCGGGAAAATCTTCACGCCGCTTGCGATCACGCAGTTTTTCCCGATGGAAACAAAAGCGTCAATCGAAACATCCGCCGCGACCGTCGCGCTTTCGTCAATCGCGGCTAGTTTGTGAATGAACGGCGCGAAAAACGGTTCCGGGAAAAATAAACGCAAAGCCCGCGTATAAGCCAAATACGGGTCTTTCGCCCGCAGCACGGCGACATCGAAGCGTTCGATTGACTCCGACTCGCTCAAGAAAATCGCGCTCGCTTTCGTCTCTCTGATTTGCGGCGTGTATTTCGGATTCGCCAGAAAAGTAATTTCTCCGGCTTGCGCTATATCAAGTCCCGCCGCGCCTTCGATTTCAATTTCGCCGCTGCCCTGTTCAATGACGGAGAAAGTTTTTTCCGCCAAAGTTGCTAGTTTGATAAACATATTTTAAAGTTGAATTCAGGTTGAAACAATTCAAAAGCCGTCGAAACCCGACGTTGACGGCTTTCCCCTTTTAGAAAACCAGCCTGAATCAAAATTACCAAATTTCAAAAAAGGAAGCATTATGAACGAAAAAGAGTCAAACCAAACCGGCGAAGGACAGTCAAAACCGGAGCGTCCGAACACCGCCAAAAAAGAATTTTCCAATACTAAACTGCTGGCAAATTCCGTGTCGAACCGGATGAATAATATCATCGCGGCAAATGTGACGATTGCCATCGGCAGCCGCATTCAAGGGCAGAAATGCGAGATTTACGTTAACGATATGCCGGTTAAACTCGATGCCAAACACATCTGTTACCCCGATGTCGTCGTCGTCAGCGGCGAACCGGCGTTCGTTGACAAGGAAAGCGATGTGCTGCTGAACCCGACGGTTTCATTCGATATTTTTTCCAAAAACACGAGCTTTCAGGACAAAACCGAAAAACTCGAATGCTATCTGGCGATGGCGAGCATCCGCGAATACGTTTTGATCAAAGAAGACGAAATGCGCGTTGAACATTACTCAAAACAAAACGCCAAACAGTGGATTTATAAAATTTACAACGAACGCGACGACGTAATTTCGATTGATTCGATCAACTGCAAAATCTCCATCGCCGAAATCTACGCGCAGGTGAAATTTGCGGGCGGCGAAGCACAGGCAAAATCCGGCAATTGAGCGGCAGGGCAAAAGTAAAAAGGTGAAAGGCAGAAATCGTCGTGGTTTTTGCCTTTTCTTTTGCGAAAAATCCTGGCAAGACAGGTGAAATAAGCTAAAGTTTGGAAGTAAAAAGGAGACACGAGTGAGCAGAACAAATGCGGCGTATAAATGCCGGGCGATGACGGCGGAAAAATATCTCGAACTCGAACGGACGGCAAAGGACAAACACGAATTCATCGCCGGCGAAATCGTCGCAATGGCAGGCGCGAGCGATAATCACAACGTCATTTCCTCCAGTGTTTTCGGAGAACTTTGGACGCATTTGAAAAAAACAAAATGCCGAATTTTCGCCGCCGATATGTGCGTTCGGGCGAAAAAGGGAAACTGTTTTTATCCCGATCTGCTCGTTACCTGCGGCGAAAGAAAGTTTGAGGACGAGAAAAAAAAGGATGTCTTGCTAAACCCGAAGGTCATCTTTGAAGTTTTGTCAAAACCCACAAAATTAAAGGACCGCAACGAAAAATTTGAATCCTACATTCGGCTCGAAAGTCTGACCGATTACGTTTTAACCGAACAGGATAAAATGAAAGTCGAACATTATTCGCGGCTCGACGAAAAAGATTGGAAAGTGCGAATTTGCGCCGAAGCCATTGGACGATTTTTTTTGAATCAATCAACTGCCGCCTTTCAGTCGCCGATGTTTATACGGAAGTTTCGCTTTAGACGAACTCATAGAAATCGCTTGACATTGATGCTTTTTAAGATTAGATTCAATGCGAATCAGTAGGTGGAATTTCGACAATCGCTCAGACACCTTCTCTGCGTCCTCTGCGCCTCTGCGTGAGAAATAATTTCACGCAGAGGCGCAGAGGACGCAGAGAAAACCCAGGTTATTTCAACATTTATTTCAAC
>JAYVKL010000202.1:0-4079 GCA_043768465.1 Pyrinomonadaceae bacterium
ACCCCAACAGAAATAAGTTAGACTTTGTAAATCTAGATCCCTTATAATTATTGGACTTTGACAGATGAAACACTAATCTAATTTTGTTGAGGTGCTTATCTTTTCCTCACGTTCTCTTTTATTCTGTGCAACCGTTTAATTAAGTAATGTTCAATTTGGAACTGATGTAAATAACTCGAGTCCTGATGCGACGACAACCAATTCCACCACGAGACGAGACGTTCCGCCCAGTTTATTAAACTCTATTCTTACGCCATCTGAATATCCTTGTTGATTAGTCAGCCTCCACACCCAACTGATGCCAAAACCTATACACGCTGACCACAGAGTTAAATTGCTAGAGTTAATTAGTGTCTCGTCCGCCTCAGGTATTAGCCTTCCAAGACTAACTGCTAGTGTGTCATCATCTGGAACTGCACGAAATATTGCAGACAGCGACTCAAATTGTAGCCCGATGGCAGTAATGAACTTCGGATCGTTCTCAAATAGTGCATATGTTACGCTTACAAGCCGACCACCGTCATCATATATCTTCGCCAACGTATCTAACATAATTTCAACAACTACGGTGTTTTCGTTCCGCTGAACGGAATCGCGCCCTGCGGCGTGCTGATCGTGCCGCCGATTTGACTGCCCGTAACTTTCCCGCTGACATCGAGATCAATCGTCGCGCCGCCGAATTGAACCGTCGCCGAAAAACTGAAACCTTCCGCCGTAATTTTGCCGTTTTTGATCGGCGCGGTTCCGAATTCGCCTTGAATCGTCCCCGTTAAAGTTTCGCCCTGCTGAATCAAACTCCACGTTCCCTGCGTCGGCTGTCCGGGAATTTCGATATTGACCGTGAAATTACCGCCGACGTTCGCCGTCGCCGGTTGCTGTGCCGCGCCGCCTGCCGTCGTCGGTGTCGGCGGCGTTTTCGGTTTTTCCTTTTGCTCGAACATTTTGCCGTCCACGATAACGTGCGTAATCGTTTTATCTTTCGAGAAAATATCGCCGCGTGAAACGGTCAGATTGGCGATTTTGCCCGTTTCGATTGAGCCGAGACGATTATCTAAACCAAAAATTTCCGCCGCGCTCAGAGTCATCGCACGAATCGCCGCGTCTTTGGATAAACCGTTTTCCGTCGCTTTATTGGCGTTCGCCAGAAAGTCGCCGATGCTCGTCATTCCGCCCGACTGAAACGCGAATTTTACGCCCGCGCTCAATAATTTCGCGGCGGTTTTCGGAGTTTCGGCTCTTAAACGCAGCAGTTCCAAATCTTCCGCGTCGGCTTCCGGCGAAGCGGCGGCGGTTCTTTTGGGGAAATTCAAAGACAAAAGAACGGGAATGTTATTCGCTTTCAACCGGTCAGAAACCTTCCACGCTTCCTGCCCGCCGGAGATAATCGCGTTCAAATTAAATTCCTTCGCTAAATCAATCGAGCGAATAATTTCGCGTTCGGTGTTGGCGTTAAAGACAATCGGCATCGTGCGATTAAGAATCGGAATTAACGCTTCGAGCGATTTATCGGCTTCGGGACGCTTCATTCCGCGCGGATTTTTATCGTAGGACTGCCGCAGGATCTGTAATCTTTGCGCGTCTAAAAACATCTGCCGGAAGGCGGAAAAGGTTCCCATTAAAGATGTCGGATACTGTCCGGTGCGAAGCGTCGTAAAACTGAAATGCTCGGCGAACGCCGGGCGAATCGCCATCTCCGAAACCGAATCGCCCGCCAGATTGATAATCGCCGACTGCCCGTTAAAAAGTCCTTCACGGGAGACGATCAGAGCCGTCGTAAATCCGGCGTTGCGAACCGTTTCAAACTGCGCTTCGCCCGCTTTCAAATTTTCAAACGCTGATTCTTCCGGCTGTAATCCGACTGGATAATTCGAGTTCGATGCCGTTTGATTATTTTGCGCCGCCGTCGGCGTTCCCGGAACACGCGGCGCGGCGGGCGCAGTCGCCGGCAAACCGAGATTCGTGTTCGCGTCAATCAAACCCGGATAAACGGTCAAACCGCTGCCGTCAACAATCCGCGCATCCGCCGGAGCCTTCAGATTTGCGCCGACCGCTTCGATCAAACCGCCGCGCACTACCACCGTGCCGCGCTCAATCGCCGCGCCGGAAACCGTGACGATTCGCGCATTCGTAATCGCTAAAGTTTCAGAGCGCGTCTGCGCCGAAACCGTCGAAGCGACGAAGCAGGTGAACGCAAAAATTGCGATGGAAAACCGCAGGAACGTATTTTTCATAAGTCGGAAAGAAATGTGTAAAAAAAGAAACTGTCGAATTTCTACGCAGCATAAAGCAAAATGTTTCAGAACGGAAATAAATGCGAATCAAGGGTTAGAAAAACTCTGCGTTCTCTGCGCCTCCGCGTGAAACTACTTCTAAGGTTTATCGAAGATGTGCAGTTTTTGAGCGAGATTTTTCACGCAGAGGCGCAGAGAACGCAGAGAAACATCTCTTGACTTTATAAAAATTTCTACTCTTGAATTCGCATAAATAACCCTTCCGAAACATTTACCATTTACCATTTACCATTTACCATTAAAACTATGGGCGCAATTATTCTTTTCGACGGACTTTGTAATTTCTGTAACAATTCGGTGAATTTCATCATCGGGCGCGACCGCGCCGGTTATTTCAAGTTCGCCCCGAACCAATCGGAAATCGGCGAACGTCTTTTGCGGGAGCATAAAATAAATAAAGCCGAAACCGATTCGGTGATTTTAATCGAAGACGGCACGGTTTATCTGTATTCGACCGCCGCGCTGCGAATCGCCCGCCAACTCGACGGCGCGTGGTCATGGCTTTACGCTCTGAGCGTCGCGCCGGCGTTCGTCAGAGATTTTTTCTACCAACTTTTTGCGAAATATCGCTTGCAAATGTTCGGCAAACGCGATGCCTGCCTGATGCCGACACCGGAAATCCGGCAGCGATTTCTAACCTAAACTTATGGATAAACACGATATTCTCGGCGGCGAAACGCCGGATATGCTGGTTTGTGCGCGGACGACGGGCATCCAGCGTCCGGTTTACGGCAGTGTGCGGGCGGCTTGTCTGTTTTGCAGCGCGGCGGTTTGGGTTTCGGTGTCCGGGCAGAAAACGATGCGCGAGCGAAAAAATCTCAAACCGGCGTGTATCGAATGCGCCGGGGAAAAGATGAAAAGTTCCGACGAACAGGTGAAAGCCGAAATCGTTCCCGGCGCGATTGAAGAATTGCGGCGGTATTTTATGAAGATTGATGAAAATTAAATTGTCCTTAGTTTTTTTCAGCCGTATCTCCGATTTTACCGGCGAAACAGTCCGGCGGACAATCGAGAAACTCAATCAATGGGCAGAACTAAGGACTGAGGACTGAGGACTAAAAAAATTATGAAAGCACTTTGGAACGGCGAAATTATCGCCCAGAGCGATGCGACTATCGTCATCGAAAACAACCATTATTTCCCGCCGGACGCGATTATCAAAGAATTTTTCGCGCCGAGTAATAAACACACGCACTGCCCCTGGAAAGGCGAAGCGAGTTATTACGATGTCGTCGTTAATGAAACGGTCAACTCCGACGCGGCTTGGTTTTATCCCGAACCAAAAGAAGCAGCGGCGGAGATCAAGAATTACGTTGCGTTTTGGAAGGGCGTAGAGGTCGTCGCTTGAGAATTTGACGGGTATTCTAAAACTATGAAATACGTCGTCATTATTTTCGTTGTTTGGCTGATTTTTACTGCTTTGGGTTACGGAGTAGGAATGTTTGCTTTCAATTCGTCCGACCTCGATCATTTGGTTGAAGAAGGAGTCGGCGTTTATGGAATAGTTACAGCTAAAGAGCCTAACGATCATCAGGGTGTAAAATACTACTATCAGGTTAACGGTAAAAATTATCAAGGAAACGGAAGCGCGGGACGCGGCAATGCTGACTTTAATCAAATACAAATCGGGCAAAAAGTTATTGTTTATTATGATTTCGACAACCCCGAAAAAGCTATTCTAAGCAGGTTAGCAAAAGTATTAAGGCATTTTGAAAAGTTCAGAGTGACGGCTTCAGCCGTGAAAGCGTCAGCGCGGCGCGGCGATTTCTCACGCATTAATGCGTTACT
>JAYVKL010000203.1:0-3331 GCA_043768465.1 Pyrinomonadaceae bacterium
AATGCAGATTCGGATTTGGGAAATACCCGAACCGGTTTTCGCGCAAAGTTAACCTTGCTGAAAAATCCTTCGCAATCGCTGAAGGCTGCCGACATTAAATCAAATCTTACTGACTGGAATCTTCTCCAATCAATCTACAAACAAATCTCCGGTGTCATCGTCAAACTCGATTTGAGTTTGGAAACACTGCGTTATTACGCGAATGCCGTCTTAAAGTCCGAATTATTTCAGATTTCCCGCCAAAATGATGAAACCCGCTATTTGCATCTGCTGGCTTTTATCGCTTCACAAACTTTTCGTTATCAGGATGCGGTCGTTGATTCATTTCTCCAAACCGTCCAAAACATTACCAATTCCGCCACTCAGGAATTACGCGACAAGATTTTTCGGGAACGCCGGGAAAAACGCTCCGCGTTGCGCTCGTTTGTTGAAACGGTTCAAACCGATGTTTTTGAGCCGCTGGTGTCAGTTGACGAAATCGTCGCTTCCGAGAAGCTCCCGACTGACGAAAAGATCGCTCAAATTAAAGCCGTTCTGTTGAACTTCCGCGCCTCGCGCCCGATGGTTGAAAATCGGATGTCCGAGATGCTTGCCGAGACCGATTCCACTTCGGACGATTCTGAATTTTACAATGTGCTTCAGCAAAAATCCTTAACTCTCCAAAAGCGCACTGCCGATATAATCAGGCTTTTGCAGGTTGATGAAAAAACCGTCAATAAAGATTTATTCGATGCTTTGCAGCATTTTCAGATCAATGACGGGCATCTCGACGGACGCGCTCCGCGCAAGTTTTTGTCGGAAAAAGAACAAAATGCAATTGATTCCGATGAGAAAAAATTTCCTGTTTCACTCTACAAATTTCTGCTTTTTCAAAAGATCGCCGGCGGTATCAAATCCGGGGCAGTCAATTTTACGGCTTCGCACAAATACCGATCCCTGGAAGATTATCTGATCCCAATAGCCGAATGGGAAACTCACTCGGCTATTTTACCGGAAAAAGCCGATCTTGCTCATTGGCAAAATTTCGCAGAAGTTCAAGCCGGGTTGTCAAAAATCACTCATCAAACTTTCCTTGAAGTTAATCAAAAACTAAAAAACAATTCGTGGTTCCAGCCAAAAAATGCGGACGGCTGGACGATTTCCACGCCGCCCGTCGAAAAATCGGAAATCAGCGGGTTGAAACATTATTTTCCGACCCGGCAGATGGTCTCGCTCGGCGAAGTCTTTTCAACCGTCAACCAAGCCACTAACTTTCTTGAAGAATTCACGCATTGGCAAAGCTCAAGTAAATTAAAACGTCCGTCAAATCGCAGTTTTTGCGCCGCGATCATCGGCTACGGATGCGAAATCGGCATCGGGAAAATAGCCCACATCGCTAAAAACATCAACCAATCCGAACTGGAAAATACGGTCAATTGGTTTCTTTCAAATGAAAATCTGCTGGCGGCAAACTCGCGTCTGGTTGATTTTATCGGACAGATGGAACTGCCCAATCTTTACCGCCGAAATCAGGATAAACTTCATACTTCGAGCGACGGACAAAAATACGGCGTTTCCGTGCCGTCGCTCAACGCCAATTATTCCTTCAAATACTTCGGTCAGGAAAAAGGCGTATCGGTTTACAGTTTTATTGACGAAAGACACCTGCTTTTTTATTCGACCGTGATCAGTAGTTCCGAGCGCGAAGCCGCATATGTCATTGACGGATTGCTTCATAACGAAGCCGTCAAAAGCGATATTCATTCAACCGATTCGCACGGCACAACCTTAGTCGTCTTTGCCGTCACTTATCTGCTCGGATTCACTTTCGCACCGCGCCTGAAAACTCTCAGTAAACACCAACTTTATTCATTTGAGAAGAAAAAGACGTATTCTGAAAAAGGCTGTGCGATCCTGCCCGATGCCTACATCAATCCCCAAATCATTGAAGAAAATTGGGATTCGATCCTCAGATTTGTCGCCACCATCAAACTTAAAAGAACTACGGCTTCGCAGCTTTTCAAGCGCCTCAATTCCTACTCGAATCAGCATCCGCTTTATCAAGCCTTGAAGGAATTCGGTAAGATCATCAAAACCTTGTTCATTTTGCGCTATGTTGATGATCTCGAACTGCGCCAATCAATCGAAAAACAGCTTAGTAAAATCGAACAATCTCAAAAATTCGCCAAAGCCATTGCCTTCGGCAACAATCAGGAATTCTCCGAAGGCGATAAACAAATGCAGGACATTATCGCCAATTGCCGCCGGTTGCTCGAAAATATGGTTATTTGTCGGAACTACTTATACTTGACGCAAAGACTGACGGCTCTAAATTCTGAAAATGAAAAACAGGAATTACTGGAGACATTCAAAAACAGCTCAATCATCACCTGGCAGCATATTAACTTTCACGGCGAATACGATTTCTCGGATGAAAAAACCAGGGATTCCGTCGGATTTGACCTTCCCAAAATTCTGAGTTGGAAATTGGCAGAAAATGGGAAGTAAAAATCCTGCTAAACTAAGTAAATAGAATGAATTGTCAAAAATCCTATGGGACTTTTCCCCCGATTGTTGAAACTTACCCTTCCAAACCGCGTTCTGTTAAATGCGTTTCGACAATCGGCAAAACTTCGGTTTCCAGCAGTTCTTTCGTTCTGCCCGTAATAATGAAGTCGTCCGCGTATCGAACCAGATTGACTAACCCTTGCTCACCTTTACGCGTACGCAGTTTGTTTTCCAAACCGTCCAACACCAGGTTTGCTAAAACAGGCGAAATGATGCCGCCTTGCGGTGTTCCGCCGTTTGTCGGGTAATAGACGTTTTTATTGAGATAACCCGCTCTCAACCACTTACGAAGAATGTTTTTGTCCATTGGAATATGACTTAACATCCATTCGTGGCTGATATTGTCAAAACAGCCGAAGATGTCCGCTTCGAGTATCCATTGCGCTCTGTTCTTGTTTCCTAAGACAATAAAACATTGTTCAATAGCGTCGGCAGTTGCCCGATTCTTGCGAAAACCGTAAGAGTTCAGGTCTGCCGTCGTTTCCGCAACGGGTTCAAGGGCAAGCAGGTATAAAGCCTGCATTGCTCTATCTTTCATTGTCGGAATACCGAGCGGGCGAGTTTTGCCGTTCGATTTGGGTATATTCACACGCTTTAACGGCAAAGGTGGTTAAATCGTTACAAAGGGTAAAAATATTTCATAAGATTCACAGGTCTTTTCGCTCACAGATGTTTTCCTAAGTCAGTTGTGGAGATTGGCTTCGGTGCTGCCGTTACGCCGGGCAATGAATCTCTGAAGCGAACTAGGGCTTCGATTTCCGGACAGTATCGGTCGAGTTTTGCT
>JAYVKL010000204.1:0-9562 GCA_043768465.1 Pyrinomonadaceae bacterium
CTTGCATTCCCGATTCGGATGTTCGATCAAGATGCGCTCTTTTGCCAATTGTCGATTAGAGTTCTTTTGCTCTTTGGTTAAAGGATGATGCCTGGATGCCTTAACCGGGATTTGGGCGTTTCTGAACAGTTTGAGAGTTCCTTGAAATCCCTTATCTACTTTGATGTGGACATTCTCATTGATTTTCAAGCGACTTTCTTTGAGCATCTTGAAATCGTGTTTGGTTCCTCCGGCACATCTGACTGACAGAATGATTCCGCTCAAAAAGCAAACAATCAACAAGGCTTTGACGGGGTGTCTCTCTTTTTGCCTGAATAATACGACTTTTGCTCTTTGAGCGGGCGTTCAATTTCTTGTTCAGTGACATCGGCAATAACTTTTAAGTTGTCCGCTGTCAATGCTTTGTCATTGGGAATGGCCATCGCTTCGAGCAATCTTCGGGTGATGAAAGTATAGCGTTTGTGGGCATAACTTTCACTAATTGAAAACATCTCGCCGAGCTGCAAAAAGGTTTGGTGTTGCCGCAGATAAGTTAAAGTCAGTAACAATTGGTCTTCGATTGACAAAGAACTTTTTAAGCCTCTTGTTCGCATCGGCTTTTGACTTTTGTAACGAGTAATCTCGTTCTCAAGTTTTTTTAAGATGATCTCAAAAGCCCCCAAACTTACTCCAACGAGGCGAGTAAATTCAGCCGGACGTTTTATCTTGTATTTTTCAATCACGCTCATTCTGCTAAGTTTAGCAGAATAGCTGCTTATTTAGGAAAGATGTCTATTAAATGGTCATCAGAGAAAAAGCGAAACGCCGACGGAATTTTCCGTCGGCGTTTCGCTTTTTTTCCGGTAATCGGTTTTATTCTTCCATCGCGCTGATTTCATCAATCCGGCGCGCGTGTCGCCCGCCTTCAAACTCGGCTTCGAGAAAAGATTTGATGATTTTGGAAACCTCCTCAAACGAAATCATCCGCGCCGGAATGCTCAGAACATTCGCGTCGTTGTGCTGGCGGGCGAGTCGCGCCGTTTCTTCATTCCACGCGAGCGCGGCGCGGATGCCGTGAATTTTATTGGCGGCGATCTGCATTCCGTTGCCCGAACCGCAAACTAAAATGCCCAGTTCGCCTTCGCCTTTCGACACTTTTTCGGCGACCTTTCCCGCGTAAATCGGATAATCAACCGGTTCCGCCGAGTTCGTCCCGACATCTTCATACTCAACGCCCATTTCCTCGAACTGGTGCTTGATTTTTTCCTTATCTTCAAAACCCGCGTGGTCTGCGCCGATAACGATTTTCATTTTTTTAATCTCCCTTCCGGTTTCGATTCTAAACGAGTTTCGCGTTATTCTCCAGATGCAAATAAGAAAGTGCGCTCTCTTTTCAGATGAACGCACTTTCTTGTTTTTGATTTCTAACGATGGCTTAATTCAGCTTAGTTGGGCATTAAAACCGTGTCAACAACGTGAATTACACCGTTTGACTGTTTGACATCAGCAATGGTGACGGTGGACATTCCGCCTTTTTCGTCGGTCAAGACGAGCGAATTGCCGCTCATCGAAGCGGTCAGCATACCGCCCGAAACGGTTTTGAACATCGCTTTACCTTTGCCTTTTTTGATGGCTTTGGCAATCGCCTTGGAATCCATATTTCCGGCAACAACGTGATAGGTCAAAATTTTCGTTAACATCGCCTTATTTTCCGGCATCACTAACGTATTAACCGTTCCCGCCGGAAGTTTATCGAATGCTTCGTTGGTCGGCGCGAAAACCGTGAACGGACCCTTGCCTTTCAGTGTGCTGACCAATCCGGCGGCTTTAATGGCAGCGACCAAAGTCGTGTGATCTTTGGAATTAACGGCGTTGTCAATGATGTCTTTGGTTTTATACATCGCCGCGCCGCCGACCATCGGATTGCCGCTTTTCATCATCTTGTCCTGTTTCATCGTGCCTTGCGCCGGAACATTATTTACGCCGAACCCGATGCTCAACGCGACTAAAAAGAATGCAAATACTAAGTTTCTCATTTTGTTTATCTTCCTTTATTTGTTTATTTATTTGTTTATTTATTGAAAATCTAAAGGTTTTCCCTTTGCCTTATATTTCGCTCCGAGTGAACAAACAGATTCAAAAAGGTTTCGCGGGTTGTGGTTCAGTCTGTCAGGCAGCTAACAAAACGGGCGGCTAAATAAAAAATCACGCCGCTAACAAAACGGGCGGCTAAATAAAAAATCACGCCGCCGGTCAACGAGAACCGGCGGCGTGATTTTTTTATTTAGCCGCCCGTTTTAAGCGACCGTAATGGCTTCGGTCAGATAAACGTCCTGAATCGAGTTCAGCAGTGTCACGCCTTCGTTCATCGGACGCTGAAACGCTTTTCTGCCGGAGATTAGTCCGGTTCCGCCGCCGCGTTTGTTGATGACCGCCGTGCGAATCGCGTCCGCCGTGTCCGATTCGCCCTTCGATTCGCCGCCGGAATTGATCAGCCCGCAGCGTCCCATATAACAATTGGCAACCTGATAACGAACCAAATCAATCGGATGCTCGGTCGTCAGTTCGCTGTAAATTTTCGGATTGGTTTTCCCGTAACTGCTTTCGACGTTCAGCGCGTTGAAGCCGCCGTTGTTGGTCGGAAGTTTCTGTTTGATGAGGTCGGCTTGAATCGTCACGCCGAGATGATTCGCCTGTCCGGTCAAATCGGCGGACGTATGAAAATCTTTCTCTTTAGTTTTAAACGCCGGATTTCGCAGGTAACACCAGAGAACCGTCGCCATTCCGAGTTCGTGCGCGTAAGCAAATGCTTTGGAGACTTCGACGATTTGGCGCGTTGATTCGTCCGAGCCGAAATAAATCGTCGCGCCGACGGCAACCGCGCCCATCTCTTTCGCCTGGCTGATCGTGCCGAACATCACCTGATCGAATTTATTCGGATAAGTTAAAAGCTCGTTGTGGTTGATTTTAACGATGAACGGAATTTTATGCGCGTATTTGCGGGCGACGATTCCCAGGGCTCCGAAAGTCGAAGCGACCGCGTTGCAGCCGCCTTCGAGAGCGAGTTTGACGATGTTCTCCGGGTCGAAATACTGCGGATTCGGCGCAAAGCTCGCGCCCGCCGAATGCTCGACACCCTGATCAACCGGCAGTATCGAAAGATAACCGGTGCCGCGCAGCCGCCCGTTGTCGAACAGCGTTTGCAGTGACCGCAAAACATTCGGATTGCGATCCGACTGCGCCCAAACCTGGTCAACGAAGTTTGCGCCTGGAAGCTGTAAATCGTTTTTGGAAATGGTTTTTGAATTGTGATTTAAGAGCGTCTCGGCATCGTCGCCCAAAAGCTCCTGAATTTTTTGGTAATCAACAGCCATCTGTTATATCTCCTGAATTATCCGTAAATTTGTGGTTAAAGCGTTTTACGGGTAAGTATAACACAAAAATAACCTTCGGCTGAACACCATTTTTCATCGCTGGCAGCAGCGGATTTAAGCACCTTTCGCGCTCGATGCGGCGGTCGTCAATTCACCGGAAGGCGGAACTCCGAACTTTTTAGAATAACCCCGCAACTTTTTCGCGCCGGCTGGTATTGGTTTCCGATTCAGTGCGAATATCTTTTTCCGAAGCCCGTCCGAAGTAAGGGCGCAGTCGCTCGGTTACTTTCGGGCGGGCTTCGGTGTCGGGCGCGTAATTTTAAGAATTGCCGTCAATTGGACGTTGCGCGTTTTTCCCGTTTTAACGTTTTCACTTTTGCCTTTTATCTTTTTACTTTCTACTTTAGAAGAATGCTCAAACGCTTTATGCACAACCGCGAACGCCACTACGCGATGCTCAACGACAACCGCGTCGTCCGCGAATTTGAATGGGGAACGGAATTTGTCAAAGAAAAATCGAACGGCGAAAACTACAATGACCCGCGCCGTATTTTCCGCGATTATACGAAAAATGTTTTGGCAGACAGCGACGCTTTTTTTTGCTCTCCCAGAATTGTGGATTATGATTTTTGCGGCGGCGAACTGACTTGGACGAGCGGAATCGCAACACCGTCAATTGAAAATAACACGGCTTACGCCGAGTTTTTTGAATATGAAAAAGACAAAA
Organism: Pyrinomonadaceae bacterium; assembly: GCA_043768465.1. GTDB lineage: Bacteria > Acidobacteriota > Blastocatellia > Pyrinomonadales > Pyrinomonadaceae. Next base: position 4,081 of record JAYVKL010000204.1, read on the forward strand.
AATCAGCCGTCGTCGTTCTGCCGCACTGGAACGCGAAAGCCGGAACTTATTTCGATTTATGCAAAGTTTTTAATAAGGTGGGCGTGTCGGCCCTGCGTCTGACTTTGCCGTATCACGAAGAACGAATGCCGCCGGAACTCGAACGCGCCGATTATCTGGTCGCGCCGAACGTCGGGCGCACTCTGCAAAGTTTGCGGCAGTCGGTCGTTGACACGCGCTCCGCCGTCGCGTGGCTGAAACTACAGGGTTACGAAAGAGTCGGCGTGGTCGGCACGAGCATCGGCTCCTGCGTCGGATTTTTCGCCTTCGCGCACGATTTAACGATTGACGCGGGCGTTTTCAATCACGTTTCCGGCTACGTCGCCGATGTCGTCTGGCACGGGCTTTCGACGTATCACGTCAAACAGGGCATCGGCGACAACGTCACTCTGGAAGAATTGCGCGAGTTCTGGCTGCCGATTTCGCCGATGGTTTATATGGACAAACTCTCGAAAATGCCGCCGCGCCCGCAACGCTATATTTACACGCTTTACGATCTGACTTTTCCCGTTAATTTATCGCGCGATATGATGCGCTCGCTGCGCGAACACGAAATCAAACACGAGGTCGTCAAAATTCCGTGCGGACATTACACTCTGGGCGAAAAGCCCTGGGTTTATCTGGACGGCTGGAAAATCGTCGCGTTTCTGCGAAAACATCTTCGTTAAGATTCGATGTTTCAACCCTTAAATCTCCACTCCTGTCCTCTGCATCTTTGCTCTTATTCTCCGTATTTCATATATTTTACGGCACCCAATTCGAATTTAACCTATCGTGAAAATAGCCGACCAAAATCCTATAAATCCAACCAAAACATAAAACAACCGTTTTAGAATCTAAAAAAAGGTAAATGGAATTTCAATAACTTCAATAACAAAGATTGACACGATTCGTTGTTTTCCATACTATTTTGGGCAAGGAGATTTTATAAATATGAACGTATCTTTAACACCCGAACTCGAAAATTTAGTCAACGAAAAGGTTAAATCAGGTCTCTACAATTCCGCCAGCGAAGTCATTCGTGAAAGCCTGCGTCTGCTTCAGGAACAGGATATGCTGAAGCAAATCCGCCGCGACGAACTGCGCCGGGAAATTATGCTCGGCGTGGAGCAAATCCGAAATGGACAATTTACGGAATATAATTCAGCCGAAGAATTAGGCGAAGAAATTATTAGACGCGGTTTGAAAAAAATAGAGGGAAAAAGCTAATGGCAAAATTTACCGTTTCACATTTTGCGGAAACAGATTTGGAAGAAATTTTGCTTTATCTTGCTGAAAACAACAAGGATTCGGCTATCAAATTTATTCAGGAAATGATGAAGAGGTTTGATTTGATTGCAAATAATCCCAAAATCGGCACAACTAAAGATAACATTATTATCGGTCTAAGGCTTTTTCCCTTTAAAAACTACAACGTCTTTTATTTCCAAACCGAATCCGGCGTTGAAATTTACCGTGTCCTGCACAGTTCGAGAAATAACATCCGAATTTTTGACGACGTAATTGATAACATCAAATAAAATTTATGACACAAACAGAACAAAAAACCACCGTTTCCGAAGCCGTGCGAAAGCATAAAGAATTCTTGTTCCCCGCCGTCGCCACTTATTATCAAGAACCGCTCGCGCTGGTCAAAGGCGAAGGCGAGTATGTTTGGGACGACGCAGGCAATCGTTATTTAGATTGTTTCGGCGGCGTTTTGACCGTCAGCGTCGGACACGCGAACCCGACAATCAACGCGGCGATTATCGAGCAGGTTAATAAAATAATTCACACCTCGGCACTTTACGCGAATCCGAATCAGTCGGATTTGGCGGAAAAGCTGGCGGAAATCACGCCCGGCGATTTGAAGAAATCTTTTTTCACGTCGAGCGGAACCGAAGCCGACGACACGGCGATTATGGCGGCGAAACTGGCGACGGGCAGACAGGAAATCGTCGTACTGCGCCACAGTTATTCGGGCAGAAGCGCGACCGCTCTCTCAAGCACCGGACATTCGACGTGGCGACCGCTGCCGGCGCAGGTTGCCGGAATCGTCCACGCCCGCGCTCCGTATTGCTATCGCTGCCCGCTTCATTTAACGCCGACCAATTGCGGTTTGGCGTGCGCCGAGGATGTCAAAGAAGTCATCGAAACGACGACGACCGGCGAAATCGCCGCGTTTATGGCGGAACCGATTCTGGGTGTCGGCGGTTTTATCGTGCCGCCCGAAGGATATTTTGAACGAGTCGAAGAAATCACCCGCGAACACGGCGGACTTTTTATCGCCGACGAAGTGCAAACCGGCTGGGGCAGAACCGGCGACAAATGGTTCGGCATCGAGCATTGGGATGTCAAACCCGACATCATCACGTCGGCGAAAGGAATGGCAAACGGCGTTCCGATTGGCTGGACGATTGCCACATCGGAAGTCGCCGACAAGTTTCCCGGTTTAACCTTTGCCACCTTCGGCGGTAATCCGGTTTCGACCGCCGCCGCGCTCGCGGTTATTAAATTGATTGAAGACGAAAATTTGCGCTCCAATGCGCGAATCGTCGGCGATTACCTGCGCGAAAAATTGGAAGAATTAAAGGAGAAATACGAAATCATCGGCGACGTGCGCGGAATGGGTCTGATGCAGGGCATCGAACTCGTCAGAGATCGCACGACAAAAGAACCCGCGCCCGAAGCCGTTCTAAAAGTCTTTGAAGAAACAAAAAGGCGCGGCGTTCTGATCGGCAAAGGCGGTTTGTATGGCAACGTCATTCGGACGGGAATGATGCTCAACTCGACCAAAAATAATGTTGATGAACTCGCTGCCGCGCTGGATAAAGGTTTCGCAGCAATTTAGGAAAGAATGCAAATGGAAATATCAAACGAAAAACAAGCTGTTGATGAGTTGCTTAAAAAAGGTGTGTGGTTTTCAATCTTTTGGTTACTGGGTTTTGGTTCATTTATTGCTGTTAGAAATGCATTAAAGGCAAGGACAATCATCAATAGTTCAAATGGCGAAATAAAACCTGACGGCAGAGTTTGGTGGTGCTTTATTGTTGGCGGTCTTGGTCTTTCATTTTGGTTATTTGTATTGATAATGGCACTTCTCAATAACAATAAATAAAATTAATGTGGAAACATTCATAAAAAACGGAAAAATTGTCTCCGCATTTTCCAATTTCTATTTTTGTCTTTTTTCTCGAATGAAAAATTATGAAAACTCCCTGGTTAAAATAACTCCGCCCGAAGAGCAATCGCCGTTCTGGTGGTTTCGGTGGGTGCCGACGATTGTTTTTTCGACGTTGATTCTCTACCTTTTATACGTCATCGGCAGCGTGGCGATTGTTCCCGTGCTGGCTTCATTCGCGCTCGCCTATCTGCTCAATCCGATTGTTTATCAGGCGGAAAAGCGCGGGCTTTCGCGGACGGTTTCGGCAATCGTCGCCATCCTGCTCGTAACTCTGGTAATCACCGCTTTTCTGGCGTATGTGATTCCCGATTTGTGGTCGGAGACATCAAAGGCGGGCGCGAAAATCTCGGAAAATCTCACGCCGGAGAATGCCGCCCGGCAGAGGGTTTTTCTCAAACGTTATTCGCCCGCGCTCGAAAAAGCGGCGGGCGACAAAATCGAAAAGTTTTTGAGCGAGCCGCTGGCTTTTTACAACGAAAACGTCGCGACCGCGACGACCGTTGACGAAGCGGGCAATGTCAAAGCGACGGGCGGCGGCGGTTCGTTGATTCTCGAAATTTTGAGTTCGTCGTTTGATTTATTTCTCGTGCCGTTTTTCGTTTTCTACCTGCTGATTGATTTTCAAAGGTGGCGCGAATCGCTCGAAAGTCTGATTCCGCCGCGCTTCCGCGACCCGTTCAGCGCACTGTTCGACGAATCGGGACGCATTCTCGAATCATATGTGCGCGGATAGATTTTAATCGGCTCGGTGATGGTGGTCTGTTACGCCGTCGGCTTTTATTTTCTCGGCGTTCCGGCGTGGGCGGGCATTGCGATGATTGCCGGTCTGCTGAACGCCGTGCCTGCCGTATGTCGGGACTATCAGCGGCATCATTCTCGCCTGCGGTTTCAGTTTTGCAGGCGGCAGCAGTTTCGGTCATATCGCCGCGATTCTGGGCGTGTTCGCCGCCGTCCAAAGTCTCGAAGGCTATTATCTAACGCCGCGCATTATGGGCGACCGTTTGAATCTGCACCCGATGGCGGTCTTTTTAGGCTTGCTGGTCGGCGGCAAATTATTCGGTTTGCTCGGCATAATTATGGCAATTCCGGCAATCGCCATCGCCAAAGTCTTTTTCAAATTCCTGCGCGAACTTTACCAGGCATCTTATTTTTACCACGCGGGCGATCTGCACCCGGCGGACGCGCCGAGCGAAAAAATCGAAGACCGCATCGCCGAAGCCGCCGAAACAGTCCTCGCCGAACAGCAGCAGGAAGACGTGGATGAAGCCGCCGCAACGCCGTCACCGGCTGATGAAATGCCGACGATTATCGAAAAGCCGGCTTGAAAACCTTTCAGGAAACAAGGCGGCAAAGCATTATCGTCTGCCAAGGCAGACCTCGGCGCGACGTTATTCGCAATGGAATTAAAGATAGTGTTGACGGGTTGGCTGCGGCTAATGATCAGTTGGATTCTTAAAGATTATAAGAACGACGACTATGCGCGTTGTCATCCAGTTGTCACGGCTGACGAACGATTGGCGAAAGCGGCGGAGAAAGCCGATTCCACGGAAATTTTGTTAACTTGCAACTTATGGAAATCGAATCAAAACAACCGACGACTGCCGAATGGAAACGGCTTTACGAACTTGCCGGCGAATTAAAAAAACTCGCGCCCTGGGAATAGATGTATGAAACCGAAATTTTTGGCGTGGAGAATCCCGAAACCGGGGAAGTCGGCTTTGTCAGCGCGATGGGAATGATGGGCGAGCATCTCTCCGTCGGCGTTTATCGCGGTGCGGACGGGCTTTACGGATTTCGGGATTTTCAGGAAGCCGGACTCGAAGCCGAACCTTTTGCGCTGTTTGAAATTCCGCAGCTTCAGGTTTCGTTTGAAGACCGCGAACAGCTCGAAAAACAAGACCGCGATTTGATAAAAAAATTCGATTTGAAATTTCGCGGAAAACAAGGTTATCCGCTGTTTCGCAGCATCAGACCAGGTTTTATGCCGTGGGTGATCACCTCGGAAGAAGCGCGAACTTTGATTTGCGCGATTGAGCAAACTTCGGAAGTCGCGCCGCGCGTCAAGAAAAATCCAAAGATTTTGGTTAACCTAGAGCAAATTCGGATTGAATGTATGGCAGACTAAAGTCTGCCACCGCCGTCGAGAGTCGAGTCTGAGCGAGGCGGCAGACTGAAGTCTGCCATATACTGATTAGCAATCTGCTCTAATATCAATTCAAGTTAAATAGTGCGCCCTGTCAGAACCGCCGGCGGTAGCGGGCAGGTCAGGCGCGGAAAGCC
>JAYVKL010000205.1:0-29434 GCA_043768465.1 Pyrinomonadaceae bacterium
CGCACTCAGATTCAAGTTTTTCTATTTATTTTTATTGCCGTCGGCTGGACGCTTCGGCAGGAGCATAAAGAAGATTTAATCGCGTTGCGAAAAGCAAGAGGAAAAATTGTTTGAAAATAAATGTATCGGCAAGAGTTTAAATAAATATCCAAACTAAAAATTAGCAAATATATGTGCGGCATCGTCGGATTCACCAGTATAAACTCACAGCCTTTAGACAGCGCAATTCTGGAGCGGATGAACGCCTGCATCGCTCATCGCGGTCCCGATGACGACGGTTTCTACGTCCGCGAAAACGTCGGACTGGCAATGCGCCGATTGGCGATTATTGACCTTAAGCACGGCAAACAGCCGATTTATAATCACGATAAATCGAAGTGGATTGTATTTAACGGCGAAATCTATAATTTTCAGGAATTAAAAAAAGATTTAGAAAAGCAGGGCGATCATTTTTACACGAATTCCGATACGGAAGTCATTCTGCATCTTTACGACCGATACGGCGCGGATTGTGTTCAGCATTTGCGCGGAATGTTTGCGTTTGCGATTTGGGACGAGCGCGATCAATCGCTTTTTATCGCCCGCGACCGAATCGGCAAAAAACCGCTTCTCTACTCGCATCAGCCAAACGGTGATTTAATTTTCGGTTCGGAATTTCGCGCACTGTTGGCGCATCCCGCCATCAGCCGTGAAGTTGACACCGAAGCGATTCATCATTATTTGTCGTATCTTTGCGTTCCCGCGCCGCTGACGGCGTTCAAGCAAATCCGCAAACTCGAACCCGCGCACTGGCTTCGCTGGAAAAACGGTGAAGTTAAAATAGAAAGATACTGGCTGCCTGATTTTTCCAAAAAAATAAAGATTTCGGAAGCCGAAGCAGTCGAAGAAACTTTGCGAATTTTGCGTGAAGCGACGAAAATGCGGATGATTTCCGAAGTTCCGCTCGGCGCGTTTCTTTCGGGCGGCGTTGATTCTTCAACCGTCGTCGCGCTGATGGCTGAGGAAAGTTCGCAGCCGGTCAAGACCTTTTCGATTGGGTTTGAAGAAGAAGATTTCAGCGAACTGAAATATGCCAAACGAGTAGCCGAACACATCGGTGCCGAGCATCACGAATTTATCGTGCGCCCGGATGCGTTGGAAGTTTTGCCGACTCTGGTCGAGCATTACGGCGAACCTTACGCCGATTCGAGTTCGATTGCCACTTATTACGTCGCTAAGGAAACGCGCAAACACGTCACGGTCGCGCTTAACGGCGACGGCGGCGATGAGAGCTTTGCAGGTTACGAACGCTATTTTGCGATGCGTTTGGCGGAAAAATATCATAAAATTCCGGGTTTTATGCGAAAGGGATTGATTGAAAACGCCGTCAATCTCGTTCCGACTTCCGAACTCAAACGCAGTCGTATGCGCGATTTGAAACGCTTTGTCAAAGCCGCTTCACTGCCGAAAGTCGAACGCTATTTTCGCTGGGTGAGCGCGATTGACCGGCAAAGCAAAGAAAATCTTTACACCGAAAATTTTTCCGGCGAAATTAAAAATTACGATTCGGCGAATTTCCTAAAACACTGGTTTGATCAGGCGAACGGCGGCGGCATCGTTGACGCGACGATGTTCACCGACCAGCAAACTTATCTGCCGAATGATTTATTAGTGAAAGTTGACATCGCTTCGATGGCGAATTCTTTGGAAGCTCGCTCGCCGTTTCTCGACCACAAGGTTATCGAATTTGCGGCGAGTCTGCCCGAAAACATTAAACTGCGCGGGACGGAAACAAAATATCTGTTGAAAAAAGCGGCGAGCAGAATCGTTCCGCCGGAAGTTCTCTATCGTAAAAAGATGGGTTTCGGTGTGCCGCTGACGCATTGGTTTCGCGGCGAAATGAAAGATTATCTGCGGGAAAATCTGCTGTCGGAAAAATTTGCCAGGCGCGGCATTTTCAAAGCCGAGGTGGTTAAAAAACTGGTTGACGAACACACCAATGCCGAACGCGATCACGTTTGGCAATTGTGGACGCTTCTGATGCTGGAACTCTGGTTTCAAAAATTTATAGATTAGAATTTAAAAAATTATGAAAGGCGTTGTATTAGCCGGCGGACTTGGCTCAAGACTCAAGCCGCTGACAAAAGTTACGAATAAACATCTTCTTCCGGTTTATCATCAGCCGATGATTTATTACCCGATTCAGACGCTGATAAATGCGGGAATTGACGACATAATGATTGTCACGGGCGGAAATTCGGCGGGCGATTTTCTTAAACTTCTCGGCAACGGTAAGGAATTCGGCTTAAAGCACATCAATTACACTTATCAGGAAGGCGAAGGCGGCATTGCCGACGCGCTTTCTTTGGTCGAACATTTTGCCGACGACGAGCCGATTTGTGTTGTTTTAGGCGATAACGTCATCGAAGGAAATATTCAGAAAGCCGCCGAAGACTACCGACAACAAGGTGCGGGCGCGAAAATTCTGCTGAAAAAAGTTCACGACCCGAAAAGATTCGGCGTTCCCGAACTCGACGGCGATAAAGTTTTACAAATCGAAGAAAAACCCAAAAACCCAAAATCGGATTTTGCGGTCATCGGAATTTATTTTTACGATGCGACGGTTTTCGACGTGATTAAAACTCTCGAACCTTCGGGGCGCGGCGAGTTGGAAATAACGGATGTCAATAATCATTATATCAACCGAGGCACGATGACGTGGAACGAACTCGATGGCTGGTGGACAGACGCGGGAACATTTGAAAGTTTGCTGCACGCGACGAATCTGGTGGCAAAAACCGGCGCGAATAATTTGGAGATAAAACGCGCTGGAAGTTAAGGAAAATCAAACCCGAAGACGACTTTTCAAGTTAAAGATTAGCTCAAAATCAGAAACGGTCAGGGAAATGAAGACCGAATTACAAGTAACGAAGGCCAAACAACAACCGCCGAATAACTTAAAAATCGTCCGCATTATTGCGCGATTAAACGTCGGCGGTCCGGCGCGGCACGTCGTTTGGCTGACCAAAGAGTTGCAAAGCGGCGAATTCAAGTCCGTTTTGCTGACTGGAACGGTTCCCGAAGGCGAAGAGGATATGAGTTATTTCGCCGTCGAAAATCGGGTCGAGCCGGTTTATATTGAGGCGATGAGCCGCGAACTTTCGCCGAAGGATGTCGTATCGCTGTGGAAAATTTTTCAGCAATTAAAACTGGAAAAACCCGACGTTATTCACACCCACACGGCAAAAGCAGGAACCGTCGGGCGCACGGCGGGTTTTCTATATCGCTGGCTGACGTGGAAAACTCTAATCGGCAAGCCGCGCCGCGTTAAAGTAATTCACACCTTTCACGGACACGTTTTTCACAGTTATTACGGAGCGTCGAAAACGAAAATTTTTCTTTTTATCGAGAAAATGCTGGCACACTTTGCCACCGACAAAATCGTCGTCATCAGCCGACAACAACTCAGCGAAATCCACGAAAAATTCGGTGTTGGAAAGAAAGAACAGTTCGAGATAATCCCGCTCGGTATTGATCTACAGACGTTTGCCGATTGGCGGGCAAAGCGAAACATTTTGCGTGAAGAAATCGGCGCAAAAAATGATGATCTTTTGGTCGGACTCGTCGGCAGACTAACCGAAGTGAAAAATCACGCTCTCTTTCTGCAGGTAGTCAAAATCCATAAGGAAAATCCGGGTTCGGCAAAACTGAAATTTGTGATTGTCGGTGACGGACATCTCAGGGAAAAACTCGAAAGCGAAGCCGAAACGCTCGGTGTGAAGGATTTGATAACTTTTCTCGGCAATCGCAACGACGCGGATGTTTTCTACGCCGGACTCGATATTGTCGCCCTGACTTCGCTCAATGAAGGAACGCCGCTTTCCCTGATCGAAGCGATGGCGAACGAAAAAGCCGTCGTCTCGACCGCCGTCGGCGGCGTGGTAGATTTGCTCGGCAAAGTCGAAGAACAAAAAACCGGATTCCAGATTTGCGAGCGCGGAATTTCGGCGGCTTCGGACGATGCGGCAGGTTTTTGCAGCGGGTTGGAATACCTTGTAAAAAATGAAGGACTGCGCGAAAACTGCGGACGGCGCGGCAGGGAATACGTTTCGGCGAACTACGGAAAAAGCCGGTTGGTAAACGACATAAAATCGCTGTATAAAGCGTTAACCGTGAATCGGTAATGCGCGGCATCGGTTTCGTAAAACCATAAATGCAGCGAATAATACATTAGACATCTTTCCAAAATAAAATGTTTTCACGGCATCTTTGAATACTTTAATTTTCAGCCTCGTTCACGAGGCTTTCCGCGTTTCGCGGCACTTAGCCACGTCCGTTTACGGCGTGGTTTGAATTGAAAAGCAATGGTTGAGCGCGTTTTAACGTGCTTTTATTTTGCGGCTTAAGCCAATTAGATAAGGACGTTAAAACGCCCTTCAACTCAATAATTTGAATTTGACCACGCCGTAAACGGACGTGGCTAATGCCGCGAAACGCGGAAAGCCTGTTAAAACAGGCTAAATTGCCGAAATACAACAGTTATTTTGGAAAGATGTCTATTGTTTTGAGCAACATTGAGTTAAACTAATCTTAAATTAGAGACAGACACAACCGCTCTGGGATGCAGACTCCGGGATTACGCCAATGTTTCGTTTTAATAAATTGTAAAACTGAGAGATTTTTATACTTAATTTCGTCTAAAATTGGTAAGCTGTCGTTTTATTACACAAATCGTTTGAAGTCATTCGAGCAAAATCTTCAGCTTAAATTGATTAAAAGTCTAAAGCCTTAGTTATGTTCCGATCCTTTTATAATCCGTTTTTTATCGCTTCGATAAGTTTTGCGCTGGCGGTTGCCCTGACGTATGCCGTGCGCGAAGCGGCGCATAAATTCGGGTTCGTCGCTAAACCGAAAACCGACCGCTGGCACAAACGCCCGACGGCGATGCTCGGCGGGGCGGCGATTTTTTCGGCGACGCTTTTGATTTACTTGCTGTTCGTCCCGAAAAGTTCGCAGTCTTTGATTATTCTGGCGGGCAGTTCGGTTCTTTTCCTGGTCGGTTTGATTGACGACGTTTTACAGATCAAGCCGTATCAAAAACTTATCGGACAATTTATCGGCGTGGCGATTGTCACCGGTTTCGGGTTGGTTTTGCCGTGGACCGATTCCGATATTTTAAATATCGCCATCACCTGTTTCTGGCTCGTCGGAATCACGAACGCAATCAATCTGCTTGACAATATGGACGGGCTTTCCGCCGGAATCGCCGCCATCGCCGCTATTTCCCTTGCCGCCGGATTCGCCGCCGGCGGGCAAACCGATGAATTGATTTTTCTGGCGGCATTTATCGGAGCCTTAATCGGATTTCTGGTTTTCAATTTTAATCCGGCTTCGATTTTTATGGGCGACTGCGGCTCGATGTTCGTCGGGTTTCTGCTGGCAAGCTCGGTTCTGATGACCGATGTCGGCGGACGCTCGCGCAGTATCGTGTCGGTTTTGGCGATCCCCGCGCTGATTCTTTTCGTGCCGATCTTCGACACGACGTTCGTGACGGTTCTGCGAAAAATTTGGGGACGCAAGGCTTCGCAGGGCGGGCGCGACCACACTTCGCACCGGCTCGTGGCACTCGGACTCTCGGAACGCAGCGCGGTTTTAATGCTTTACGGCTTTGCCCTCGTCGCCGGCGCGCTCTCGATTTACATCCGCGATTTGAAAGCGACCGAAAGCCTCGCCATCATCGCGGTTTTTGTCGTCGTGCTGACCTTGACCGGCGTTTACCTGGCAAAAGTCAAAGTTTATGAAGAGCAGGAAGGCGAAACGGCTTTGCAAAATAAAGCGGGTTACGGTTTTCTTATCAATCTCTCGCACAAACGCCGAATTTTTGAGGTTTTCTTGGACGTGGTTTTGATCACGCTGTCGTATTACGCCTCATATATTCTGATCTTCGGCTTGTTCGATGACGGAGAAAATTGGTCGCTGTTCGTCAAATCACTGTTGATTTTGATTGCGCTGAAACTGACGGCTTTTCTCATCGCCGGTGTTTATCGCGGACTCTGGCGATACACGGGCGTGCGCGACTTTGTGACGTTTTTCAAAGCTGTCGTGCTGGGTTCGATTCTGAGCGTTCTGGCACTGCTCCTGATTTATCGTTTTAACTATTTTTCGCGGGCGGTATTTGTCGTTGACGCGCTGGTTTTGTTTTTCGCGCTGTCGGCGAGCCGCATCGCTTTTCGGCTTTTCCGCCAACTTTTGCCGACACCGATCTCCGAGGACGGGCGCAACGTTCTGATATACGGTGCCGGCGACGGCGGCGAGATGGTTTTGCGCGAGTTGAAAAATAATCCTGCGTGGAATTACGTTCCGATTGGTTTTGTGGACGACGATCCGCTGAAAAAAGATAAGGTGATTCACGGTTTGAGGGTTCACGGCGGCAACGACTCCTTGCAGCAGATTTGCCGTGACCACCAAGTGCAGGAAATCTTGCTTTCGGTGCGAAATGTTTCGCCCGAAAGACTTCGTGAAGTTCGGACAATCTGTCAGGAAACGGAAATTTCCCTGAAACGCGCCCTGCTGAAAATCGAGCCGTTAGATTTTGAATAGATACCTTTGCCTCCGAACGCCTGATGATTAAATCCGTCAAAATTGAATCGGCTTTGTCCCGCACGCTACTGATAACCGCGTGTTTGTTGTATCTGACGATAAATTTCCTTTTTATCAGATGGTGTTTCGCCAATACGATTGCCGCCCGCGCCCCGGTTCGGGAGGTCGCGGCGTGGATGGTTGAACTGGCTCCGAAAGACCCGCAAACGCATTACGCGCTGGCGGTATTGAGTGAAAAAACTTTCGCTTCCGAAGATTTGGCGCAGTCGCTGGCAGAATATGAACGCGCCGTCGCGCTCGCGCCGCACGATTACCGTCTGTGGCTGGCGTTGGGCAGAGTGCGTGAACGACGCGGCGACGCGGCGGGCGCGGAACTCGCGCTGCGAAAAGCTCTGGAACTCGCGCCGAATTACGCGCAGGTGCAGTGGACGCTCGGCAACGCTCTGCTGCGGAACGGTAAAACCGCCGAAGCCTTTGCGGAAATAACCAGGGCGGCGGACACCGAACCGAACTTCCGAACGGCGGCGATCAACACGGCTTGGCAGATTTTCGACGGCGACATTGCCGCCGTCCGCCGACATCTCGGCGGCTCGATCAATATAAACTTCGCGCTCGTGTCATTTTTAGCCAAACAGAAACGCCTTGCCGAAGCCGTTCAAATTTGGAACGAACTGCCGCTCGAAAATAAAAAAACCGTTTACAAAGCCGACGGCGAACAACTTTTCGCGGAAATACTGGCGGCGAAAAAATATCGTGAGGCACTCCTGGTTCAGCAGAGCATCAACGATAAACCGGAGACGGCAAATTACGCCCTCGGCAAAATTTACAACGGTGACTTTGAAACGCCTTTGCCGCGTGAAAAGAGCGGTTTTTTCGATTGGCAAATCGCCGACGGAGCGCAGCCGCAAATCGGTCCGAATAATGATCAGAAACACGGCGGCGCGACCAGCCTGTTTTTCATTTTCAATTCATTCGACGGCAGAGATTTTCGGCAGGTATCGCAAACCGTCGCCGTCGAATCCGGCAAAAAATATGCGTTCGAGTTTTTCTATAAATCGGAATTGAAAACTTCGGCGACGTTTCGCTGGGAAATCGCCGACGCATCGGACGGCAAAGTTCTGGGAGTCGTCAATCCGATCACCGGCACGGCGGATTGGACGAGTGCGGGCGCAGAGTTTACAACCGCCGCCGCGACCGAAGCGGTAGTTTTTCGTCTGGTGCGCGAAGCGTGTAAATCAAGCCTCTGTCCGATTTCGGGGAAGGTTTGGTTCGACGATTTTCAATTAAGATAAAAGTTTTATTTTTCCGTTGTTCAAACAAAAATGTCTCAATCTCTGCAAAAACAAGAATTTTCGGTTGACGAAAAGTTTTCGTATCTCGGCGGAACCGTTTTCGTGTTGTTGTGTGCAATGCTAATCGTCTCGACCGTGGCATTCGGGTCAGTGGACGTTTGGGGTCTGGGCGTGAACGCCTTTCTCGCGGGTTTGATAGTGATTTTCTGGACGGCGGATGCGCTGCTGAAAAAAGTGTTCCGGTTCGGCGCAAGCTCGCTGCAAATTCCGATTGCCGGTTTGATCGTCGTCGGCTTGCTCCAACTTCTGCCGCTGCGAACTCTCAACTTTTCGGCGGAACTTCTGGCGGAACCGGCGGTTGAATCCGTTTCGCTGGCACCTTATTTGACTCGTCTGGCTATCGTCCAATTGGTAATTTATTTTATATTTTTCGCCGCCGCGCAAACTTATATCTGCAATGCCGAACGGCTTCGCAAAATCGTGGTTGTGATCGTCGGATTCAGCACTCTGATGGCTTTTTACGGCATTTTGCAGCAGCTTTCCGATTCAAACGCGATTTACGGCTGGCGGCTCCCGGAGCAAGCTGTCCCGTTCGCCTCCTTTGTCAACCGGCATCATTTCGCGGCGTTTATGGAGATGGCGATTGGTGTATCGCTCGGACTTTTAGCCGTCAAAAAAGCGACCAAAAGCGATAAACGAATTTTCCTGTTGATCGCTGTCGTCATTATGGGCATCGCGCTCGTTTTCACCAGTTCGCGGGGCGGAATAATCAGCCTGCTGGCAGTCCTCGTTTTTATCGGCGCGGCAAATCTGCGGGAAAAAACGCCGGATGAGACGGACACCGAACCGGAAATGGAAACAGCCGGTAACTTATCGAGCAAAACCGTTTTTATCGTTGGCGGGTTAGTTCTGATTGTGATTTTGCTCGGCTCGGTGCTGCTGCTCGGCGGCGGCGAATCGCTGGTGCGCGGAGTCGGTTTGAGCAATCCGAGCGAAGTCAGCAACGGCAGATTTCACTTCTGGCAAATCGCGTGGCAAAGTTTTCTCAACAATCCGATTTTGGGCGCGGGACTCGACAGTTTCGGCACGATTTTCCCCCATTATGATTCGTGGAACGGAACGCTTCGCATCGAACAGGCGCACAACGATTATTTGCAGATGCTGGCGGACGCGGGAGTTTTGGGTTTCGCCTGCATTGCCGCTTTTATTTATCTGCTGTTCAAAAAAAGTTTGCCGGTAATGGGCAAAGCCTCGGATCATTTCGGGCGCGGCGCGGCAACCGGCGCATTGGCGGGTTGTGTCGGCATTTTGGTTCACAGTTTTTTCGATTTTCCGCTTCGCACACCTTCCAACGCTTTTTTCTTTTTAGTCCTGACCGTGATCGCCACCAGTTTAATCAGTCCGCAGAAAAGTCATCATCGGAGGCGCACTCCGATTGCTTTGCAAAAGATTTTATAGACGCACCCGGATTTATCTGTTAGGTTTTAATTTAACGGAAAACTTTTGTGTTCTAGAAATTAGTTGCTGAAATACGGCTTCTATTAAGTCTATTTCTCTCAACAAGCAATGAAAAAAGAATCGGTTTTAACCAAACATTTCGAGAAATCGAAAAATACCGCTTTGTTCGCCGTTCCGGTAGAAGTTCGGGCGGGGCGGCAGCGCAATCTGTCGGAGGAAAATTTAGCCGATATTCTGTCGGAAATTCGGCGGCAAACCGATAAAGGCTTTTCGGGCGCGGCACAGAAAATCGCCGAAACGACGCTGGCAAACTATTTGCACACGCCGGAAAATCAGGCGAAACTGGTTTGTCTGCTCGCCTATACTTTTGAAACGCAGGGACGTTACAAAGAATCGCTCGAAGCGATTGAAAAATACGATGACGAGCAGCTTTTAAGCCAGATCGGTTTGACGACGCAGATTTCCGTCATCACGCAGCTCGCCATTTCTTTCAACAACACCAACGATTATCCGAAAGCCGTCGCCCTGCTCGATTACGCGCTGGAAACAGCGGCGACGGCAAATCTCAATCAGTCGTTCGGCGCGATTTACGTCGCGTTTTCCCGCGTTTACCGCAAGCTGAACGAGTATCCGATTTCGCGCGATTACGCCGAAAAAGCTCTGAATAATTTTCGTGAAAACGGCGACTGGCGCGGAATGGCGGAGAGTTACCAGGGCATCGCCACGGTGTACCATCAAGAGGGAAACAGCGAAAAATCCGTGGAATTTTTCGACTTGGCGATTCAAATCATCGGCGACCGTTCCGCACCGTTTCTGCTGGGGAAAATTTATTCGGATATGTCGGGCGCGTTCTGGTTTTTGCGCCGCCCGCAGGACGGCATCGCCTGTCTGGAAAAATCAATCGAGTTTTTCGAGCAGACCGAACATAAAATCCAGGCGACCGCCGCCTACAATAATTTAGGCTTGCATCTGGTGATGATCGGCGAGTGGAACAAAGCCGAAGCCGCCTACAATCGTGCTTTGGAATTGGCGACCGAAGCCAATCACGTTCACGTCGCGGGCATTCTCGATTCTTTAGGCGAGTTGAAAATTCTGCGCGGCGAATTGCCCGAAGCGCGCGAAATGCTGGAGCGAAGCGTAAAATTAGCCGAAGAACGTAAAAAGGAATGGTATGTCATTCAATCGCTGCGAAATCTGGCGCGGTGTTTTTTATTGCAGGGAAAGCTCGCCGAGTCAAAGGAAAAAGCGCGGGAAACGATAAAGATTTGCCGGAACATCAACGAACGCCAAATCGCTAATATGGCAAAACTCGTGCTGGCGGAAGTTTATCTTAAGGAGAAGAATTTCTCCGAATGCGAAACGGAATTGGTGGCGATTGAACAAACCGATCCGTCGTCGGATTTTTTCGTGCTGGGCAACATCCAGCGAATTCGCGGCTTGGCGGTGTTAGAAGCTGACGACGACGAATTAGCCGTTCATCATTTCAGCCGCAGTCTGACGATTTTTGAAGCGGCGGAAGATGTCTATCACACTGCGCTGGCGCATTATTTAATCGGCACGACGCTCGGCTCGAATCAGCCCGAACGCGCCCGCAAAAATCTGCTGAACGCCAACGAAATTTTTCGTAAACTGGGCGTTGAAACGCTGTCCGCCGAAACCGCCGCCGCGCTCGAAAAACTAAAAACCGTCGAGATTTCGCCGAAGCGCATCAACAGCGCGAGTTCGCAGCTTCTGATGCTGCGGCTGGCGGAAGCGACCGCTTCGCGTGAATTGCTGTTCCGCGAACTCGTCGCCATTCTTCAGCAGGAAAGCCGGGCGCATAAAATCATCGTCGCTGAAATCAACGCGGAGAAAAACTTTTACCCGTTTATCACGCACGGCTATGTGCCGCACGAAAGCACGGAACTCGTCGCCAAAATTCAGAACGCGCATCAGAAAAACGAACTGGAGCATTTCGCCAAAACGAAAAACCTGAAAGTTTTCAATCTGCGCGCGCCGAGTTCCGCGCCGGCATTTTTGATAATTGCGCCGAACTCCGGCGCGATGCTCAACGACGGCGGCTCGTTCCAGCCGCTGCTGCGCGTCGTCGAACTCGGAATGGACGTTTGCGCCCTGCGCGACAAAGACAAGTTTCAACACGCCGATCAAGAAGCCAGCCCGTTTACCTCCAACAGTTTAATGCCGGGTTTTATCCATTCTTCGCCGGCGATGACATCCCTGGTCGAAGAGGTTTATAAAATTCGCTCGTCCGACGTGACCGTTCTGGTAACGGGCGAATCGGGAACGGGCAAGGAATTGGTGTCACGGGCGATTCACACGATTTCCAACCGCAAAGATAAAATTTTCGTCCCCTTCAACTGCACCGCCGTTCCCAAAGAATTAGCCGAAGGACATTTGTTCGGCTATAAAAAAGGCGCGTTCACCGGCGCGTTCACCGATTCGCCCGGAATCATTCGGGCGGCGGACGGCGGAACTTTATTTTTGGACGAAATCGGCGATCTGCCGCTTGATGTCCAGCCGAAGATTCTGCGGTTTCTGCAGGAAGGCGAAGTGCAGCCGCTCGGCGAAAAACGCCCGATTAAAGTTGACGTGCGAATCATCGCCGCCACCAATATGCCGCTCGAAGCGAAAGTCGCCGACGGCAGTTTCCGCGAAGATTTATATTACCGGCTGAACGTCATCCGCCTGCGCGTGCCGCCGCTTCGTGAACGCCGCTCGGAAATTCCGCCGATCATCAATTACTACATCAATCAATACTCGGCGCGGTTCGGCAAACGCGACATCACGATCACGCCGCAGACGATTGATTTGCTGATGGTCTGCGATTGGGCGGGCAACGTCCGGCAGCTTTGCAACGAAATTCAGCGCGTCGTCGCCCGCGCCGTGGACGGCGAAAAAATCACGCCCGAACATCTTTCCACCGACCTCAAACGAAGTGCCAAACCGATTGCGTCGTTCGCCGAAAACGGGAACGTCAAACCGATTGCGTCTTATGACAGCGCGTTCGCCTCGTTCAACATCGGCGCGGCGAGCGGAACGCTCGAAGAGGCCGTTTCTGAACTCGAAACCCAGATGATTAAAGCCGCGCTGTCGCGTCACCGCTGGAACATCTCCCGCGTCGCCGTCGAACTCGGACTGACCAGACGCGGTTTATATATGAAAATCGCCCGCTACCGAATCGAAAAAGCCGCTTGATATTCCAACTTCCGCGCTATAATCTAAAGTCTTTCGACGGCTTTCCGAAATGGAGAAATCAAAACTCAACAAACGCGATTTGCGCCCCGCGCTAATTTTCCTAAGCGGCGATTTACTCGCCGTGCCGATTCCGCTCGAACGCGAAACGGTTATTCTGGGTCGCGCCGCCGCCGCCGACGTGCGCCTTAACGATGCCAAAGTTTCGCACCGCCACGCCAGCCTCCAAACGATTGTCAATCCCGAAACCGGAACGCCCGAATACGTCCTGACCGATTTGAATTCCCGCAGCGGAACCTTGGTCAACAATCAGAAAATCACGCGGGAGTTTTTGCAGCCCGGCGATAAAATCACGCTCGGCGAACATCTTCTGCGGTTCGAACTGCTCGACGAAATTGACCGCGAGTATCAGAGACAGATTCACCGCCTGCTGTCGCACGACGATTTGACCGGGCTGCTTTCGAGCCGTTCTTTTTTTTCGGAACTGCGGCGCGAAGCGAAACGGGCGAAGCTCGAAAAACGCAAATTCTGCGTTCTGATGATGGACGTTGATTATTTCAAAACGGTCAACGATACTTACGGGCATTTGACGGGCAGCAAAAATCTGGAGGAAATCGCTTTCTGCATCAACGAGAAACTGCGAATCGGCGACGCGGCGGCGCGGTTCGGCGGCGAGGAATTCGCCGCGTTTCTGCTTGACGCGAAACTCGCGCAAGGGCTGATCGCGGGAGACCGCATCCGTCTGGAAATCGAGAACCGCGAGTTCAGCATCGTCCGGCGCGGTAAACCGCCGGAGACGCATCATATCACCATCAGCATCGGCGTGGCGGCGTTTCCGAACGATTCGCGGGACCCGATTGAACTCGTCGAAATGGCTGATTCCGCGCTTTATTACGCTAAACGGCAGGGCAGAAACCGCGTCTGCGCTTACCAGGATTTAAATTCCGAAGAACTCAAAAAACCGCTGCCGCCGCGACTCGATTAAGTTTTTGCAACTTTCCGGCGGAAATCAACGTGAAAGAGGCCGTTAAAAGCGCGGAATAAAAATTTTCAGTGTTGGCGGCACCGTGAATTCGCGCGGATAAAAAAGCGGGCGGGCAACAAATAAAGACCGAAGGACAATCTAATCCTTTCGTGCTAGACTGACCAATCGGTTTCCAAGTTTCAAATTTAACTTTGGAGTCGAAAGCGGTTGAATCCGACAATCGAAACTTTGAATTTCGTGTTAAAAAAGTGATCAATAAACTTAATCTTTCCAGCCAGCCGTTTCGCAACCGGACGCTGCCGTATCTGATCGCACTGCTGCTTTTGACGGTTTCCGTCGCGGGCGCGGTTTTAGCGTTTGCCAGACTGCGTTATACGACTTCGCAAAATGAGATTGCCAAATTCGACATCGTTGGGATGAACGCGGAACTGCAAGCTCTAAAAGACAAAGGTTCACTCGTGCAGCAAGCTTTAACGCCCGACCAGCAATCGCTTTTGATTGCCGCGCACAAGCTCGTGGCGAACAAATCTTTCGGCTGGTCAAGGCTTTTTGCCGATTTGGAATCGTTGCTGCCGGGCGGTGTCAGCGTGTCGCGCGCCACCATCGAAAACGTCTACCAGGATAACGGACAAACCAGAGCCGAACTCGAATTCGCCGTTTTGAGCCGCGATTATCAGAGCGTAATGACGATGATCGAGAAAATGAACAATTCGGGAATTTTTCAAGCCGAACTGCGCGGGCAGGATTTGCAGAAAACCGACAGCATCACTTATACCGAATATACTTTGCGGCTGATTTACACGCCGCGTTCCGGCTATTCAAACGCGCCTTCCGATGTCGCGCTGGAAACGCAGGGAGAAACCGCCCGATGAACGAAAATCCGAACGAGCTACACGAGCCGACCGAAACAGCGCAGCCAATCGTCAACGAATACGGCGCGACGAAGGATTCGGCAGTCGTCATCGAAGAGGCGGCGCGCACGGTTTTATTGACCGATGATGAAACCATCGTCTTTGAAAAAACGCCGCGAATTGACATCGCGCCAAAAAATCGCCCGCGCAAGGTTTATGCGGGAATGTGGGGACCGACGGAAATCGCCACCGTCGGTTTGGGAATGCTGGCGATTTTATCGGCGATTTTGTTATACGTTTTCGTTGTGCTGCCCGCCGATCAGGAACTCGAAGCGAACCGCCGGAAACGTGCCGCGCTGGAGACGGAATTGCTTTCGGCGCGCGGTAAATACGGCGACATCACCAGCACCGAAACGCAGGTCGCCAAACTTTTGACCAGCGTTTCCGATTTTGAAACGAGATTTCTGCGGAACCCTCTGCTCGATAAAACTTCGCTTTATCAAAGATTGAACGGTTTGATTTCCGCTTATAATTTGACGAACACGACCGGACCCGATTACGCGCCTTTGGAAATCGCCGACGGGCGGCGCGGCGGCGGTCAGCAAAGCGAATCGGAACGCGGCAGAGCGAAATTTCAAAGTTTGTTTCCCGGCGTTTATGTGACGACGACGGTTGAGGGTTCATATCAGAATCTGCGCCGGTTTATCAGGGAAATCGAAACCGGCGAGCAGTTCGTCGTGATCAGTGCCGTCGAATTTCAACCGGCGGAGACCGAGCGGAAAATTGATGCGACGAAACCGCCGCCGCCGGTTCAACAAATCAATCAGGTGAAAATAAACCCGACGAATCCGAACGGTTTTCCGCAGAATCCGACGCTGACCGCCAATGTCCCGGAAACGGCGCAGACGCGGACGCTGCGCGGCAGAACACGCGGCGAAAATGTCAGCCTGAGATTAGAGATGGCAGCGTATTTCCGCCGCCCGGCGGTCAGCGGCAACCAGTAAATGTTCCGGGTTCATACTTGAAGCGTGTTTTCGTCGGCGAAGCGCGGCGTTCTGAAGTCTGGGCTCCGAACTTGAAGCAATCGAAATGAATTTATTCAGAGGAAAAAGTCCGGCGGAACGCAACAAAAACATCGCGGCACTCGTGCTTGGCGTGTGCGCGGTGCTGGCTCTCGGCTACACTTTCTTCGGCAATCCGTTCAGCGCGAAAAAGAAAAACACCATCACCGTCACTGCCACGCCGACCCCGAAATCTTCGCCGAACGCGGCTTCGGAAACCGCTTTGATGCCGAATGACGACGCGATCAACATCACTTATACGACCACGCCGGTTGTTTATAATCCGGGAAAATTTTACGCCCCGGACGCGGGCAGAAACATCTTCGCGTTTTATGAGCCGCCGCCGCCGACTCCCTGGGTTCCGACTCCGGTTCCGCCGGTAAGAGTTGAACCTGTAATAACGCCGGTTCCGCCGCCGCCGCCGCCGCTGCTCGTCGGATTTATCACGCCGCAGAGCGTTTACGCCGGTTCAAAAACTTTCCGAATGGAAGTCAACGGCGATAAATTTACGCCCGATTCGCTGATTTTCTTTAACGGCAATCCACTGCCGACGACGTTTGTCAGCCCGCAGAAACTTGTCGCCGAGGTGCCGTCGAATTTTATCAACGGCGCGGGTCAAATCTACATTATCGTTCGCACGCCGGACGGCAAACTCTACTCGAATCAAGTCGCGCTCAACGTGCAGGCTCCGCCCGTCCCGCAGTTTCAATACGTCGGGATGATTGCGCGGCAAAAATTTAATAACGACACGGCTTATTTTCAGGAGCAGGGCAAGCCGACACCTTTCGGGGCGCGGCTCAACGATGTCGTCGGCGGGCGATTTCGCCTGGCGAGTATTTCCGCCAACGAAACGGTTTTTGAAGATGTCAATTTGGGCTTCAAACACCGGCTCGCGCTTTTTCGTCCGGCGACCGGACAAACGGCGGACGGCACTAATCCGAATCAGAATAACCCGACGATCAACGGTCAGGGACGTTTTCCGGCGGGCAAAGGCATTTATAATCCGAACAGTCCGAACGCGCAGCCGCTTTTGCAGCCGGGCGAAATTCCCGGCATTCCGGGAAACATTCAGATTTACACGCCGCCGCAACCGCCGCCGCCGAATCAGAAAGACGAGGACGACGACGGAAACAATCGTTAAAAACATCGGGAAAAGATGCAAATGCAGGTTAATGAAAAATCGAAAATCCGCCAGCCGCCATCGCAAGCCGGAATGACGCTGCTCGCGGTGATGGCATTTTTGACTTTGCTGGCGATTAGTCTGCTGGCGGTGGCACCGACGATTCAGCAGAATGTTCAGCGCGAAAAGGAACTCGAAACGATTCGGCGCGGCGAAGAAGTCGCCGAGGCGATCCGGCAATATATGGTGGCAAACGGCGGCAAACTGCCCGATTCGATGGACCGACTGCTCGAAGGCTTGCCGCTCGGCACGAAAAAACGCCAGATTTTGCGCCCGTCGGCGGCGATTGATCCGTTAAGCGAAAGCGGCAAATGGCGTTTGATCGAATTTAACGGCAAGGGATTTATCAATTTCGGTCGGCGCGTCCAAATTTACAACAACGGTTTGCTTCCCGCCAACCCGCAGCCGACCCAACTGTTCGACCGCTACGCTTTCGGATTGGTCAACAACGCGGATACGAAAGGCGACGAAGATTTAAAGGAAGATTCAGACGAAGAATACGAGGTAAAAACCGACAAAACCTCATTCATCGGCGTTGCCAGCCAGAGCCGCACTCATTCGACCATCGCGTATTACGGCATCGAAAATCACAGCAAATGGATTTTCACGCCGATGTTTCGCGGCGCGGGTTCGAGCGGCTTTAATACCGCCGGTCGCGGCGGTGTCGAACGCAATCCGCCGCCGTCGCCGCGACCGCCTGACCGCTCAAACTTTAACCAACCGTAAATTTTGTGAAATCAAATGTCAGGCTCGCCGTCAAAAATCTCGTTTGACGGCGGGTTTGAATTTCGGCATTCCCCTTTTAAAAATTGCCGATTAAAGTTTGTGAACTTTTTTGCAAACCGAATCGTTTTTTGTGATTCTAATAAAACTTATGCAAAACGATTTGGCGACGACCACGGAAAACACGAACGGGCTTTTGCTCAAGGAAAAAACCGGCGAACCGCTTTCGGCGAACGGCGTTTCAGAAAGCGGCGGAAACGGTCTTCACGCGCTTTTGCCGACGAAGAATCTGCCGATTTCCAAACAGGTTTCCAATGAACAGTTGATCGCCGAAGAAAAGTCGCTGATCGAAAAAGAAGCCGCCGTCGAGAAAAATTATCAGGGTTTGCGCGGCTATCTGCGGCTTTTTGATGTCTCGAAAGTCATCGGAACGCTCGCGCTTTATCTTTATCTCGATCAATACGAACTTCATCACGGACAAAATTTGAAACACGCCGAAGCGCGGCTTCAGACGGCGCGGCGGCTGACGCGGCTGGCTGTTTTGGGCGAGAAATTCTACGGTTTTAAACAATGGTTGATCCATCAAATTCTGCTTTTGCTGAAATGGAAAATGCTCGGAAGCGAGGCGAATAAAACGGCGAATCACGAGAAACAGGCGGTTTGGCTCAAAGAAAAACTGATTCATCTCGGTCCGACGTTCATCAAAATCGGGCAGTCGCTGGGAACTCGCGCCGACTTGTTGCCGCTGCCGTTCGTCAAGGCTCTGGGCGAACTTCAGGACAATGTGCCGAAGTTTCCGAACGAAATCGCTTTCGCCCGAATCGAAAAAGAACTCGGCAGAAAAATCAACGAGGTTTATCAGGAGTTCGATGTCGAACCGATTGCCGCCGCTTCTCTCGGACAAGTTTACCGCGCCAAACTTTTCACGGGCGAAACGGTCGCCGTCAAAGTTCAGCGTCCGAATCTGACGGCGATCATCAAAGGTGACATCGAGATTCTGCGAAAAGTTACCAAGTTCGCCGAACGCTTTCCGTCTTTGAACGAAAACGCGGATTGGGCGGGAATGCTGCGGGAATTCGACGAAACGATTCACGAGGAGATGAATTATTCGGCGGAAGGCAAAAACGCCGAACGCTTCACCGAAAACTTTAAAGAATGGACGAATGTTCACGTTCCGAAAATACATTGGAACGCCACTTCGTCGAAAGTTCTGACGATGGAATTTATCGAAGGCGACAAAGTTACCGAACTCGAAAAGCTCCAAAATCGCGGCGTGTCGCCCGAAAAAGTCAATCGTTTGTTGATCCGCACATATTTAAAACAGCTTTTAGAAGACGGATTTTTCCACGCCGATCCGCATCCGGGCAATCTTCTGGTAATGCCCGACGGACGTTTGGCGTTTTTCGATTTCGGAATGGTCGGCAGAATCACGGCGCAGTTGCAGTCGAAAATGATTGATGCCTTTTTCCACGTCGTCGCCAAAGACCCGCAGGGAATCGCGCAGGATTTGATTGATTTGAACTTTATGAAACCCGGCTCGAACGCCGATGCCGTGCGCCCGATTGTCGAAAAAATGTTCGAGTTTCACCTGAATCTTAAACTCAAAGATGTCAATTTCAAGGAACTGACTTACGATTTAGCCGATGTAATGTATGATTATCCGTTTCGCCTGCCGTCGAATTTTACCTATATTATGCGGGCTTTGATGACGCTCGAAGGCATCGGAATTATCACCGACCCGGAATTCAATTTCTTTGAAACGGCGAAACCTTACGCCAAAGAATTTATGTTCAAACGCGAAGGCAAAGATTTGCGTAAAATGCTGACTGACAAACTTTTAGGGCGCGACACGCCGGACGGCAAAATTGATTTGGATCGAACCTGGAAGCTGGCGAAAATGGCGTTTAAGACGGTTTTTAATACGAATAAATAAGTTTATAATCGGCGAAGGGGAAATTTTATGCAGACAATTACGGTTGAAGAAATAGACAGCAAACTGCAAACGCTTTCCGAAGACAAACTGACGGCGGTTTATCATTTTGTTTCGTATTTGGCTGATACCGATTTTGAAATGTCGGACGTTTCGGCAAAGGAATTGATGTTCGCATCGGAAAATTTGATTGCCAAGGATTGGAATACGCCGGAGGAAGATAAAGCGTGGGCAGATTTATAAAAGGCGATGTCGTCGTTTTGCCGTTTCCTTTCGCGGATTTGACTGCCGACAAAAAACGCCCGGCTTTAGTTGTGGCAAATCTAATCGGCGATGATGTAATCGTTTGCTTGATTACAAGTCAAAACGCCAAAGACAACTACGCAATTTCATTATCGAACGATGATTTTGCGAGCGGAAACTTAAAGCAAAATAGCAATATCAGACCGAACAGGCTTTTTACGGCGGATTCCAAAATCGTTCTTTACCGAGTCGGCACCTTGAAAAAAGAAAAAGCCGGGCAAGTCGCCGAGAAAATTATCGAGATATTTTCACGGTAAAATCAATTTGACGCAATCTGAAACCGGCAAAAATGGCGTTCAAGCCGGTTTTCAGTACGAACAAATAAAAGTTATGGAAACTTTTTGAAAATTGCGGTAGATTACCAGTTATGAACAATTCTGACGAAACATTAAAGAAGCCGCTCGAAAACGAAGCCGTCCTGCGAGCCATCGCGGAACTGGCTCGAACGGTCGCCGAGGTTGCCGGTAAGGTTGAAAGTCTACCCGGCAAACTTGAAAATCTTTCCGGTAGATTTGATAATTTGGAGAACTTTGTAACCGTCCAATTCGAGGCGGTGCGCGAAGGCATCGAATATAACAGCGCAAGATATGATCGGATGGAGGCGAAGTTTTTCGATGTCCGCTCCGATGTTTCCAATATGCGAGCCGACATTAAGGAACTCAGCCAGACGATTCGTAGAAAAGAATTGGTTTAGCACCCGCAAAATCATCCGCTGAAGTTTTCCAAACCGAATTTCGGAAAAACGAAAAGCCTGATTTATCTCAACAAAATTATTCGTCCGACTCACCAAACCCTTTTTTCAGAAAAGAGGATCAAGTTCCACCGAATTTATGGAGAAGTATGAAGTTGATTTTTCTTATTTCAATCGTTCTGACCTTCTCCGCTTCGCTGGGTTTCGCGCAGACTAAAATGACCGACAGAATAAAAATCGCGCCGGTCAAAAACGATTTTCCCGTCGGCGAACTCGATAATAAAGCGTGGAAATCGGCAAACGAAATCACGATTGACAAATACTGGTCGGGCGAAAACGCGCCGGTCGGCAGACGTTTCAAGGCGAAACTTTTGTGGTCGAAAACCGCGCTTTACGTTCGATTTGAAGCGGATCAAACCGAACCTTTGGTTGTTTCGCTATCGCCGAATCTGAAAAATAAAACGAAAGGTTTGTGGGATCGAGATGTCTGCGAGATTTTTCTCGCGCCGAATAAAGCCGAGTTTCGCAAGTATTTCGAGTTTGAAATCGCGCCGAACGGCGAATGGATTGATTTGGGAATATACCAAAAGCCGGATGAAAGAATCACCGATTGGGATTATCATTCGGGAATGCAGTCGGCGGCTGCGATTGAAAAAGATAAAGTTATCACGGCGATCAAAGTCGGGTGGCAAGCGTTCGGCACAACTCCGAAAGCGGGCGATATTTGGCTTGGAAATATTTTGCGGTGCGTCGGAGAAGACCCGAAACGCGGATACTTGACGTGGCAGCCGACTTTAACGAAGGAAGCGAGCTTTCACGTTCCCGAAAAATTCGGCGAGTTTGAATTTGTAAAATAATGCGTTTTATCGGCTTAATAATGCTCGGCTTCGTCGGAATGGAGATTTTTTCCTATCTCGTTCACCGCTTTTTATTTCACGGCGTTTTTTGGCGAATTCACGAAACGCATCATCAACCGCACAAGTCTTTTCTCGAAGCGAACGATGTTTTCAGCTTTATTTTCGCAGCAGTTTCGATGTCGCTGATGATTTTCGCTGAAAAGCCGCTGTTCGCTTCGGTTTCGTTTCCGATTGGTTTGGGCATCGCGCTTTACGGACTCGTTTATTTTATCCTGCACGATTTTTTTACGCATCGCCGTTTTCTGCCGTTCGGCTCCAAAAATAAACTGCTTTTGACGATTCGCGCCGCGCATCAGAGGCATCATCAATCCGTCGAAAAGCCCGGACTCGAACCGTTCGGACTATTTGTCTTCGATTACAAAAACTTTTTCGCGGCAAGTAAAAAAAGGCACGATTCAAAAATCGCGCCCTCAAAAATCGTTTGATTTGCGGTTTAGGAATTCGCCGCCGTTTTGACTTTTCCGATTTCGAGCGCGAGATTTTCGGTGATGACGGATTGCTTGTTTTTGATCGCATTCGTGAAATTTTTCGCGGCGGGCGCGAGTTCGATTTCGGACGAAAGAATCCGCGCCACTCGCTGCGGCAAAAAGCGCGGCGCGATGCTCGCAATCGTCTTCGCCAAAGATACGATGTCGCCGCCGCCGTCCCAATTTTCCCGCACGACGGCTTCGTCCGTATGATTGATAAGGCGCAGCAAAACCAGCGCGACGACGTATAAATCGTCAACTTGCCCGATGAACGGGAAGACATCGGGAATAAAATCGAGCGGCGAAATGACATAGACAATCGCCCCGACGAACAACGCTTTTTCCGCCATCGGAACGCGCCCGTCGGTCATCATTTTGCCGAGCAGCTTAACCATATTCGGCAAAAACAGCAGCGCGTTTTTGAGACGGTTTTTCGATTCGGACTTTTCCCGGCGCGTCGGTTTCGCACTATCTATTTTTTGCAAGTCGCTCATAATTTTCAATTCTTTTCTCCAATTTAGTTCAAGTCTAAAAAAAGCCGAGCGTTTGAGCAAGTTTTAACGCGAAAAGTTGTCCGGCTTTTTATATTTGCGCCGCATCCTTTATCATTTGATTTTCCGACAAGACCAAAACATTTATGATTACGCAGAAAATTCGCCGGCGAGCCGCCGCCGATGTGCAGCATATTATCCTTCCCGAAGGCGAAGACGCGCGCGTCGTGCAAGCCGCCGAAATCTGCGTCCGCGATAAAATCGCCAAAATTACTTTGATCGGCGACGAGGAAAAAATTCGTCAAACGGCGCGCAACGCCGCCGCTAATCTGAACGGCGTGGAGATCATTGACCACCGAAAATCCAACGATTTCGGAAATGTCGCCCGGTTTTATCACGAGTTGCGGCGGGCGAAAGGCGTAACTTTGGAAGAAGCCGAGCAAACCGTTAAAGACCCGCTTTATTTCGGCAATCTACTGGTCAAGTTAGGCAAAGCCGACGGTTCGGTGGCGGGCGCAACCAACACGACGGCGCACACGGTCGCCGCCGCCCTGCGCTGCGTCGGCGTTCGCATTGGATTCAAAATTGTTTCGTCGTTTTTTTTGATGGTAATTCCCGATATAAATTTCGGACACGAAGGCGCGCTGATTTATGCCGACTGCGGCGTGGTGATTGACCCGGACGCATCCGAACTCGCCGAAATCGCCATCGCTTCCGCCGATTCCTGCCGCGCTCTTCTGAACGTCGAACCGCGCGTGGCGATGCTTTCGTTTTCCACCAAAGGCAGTGCCAAACACCATTTGATAGACAAAGTTATCGAAGCGACGAAAACCGTCCGCGCCCGCTTTCCCGAACTCGCAATTGACGGCGAACTGCAAGCCGATGCCGCTCTAATTCCGTCAGTCGCCGCTTCAAAAGCCGGCGGTTCGAGCGTCGCGGGAAAGGCAAACGTGCTGATTTTCCCCGATTTGAACGCGGGCAACATCGCCTATAAATTAACCGAAAGATTAACCGGCGGAGTTGCCATCGGTCCGATTCTGCAAGGTTTGGATAAACCGTGCAACGATCTTTCACGCGGCTGCCGCATCGAAGACATCGTTGACGCGGCGGCGATCACGGCGGTTCAATCACAGGCGCGAAAGCAAATTTAGGGTTTTGTAATCGAACTTTCATCAACTTATACCGATTCAAATCATATTTAGGCGTATCAAAGGGTCAGAACCGCCTGCGGTAGCGGGTGGGTTCAGGCGCGGAAAACCCGCCCGCTACCGCAGGCGGTTCTGACAGGACGCACTATTCAACTTGAATTGGTTTTAGATTACAAACCGCCAGTCGCCTATCGGCGCGTCACCAAAACTCTGAATATTGTTATTGAAATTTATCGAGGGAATTATTATGAAATCAATTTGTAAAATCTCGCTTTTATTCGCGGTCGTTTTCGCCGCTTTCAATTTCGCCGCCGCTCAAACCGAGCGCGAAAAGGGAATCAGACTTTATCAGGAAGGCAAAAATAAGGAAGCCGTCGCCGTTTTGGAAAAGGCGAGCCAACAGGCGAAGACCGATGCGGAAACGTGGAACGCGCTGGGACTGGCTTACGTTAAGGAAGACGCTTTGAAAAAAGCGATCAAGGCGTTCGAGAAGGCGATCAGTTTCAATCAGCAGAACGCGACTTATCACACGAATCTGGCTTACGTTTATCTGCAAACCGGCAAATCAAATAAGGCTCGGTCGGAATGCTCTAAAGCCATCGCCATTGACCCGAAACTGGCATTGGCTTATTACGTTCGCGGCGCGGCGAACCTTTATGAAAGCGATAACAACGGCGCGATGCGCGATGCTGATAAAGCCATTGAAGTCAACCCGGATTTTTCGGCGGCGTATAGCTTGAAAGCCGACGCGCTCCTTTATCAATTCGGCAATCGCGTCAGCAGCGGCGCAAAACCGATTGACAAATTAGATTTGCTTCAGCAGGCAAAAGACGTTCTGGAGCGTTGCTTGAAAAACTGCCGCAACAATTCGCAAACTGCATCTCAGCAGGAAAGGCTGGACACGCTGACCGTTTTCCACGATTACTTCAGCAAAAACCGTGATGCGCTTTTAGATGCCATATCATCAGGTAAGCCGGTTGTGATGCCGGTTCAAACACCGCCTGACCCAAGCGTGACACCGATGAAAATTTCGACGAAACCGCAGCCGCGCTATACCGATAAAGCACGGCAGGACGGCGTTCAGGGAACAATTACGTTAGCGGTTTTTTTTGCGGAAAGCGGACAAATAACTCACGCGCTCATCTTAAAAGGTTTGGGCGGTGGTCTCAATGAAGCCGCGCTCGGAGCCGCCTTACGGAATAAAATTTGAACCGGCGAAAAAAGACGGCAAACCGTTTTCGCAGATCAAGACAATTTCTTACAGTTTTGCAATCTACTGAGAAATTGCGACATCTAATTGGTCGGAACAGGACGCGCGTTTTTCGGTTAAAAATCAAAATCGTCTGCCAATCGCAAAAACTTTGACTAAAACCAAACCGGCGAAGAATCCGCCGAGGTGCGCCGCGCAAGCCGCCTCTAAAAAAGAATTTTATCAACTTCCAGCTTCAAATCGGGCAGAATTTCCGATTCGAGCGTTTCGCCGCGCTGGTAGATTTTGGTTAACTGATAAAGTCCGCTGCCCGGTTTCGTGTGAATTTCGATGATGTCGTTCGGCAGATTGACGATCCAGACTTCGGGAATTTCAGCTTCGGCGTAAAGCGCGAGTTTTGTGCTGCGGTCGTATTTCAGCGTCGAGTCGGAAACTTCGATTAACAATAGAATTTCGGCGGGCTGCGGATGTCGCCGCCCGTCGTATTTAGTTAAATCAGCCAAAGCAACATCAGGTTCGGGTTCGTTATAATCAGACAAACGAACGGGATTTTTGAATTTTCACCAAAACATCGTCTGAAACATTTTTGGTAATAAAACGATTTAAAAAATCAACGGCGGCGGCGTGGCGGACTCCAATCGGCATTTTTTGTATCAGTTCTCCTTCGATGATTTCGGCTTTCTCGTAATCTTTGAGCATTCCGAGTTCGATCATCTTGTAATACTCGTCAACCGTAAAACGAAGGCGGCGCGGCTGCGGCTGGGTCTGGACGTTCATCATAAATTTCACCTCAGATAAATTTTAACCGATTTCATCAAAACAAAATATAGCTTCTCTCTCCAAAGTGCTTCGTAAACCGAGATTCTTGATAATCGAACTGCCGGCTTCGTTCAGAGTCCACGCCCCGCGCGTATCTCCGCCGCGCTTCGCTGGCGGATTGCAAACTGAAGTTTGGACTCTGAACGAAGCCGGAATTTGATCGTCAGAAATTTTGGTTTACAAAGCATCAGGTGGCGACGATTGCGCCTTGTCCGGTCACTTCTTCGAGTTCGGCTTCTTCGCGTTCCCATTCTTCGTTGCGGAACGCGCCTTCCCATTTGGCGATGACGACGGTTGCCAGACAATTGCCGACGACGTTGGTCGCCGTTCGCGCCATATCCATCAACTCGTCAACGCCTAAAATCAGCAGCACGCCTTCAACCGGCAAACCGAATGAAGCGAGCGTTCCGAGCAAAATAACCAGGGAAGCACGCGGCACTCCAGCAACGCCTTTTGAAGTGAGCATCAAAGTTATCATCATCAGAATTTGCTTGTCCCAATTCAACTGGAAATTGGCAATCGGATGTCCGGCGGCTTGCGCGACGAAAATCGCCGCCAATGCCAGATAAAGCGTTGTGCCGTCGAGATTGAACGAATAGCCGGTCGGCAAAACGAAGCCGACGATGCGGCGCGGAACACCGAGGCGCACCATATTTTCCATCGCTTTCGGCAAGGCTGATTCGCTCGAAGTCGTGGCAAAAGCGATTGACGCGGGAGTTTTGACGGCGTTGATAAAATCTTTGATCGGAACCTTAAAGAGCAGCGCAATCGGCACTAAAACCAGCAGCGCAAAAGCGATTAACGCGCCGTAAAGCGTTAAAACCAACGCGCCCAAATTCTTTAAAACTCCAAGTCCCTGCTCATTATGCGCGATGGTGTAAGCCATCGCCGCGCCGACTCCGACGGGCGCGAATTTCATCACGAATTCGGTGAAGCGGAACATAATATCGGCTAAGGATTCGCACCATTTGACGATTGGCAGCGATTTTTCTTTGCCGATTGCCGTCACCGCCAGCGCGAACAAAACCGAGAAAACGACGATTTGCAAAACGTCGCCCTCCGCCATCGCTTTGATAATCGAAGTCGGCGAAAGATGCGCGATGATGTCGCCGAAGCTCTGCGGTTTGGCGGGCGGCTCCGGCGCGGTCAAACCTTTCGCGGCGGCATCGGCGGACTCGGCGGCTTTTTGCGCGGCGATTGCCGACTGCGCGTTGGCTTCGTTCAGAGCGTTCGGATTGGTCGCCGTCTGAGCGCGTAATTCTCCGGCGAGTTTGGCGGCTTCGTTCGCTTCTTTAGACAGACTCTGCGCCTTTTGCGCCAGCACCGCTTTGTCTTCGCCCTGCTTGATGCCGGACAATGAAACGCCGTCGCCCGGTCGAGTGATATTAACCGCCGCCAAGCCGACGACGAGCGCGAGCGTCGTGACGATTTCAAAATAAAGCAGGGATTTTGCGCCGATGCGTCCGACTTGTTTGATGTCGCCCGTGCCGGAAATTCCGATGACCAAAGTGGCGAATATCAAAGGCGCGATGATTGATTTGATGAGATTTAGGAACAAGGTTGAAAGCGAACGGAACAACGACAAAAGCGTCGCCGTCTCGATGCCGAAAACCGTGTGATTGCCCGATTGTCCGTCGAGCATTCCGACCAGCCAGCCGATAAAAATGCCCAGCACCAGCCCGATCATAATCTTCCACGTCAGCGAAATTTTCGGTAGTTTCATAATTTTTTAGATTTCGGCTTTTGGATTTAAGAGCCGCCGTAATGTTTTGTGAATTCTATTAAACTTCAATTTAATTGATTCGCAAAATCAAAGGCGGAAAATGTTCTGAGTTCAAACTTCAGTTTGTTTCCGACCGCGAAGCGGCGGAAGAGCCAAGTGCGTTCCGCGTTTGGACTCTGAACGCCGTCCAAATCTTTGCGCCGGTGCCGTTCGGCAAGCTATTCTTTTGAAGATGAACGACTTGGAAAAATTCTTTGCCGAATGCGCGACGGCGGTTGACTCGACGCTCGAAAACCTTTTGCCGTCCGACAAAATCGCGCCGCGAAATTTACACGCGGCGATGCGCTGGAGCGTGTTCGCGGGCGGCAAACGCTTTCGTCCCGCGCTTGTTCTGGCGGTTGGGCAAATGTTCGGCGCAAGGCGTGAGAATTTATTGAAAACGGCGGCGGCGATTGAGATGATTCACACTTATTCGCTGATTCACGACGATTTGCCCGCGATGGACGATGACGATTTGCGGCGCGGCAGATTGACCTGTCATAAAAAATACGGCGAAGCGACGGCGATTCTGGCGGGCGATGTTTTGCAGACTCTGGCTTTTCAAGCTGTCGCCGAAGACGCGAATTTGTCCGATAAAACCCGCGTGAAAATAATCGCCGAATTAGCCAAATCAGCCGCGAAAATGGTTGAAGGGCAGCAGATGGACTTAGAAGCCGAAGGCGTTTCGATTTCCGTCGCCGAATTGGAGACGATTCATCGCCGTAAAACGGGCGCGATGATTTCCGTGGCGGCGAGCGCGGGCGCAATCATCGCCGAAGCTGACGAAAAACAATTAAAAGCAGTAACTATTCACGCCGAAAACGTCGGTTTGCTATTTCAAATTACCGACGACGTTTTGGACGCGACGCAAACCTCCGAAACTTTAGGCAAGACGGCGGGCAAAGACGCGGCGGCGGCAAAGGCGACTTACGTCTCGCTTTACGGTTTGGACGCGGCGCGGCAACTCGCCGAAGCGGTTCACGCCGCCGCCCTTCGTGAATTGGAAGAGACCGGCGGAGAAAACGGACGATTGCGGGCAATCGCCGATTTCATCCTGAATCGGCAAAAATAAATGCAGATGCGAATCAGTGTAAATGCTCGAATTGTTCAGCTTTTTCTCTACGATCTCTGCGCCTCTCTCGTGAGAAAATGTTTCATGAGAGAGGCGCAGAGATCGCAGAGTGAAGCAATTTAACTGAACTGCTGAACCTTTAGATTGCCGATTTGTGTGCAGGATAATTTTATTGAATTTCTTCGCCGCGAACCTGTATAATCGGAAACTGACGCGGCAATCGTCCGCGATTCTCAAGATTCCTACCTTTCTATTTTTCAAATGAATACGTCCGCGACAAACTTTAAGAATCTGTGGAAACCGTTTTTAATCGCGGCGGCGTTGGCTTTCGTTTACGGCAGCGTTTTGGCGAAATTGGGACGCGATTGGTGGACGGACGAAAATTATTCGCACGGGTTGTTGATTCCCTTCGTCATCGGCGGCATCGTTTATTTGGAATTCGACGGGCTAAAAAAAGCGGTGTCGAAACCGTCGTATTTAGCCGGATTCGGTTTGATTGCGTTCGCGCTGCTGATGCTTTTGGGCGGAACTCTGGGCGCAGAATTATTCACGCAGAGAATTTCTCTGGTCGTGATGCTCGCCGGCATCGTCGTTTATTTTTTCGGGCGGCAGGTTTTGAAATCGCTGGTCGTGCCGTTTGTTTTGCTGCTGCTGGCGATTCCGATTCCGCAGATTATTTTTAATAAAATCGCGTTTCCTTTGCAGATTTACGCTTCCCGAATGGCAGTTTGGGGAATTCGGCTGTTTGAAGTTCCGTCGGTCAGAAAAGGCAACGTCATCGAAATTCTGCCGAACGGCGCAACACAGATTATCGCTCTCGAAGTCGTCGAGGC
This sequence comes from Pyrinomonadaceae bacterium, assembly GCA_043768465.1. Lineage (GTDB taxonomy): Bacteria > Acidobacteriota > Blastocatellia > Pyrinomonadales > Pyrinomonadaceae. The sequence continues at coordinate 28,965 of JAYVKL010000205.1, forward strand.
ATGCAGCGGCATTCGTTCTTTGATGACTTTAATGACGCTGGCTCTGGTGCTGGCTTATTTCACGCGCTCGAAAAAGCAATTGAACAACGGCGGAGCATTCCGTTTTCTCAAAAATTTCGACTTTTGGCGAGCCGTTATTTTAATGCTGTCGGCGATTCCGATTGCCGTTTTCACCAACGCGGCGCGAGTGGCGACGACCGGCGTTTTGACTTATTACTATGGCAGACGCGCCACCGAAAGCGTCTGGCACGAGCTTTCGGGCTGGCTGGTTTACCTCGTCGCGCTGGCGTTGCTGATCGGATTTAATCTAATTTTAAAGAGTTTTTATCACAGGGAAACTGAAACGCAGAGAAACCAGAAACCAGAAACCTGAAACCAGAAACCAGAAACCAGAAACCAGAAACCAGAAACCAGAAACCTACTTTATCCTCTGCTCGCGGTTTTAATGATCGGCGGCGTTCTGGTCAATT
>JAYVKL010000206.1:0-17384 GCA_043768465.1 Pyrinomonadaceae bacterium
AATCACCAAAAACGCGGCGGTTCCGGTCGTGCGGAATCTGCTGTGGATGGTTTGGTCGGGAAGTATGGGAATCGCCAACAGCCTCGTGCTGTGGATATTTATCGCACGGGTGCGCGATGTCGAAGAAGTGGGCAGATTCACCGTCGTGATGGGACTTTACGCTTTGTTTTACAACATTTGTTCCCTGGGCTTGATTCCGTTTCACGTCAACGAAATCAGCCGCCGAAATCAAAGACAAGATTTCTCTCCGGTGAAAAAAGACCGGGCGACGACGGATTACATCAGCAGCGCGTCAATTTTGTCGCTGATTTCCGGGATCGTCTGCGCCGTTTTGATGGCGATAAGCGGTTTTGTCGTCAGTAGTTCCTGGTCGGTGCGAATGGCGGTGGCGGTTTTAAGTTTCGCCATCATTCCGACGGGCGTAATCAGCGTCGCGGAAGCCGCCGCCGTTTCATTCGGGCGAACCCGTTTGATAGCTTTTGTTTCGACGCTTGAAAACGTCCTCCGCACGATTATTCCTTTCGCGCTGATTTGGTTCGGATTCGATATTGCCGTTGTCTGCCTGTCTTTTGCCGCCGTCAGATTGACGGCACTGCTCCCGTATCTCTGGGTGACGCGCCGCAAAATTTCCCGCTTCGGCTTTAACGCCGCCGACTTCCGCAAAATTTTAAAAGTCGCGCCGACTTTCGGCGGCACGATGGTTTTAGCCTCGATTAGCTGGCAGATGCCGATCATCCTTTTGGGATTGTTAAGCACGGAAATCGAATCGGCGAGATACGGCGTGGCTTCGCGTTTTTTGATTCCGGTCAGCATTTTAATGGCGAGTTACGCCGGTGTGATTCAGCCGTTGATCGTCCGTCACACGGAAGATTCGATGACCGCCGCAGGTGCTTATCTTTTAAGGATGCTTCGTTACCCGCTGATTTTATCAGTTTCGGCAGCCGTCGCCGCGCCGTTTTTATCGTCTCAAATCCTGGCGATTCTTTTCGGAGACGGCTATGCGGACGCGAGCGCGACCTTAAATATCCTGGCGGTCAGCGTCGTTCCGTTCTGCGTGGTAATGGTCGTTTCGCGCGGCTTGGTGGCGGTAAATTCTCAGCACGTTGATTTTCTGGCAAATGCGTTCGGAGTCGTCGCCGGCATCACCGGCGGCTTATTTTTGATTCCGCGCTACGGCGGCATCGGCGCGGCGGCGGCTCAATTGCTGTCGTTTCTCGTGATGGCTTTTTTGGCGGGCGGTTATTTATCAAGAAAGATCAGCCGTTTTCGATTCCGTCAAAAGCCAGTCGTCTCTTCAGGCGTTTCCTGATTATTTGAACCCGAATCTGGAAACTCCGGCTTTTTCATTCTCTAAACATTACCAGCCGCCGGTAAATTGCCTGAACGCCGGATTTTTTTACGAATACGAATGAGTAAATTTCAATCTCACATCAGAATCGCCGAACCGAACATCGTTTCTTCGGCGGCATCCGAAGCGGCGAAAAATCCTGCGGCGGCGATGAGAAAACCGCAGATTCTGATGGTCGGAATGCACCTGACCAAAACGCGCGGCGGCATCACGACGCTGATCAGTGAAATCTTAAAATCTCCGCTCAAAGACGAGTTCGAGTTTATTTACATCGAATCTCAAGCCGAAGATTACGGCAGCCTCGGCAAGGCGTTTTTAGCGGCGCGGGCGTTGGCAAAATTCGTGTTTGTTTGTTGTCGGCTTCGTTCGGAAACCGTTTACATTCATCTGGGCAGCAACGCGAGTTTATATCGGGAATCGGTTTTCATCCGGCTGGCAAAGATCTTCGGGAAAAAAGTATTCACTCATTTTCACGCCGGCGACATAGGTAATTATTACCCTTTTCAAAACAAATTCGGGCGTAAATTTATCCGGCAAGCCATCCGTTCAAGCGACAAAATCATCGCGGTTTCCGAAGAATCCGCCGGACAACTGCGAAATATCACCGGCGCAAACAATATCTTCGTCATTCCCAACGCGATTGATACGTCCGCCTTTAAGTTTTCCGAACGCTCGACGGGCGAACATCGAACGAATCAAACGGTGAGATTGTTATTTGTCGGCGCGATTGGCAAATTAAAAGGCGAGAAAGACTTGATCCAGGCGTTGGCGATGCTGCGTGACCGCTATTCCGACTTAAAAGTATCCTTTCTCGGCTGCGGCGCGGAAAGTCTGAAAAGCTATTGCGAGCAATTAAAAGTTTATCATTTGATCGAATTTCTGGGAGCCGTTTCGATGACGGAGCGCATCGGTTTTTTTCGCCAAGCCGATATTTTCGTGCTTCCGACTTACGCCGAAGCGATGCCGATGGCAATCATCGAAGCGATGGCAGCCGGTTTGCCGGTCATCTCGACGACGGTCGGCGGCATCCCGGAGATGATCGAAAACGGCGTGGACGGACTTTTATACGCGCCCGGCGATGTCAACGCGCTGGCGGATAAAATTTCCTTTCTGCTCGACCACCAAAATATCCGCACCGAAATCGGGGAAAAAGCCCGTCGGAAAGCGCGCGCGCGGATGGATTTCGAGCAGTATGCTGACAAGCTCCGTTTTTATCTGAACGCTCTGTAAACGGCTGAAAAAAATATGCCCAACGCCAAATTATTTATCAAACGCGCGATCAAGTCGGCGGCTTCGCTCGCCGGAATCGCCGCCGGTTTTCACCAAGCCAAACCCGGTTCGGTCAACATCATCGCTTATCATCGCGTGGTCGCCGACCTTGCGAAAGCCGAAAGAGAAGCCATTTACGGGCTGGTCGTCTCGTCCGCGACCTTTCGCCGGCACTGCCGGTTATTGAGTAAATTTTACGACGTGGTATCGCTTGAAACCGCCGCGCATTTTTTAGACGGCGCACGGAAAACGGCGCGTCCGTTAGCCGTCATCACTTTTGACGACGGCTACCGGGATTTTTACGAAGAAGCCTTTCCGATTTTGAACGAATTCGGGCTTCCGGCAACGGTTTTCCTGCCGACGGAATTTATCGGACAAAGCCGACCGCTGGCTCACGACCGTCTCTACTGGCTCGTCAAACAAGCGTCCGAAAAATCCGTTCCGGTTTCGAGCGCATTGAAAAAAGCCGGATTAACCGCAGCATTCGTCGAAAAGCTCGGCGGTGAAACGAACATTCTCAAATTAACCGATTGGCTGGTTTATTTGCCGGACGAAATTCGTGAAAAAGTAATTTTTCAACTGGAAGAAAAACTCGCCGCCGGGTTTGAAAATTATCCGACCGAATATCAACTGCTCGATTGGGAAACGGTTCGTGAAATGCAGTGCCGGGGCATCAATTTCGGCGGGCATACCGCCCGCCACGTTGTTTTGCCGCTGGAGGCTTTGCCGGTGATGGAGAAAGAACTCGTCGCCAGCAAAAATGTCCTCGAAACGCAGCTCAATAGTTTGGTTACTTCTTTCGCCTACCCGAACGGAGAATACAACGAGCAGATCAAAAAACTCGTCGCCGAAGCCGGCTACAAAATCGCCGTGACAACCGAGAAGAGAATCAACCGACCGGCGGCGGATTTGCTCGCGCTCGGCAGAATCAGCCTGTGCGAAGAATCAACGCGCGGTTTCAGAGGAGTTTACTCGCCGCCGGTGGCAAACCTGAGACTCGGCATTTAGCTTCGTTCAGAGTCCAAACGCGGAGGAGGAACGCACTTTGCAGCCCGCAGAGCGAAGCGCGGCGGAAGCACACGCTCCACAGCGTGGACTCTGAACGAAAACTAAAACGTCGCACCGCATTCCGCTCAGAGGTGCCTGGCAATTCGGTTTCCGCTCCGCAGATTATCCACCGAAACAAAATAAAAAATCTCGGAAAAAATGGAAAACCAATTTCTTTAAGACTTTACAAAGCCGGACAATTAAAAAATCGAGCCTTCAGCAATTTGTAAAAAACTTGAAAATATGAGTATCGCTGTAATTACCGGATGTTCGGGATTGATCGGAAGTGAAGCCGTTAAATTTTTTCACGGCAAGGGTTTTGACGTGATCGGCATTGACAACAATATGCGTGAATACTTCTTCGGCATTGACGGTTCGGTCGTTTGGAACACCGAATTGCTGAAAAGAACTCTCCCGCATTTTACGCATTATTCGACGGATATTCGCAATGAAAAAGCGATTCAAAATATCTTTCGCCGATACGGGGGCAGCATTTCCGTCGTCATCCACACGGCGGCGCAGCCGAGTCACGATTGGGCGGCGAAAGAACCTCTGACCGACTTCAGCGTCAACGCGACGGGAACGCTGATTCTGCTTGAGGCGACCCGCGAATTTTGTCCGAACGCGCCGTTTATCTTTACTTCGACCAATAAAGTTTACGGCGACACGCCGAATTATCTGCCGCTGGTCGAGCGGAAAACGCGCTGGGAAATTGATTCCGGGCATTCTTTCTTTGAATTCGGAATTGACGAATCGATGAGTATTGATGCCTCCAAACACAGCGTTTTCGGGGCGAGCAAAGTGGCGGCGGACGTGATGGCGCAGGAATACGGGCATTATTTCGGCATTAAAACCGGGATTTTTCGCGGCGGCTGTCTAACCGGACCGGCGCATTCGGGCGCGCTGCTGCACGGATTTTTGGCTTATTTGATCAAATGCGTGGTTCACCGAAAACCTTATACGATCTTCGGCTACAAGGGCAAACAGGTGCGCGACAATATCCATTCCGGCGATTTGGTCAACGCTTTCTGGCATTTTTACCAAAACCCGAAAGCCGGCGCGGTTTACAACATCGGCGGCAGTCGTCACAGTAATTGTTCGGTTCTCGAAGCGATTGAAATCGCCGAGAAGAAAGCCGGAGAAAAACTTTTTTACACCGTGTCCGACCAAGCCAGAGAAGGCGATCATATCTGGTGGGTGAGCGATGTCAGCCGTTTTCGAGACGATTACCCGAACTGGAATTACCGCTACGATCTCGCCGCGATCATCGAAGAAATCGTTGAGGCGACGCAGGAAAAGCAGCGCGAAACAAGGAAATATCAGCGAATCGCCGCTTGAAAATGTTTTTCCGCCGATTTTCAAATTTGATTCTTAAGATATGCTCAATTTCGGAAAACAAAATGTGTTGGGTGTCGGGATCAACGCGGTTGATTACGACGCGGCGGTCGAACAGATTATTGCGGCGGCGCGTGAAAAACGCCCGTTCGTCGTCAGTGCGCTGGCGGTTCACGGCATTATGACCGGCGTTCTAGACCCGATTCACCGGCATCGTTTGAACGGGTTGGACCTGGTTGTGCCGGACGGTCAGCCGGTGAAATGGGCGTTAAACTGGCTTTATTCGCTGAAGTTGCCGGATCGAGTTTACGGTCCGAATTTAACCTTAAAGGTGTGCGAACAAGCGGCGAATGCGGGCTTGAGCGTTTATTTATACGGCAGTCGGACGGAAGTTCTCAAAAAATTTGAAGCCAATCTGAAATCGAAATACCCGTCGCTACTGATCGCGGGCAGACAACCTTCGCGCTTCCGGCAAATAAGTTCGGACGAACAGATTGAAACCTCTGAAACGATACGCCGAAGCGGGGCGGCGATTGTTTTAGTCGGACTCGGCTGTCCGCGTCAGGAAACCTGGGTTTTTGAAAATCGGGGACTGCTGGCAATGCCTTTGATGGCGGTCGGCGCGGCTTTCGATTTTCACGCCGGGACGGTTTCACAAGCTCCGCTCTGGGCGCAGAAGCGCGGGCTGGAATGGCTTTTCCGGTTGGTTCAGGAACCGCAGCGACTCTGGAAACGCTACGTTTTTTTTAACCCGCTGTATCTTTTGTTTCTTGCGCTACAAATGGCGAAACTGCGAACGAAATCGCTCGAAGATACGGTTTCGCCGCCGAGCCAAATGCGGTTCGGATAATTCGGGCAAAATGATTTTTCCAAATAATTCCACTGAAATTCAATCGAAGCGGCGATTGACCGGCAGAATTCACCCGCCTAATCGGTTGGGAACTTATCTCTGGCTGATTTTAATTTTAAGTTTTTCTCCGTCCTGCCGTCTGGCGGCCACCGCTGAAAACGGTTTGACCGAACAGGACGACGCTCGCCAGACGCGAAACGAAACGGTGCTTTCACAGGCGTGGGAAAATATCGAGAAGTTTCGTAAAGGAGACGCGCAAATAAAAATTCTCGATTCAAAAGGCAAATCAGTCGGGCGGGCGCAAATCAAAATAACGCAGATTTCGCACGATTTCAAGTTCGGCTGTTATTTGAAAATTGACGATCTCGCGCCGGAGAAACTGCCGGAATATGCCAGCCGTTTTGCCCGATTATTTAACTACGCCGCCGTCGGAACTTATTGGGATTTCGTCGAAAACAAACGGGGCGTTGAACATTGGTCGTGGTTTGAACGCGAAACGGCACTCGCCGAAAAGCTGAATTTAAAAGTCCAAGCCGCGCCGGTTTTATGGGGAACCAACGCCGCCGGAACTCCGTCGTGGCTGCCGACGAATAAACCTGAGTTATCGGAAGCTCTCGAAAATCGAATCAGATCGAGCCTGATGAAAAACAGCAATGCCGTCGGCGAATGGGAAATCGTCAACGAGCCGCTCGCGCCGAAAACCGATTTTTTTGCCGAAGTCATCGGAGCCGATTATATCGAGACGGCTTTTGCACAGGCGCGTCGGACTGCCCCGAAAAAAAGGCTTTTAATCAATGAATACGGCATTTTCGGCGCGGACGAAAAGCACCGTTACAACCGCGATAAATACCTCGAATTGCTGCAAAGGATGACGTTGAAAAACGTCCCGTTCGATGTCATCGGAATTCAGGCGCACGCCGACGGCGAATGGTTTGAGCCGGCGAACGTCGCCGAGCAGCTCGACCGTTACGCGGCTCTCGGCAAACCGATTCAAATAACGGAATTCAGCGCGCAGACTTTGGATTACGACGACCGGAGAACGCCGCTCGAAATTTCGGGAACGTATCGTTCCGGCGTTTGGAATGCCAATCGGCAAGCCGAATTTTACCGGGAATTTTACACGGTCGCTTTCGGCAATCCGCAGGTCGAAGCAATTACGACCTGGGGACTCGACGATCAAAGGTCGTGGCTGCCGGGCATCGGGCTGATTGATGAACGCGGGGCGGCAAAGCCGAACTATCAAACACTCGACCGTTTGATCAACGACGAATGGCGCACGAAATTACAGGTTAATACGGCAGCCGGCAGCACCGGATTTCGCGGCTTTTACGGCGTTTATGAAGTCGAAGTCAGCGCGGGCGGGAAACGATTGAAAAGCAAATTCGAGCTGAAGGAAAACGGTAAAAACGAATGGCTCCTGCACGTTTAGAAGAAAAAAGCAGATTCACGTCAACGATTCAGTTGACGGATAACCGTCGAAAGTTGACGGCTGAAGGATCATCCGCGTTTGCAGAACTCAAGAAGTCCGGCTTAAAAACGGAAATGTTAGTTGGCGGCGTGGAAGTAATCGAAAAAATTTTCGCCGAATGGACGGAATTGTGCGAAGAAGGCGCGAGCAACGATCCCTTTTTGCGCCCCGAATGGTTTTTATCTTTCGTCAGAAACTTTGAAAAAGAAATTCGGCTGCTGACGGTCAGGCGCGGCGAAAAACTGCGGGCAGTTTTGCCTCTGGTTTTAAAAAACGGAACGCTTCACGGTGTGCCGGTGAAAAAACTGCAAGCCGTTTTCAATCTCCATTCCCAGCGTTACGATTTAGTTCACGGCGCGGACGAAGAGGAACGGAATGAAATTATCAACGCGGTTTGGACGGCGATAAAAATACTGTCGAAATGGGATGTTTTAGAAATACGGCTGGTCAAAAAAGACAGTTGGCTGAACGGTTTGCTCGCCGCTGCCGAAACCGAAAATCACCGAACCGGCATCTGGCAAATGGATAGTGCGCCGTATATTACGCTGCCGCAGGCGGAAGACAAAGAAAGGTTGATCGCGGCGTATTTCAAAGGCTTGAGCAAAAATCGTCGGCAATTATTAAAGAAAAAGCGGCGTTATCTCGAAGAATGGGGCAGTGTTGAATTTGTTTCGACGCGCGGTTATTCGGCGGCATTGATTCAAAGATATTTGGCGTTGGAATCGAGCGGCTGGAAGGGACGCGCCGGAACTGCGGTGGTTGAAGACCGGAACGCGGCGCGGCTTTACGACGATTTTGCCCGCGCCGTCGCCGCGCAAAACGCACTTTTGATTTATGAGCTTAAATTAGACGGCGCAGCGATTGCGATGTATATCAGCATTATGTTCGACCGGCAAACCGTCGGCTGGAAGATGTCATACGACGAAAATTACGCGCGTTTTTCGCCGGGCAATCTGCTGTTTATCGAAGTTCTCAATGATTGTATGAGAAACGGTTCGCCGGAACTCGACCAGCTTAGTCCGGCGACTTACAACAAAAGCATGTGGGCGACGGGCGAATACGAACACGCCGCCTTTTATGTTTTTCAGCGCGGCATCATCGGGGCGATGCTCTGGAAATGGAAATTTTCCATTATCGGGCGTTTGCGTAGATTCAAGAAATAGGGTCTGAAAACTTTTTAACGGAATGCTGAATACTAAAATCCCGGTTAATCGTCATTTGACAGACGGCAGTGGGCGAGCAATCGAGGGCAAACTTTTCGATGTCGAACGGGAAACGAAGGTTCCGTCTTTTTTCAATCGGCGGCGGCGGTGCGCCGCACCGCTTGGGGCGGTTATTATCATTCCGAGCGGGAAACAGACGGATTCACGTAAAACGGAGTGGGCGAGAGTGAAAAGTGAAATCGGATTTTAGACGGAGATTTTAATTGATGGAACTGGTTGAAACTCTAAACGGCGGAGCGGAAATAGTCGCGGAATTATGTGCCGAATGGATTACGCTCTGCGAGGAAGGCGCGAGCAATCATCCTTTTTTGCGTCCCGAATGGTTTTTATCTTTCGTGGCTAATTTCGAGAAGGAAATCCTGCTTTTAACGGTCAGACGCGCCGGGCTGTTGTGTGCCATTCTGCCTTTAGTCCAGAAAAGAGCCGGACTTCACGGCATTCCCGTCAGCAAACTCCAATCGGTTTTTAATTTGAACACCCAACGCTTCGATCTGGTTCACGGAACGGACGAATCGGAGCGAAAGGTCGTCGTCCAGGCTCTCTGGGATGAAATAAAAAGGCAATCGAAATGGAAGGTTCTGGAAATACGAATGGTTGATAAAAACAGTTGGCTCAACGATTTATTAATTATCGCCGGGAGCGAAAATTATCCGACGGGCATTTGGCGGATGGAAAACGCGCCCTTCATAAAATTGCCGCAGGCAGTCAATGAAACGGATTCGTGCGAAGAATACTTCAAAAGTTTAGGCAAAAAGCGTCGCCAGGACCTCAGCCGAAGACTGCGCCGTCTGAGGGAAATCGGCAGCGTCGAGTTTGCCGTCACGCGCGGATACTCCGCCGAATTGATGCGAAAGTATTTTGATTTGGAAGCCAAAGGCTGGAAAGGACGCGCCGGAACAGCCGTCGCCGACGATGACAGCGTGGTCAAACTGCACGATGATTTTGCCCGTGCCACCGCCGAAAAAAACGCGCTTTTTGTTTACGAGCTGAAGTTAAACGATCAGACCATCGCAATGCAGCTACGCATTGTCTATAACCGGCAAACGACGTGCTGGAAAACGGCTTACGACGAAAACTACGCGCGGTTTTCGCCGGGCAATCTGCTGTTCGCCGAGTTCGTGCGCGATTCCCTGAAAAACCATTCGCAGGAAGTTGATTTACTCAGTCCGCCGTCCGCCAGCAAAGGCATCTGGGCTTCGGGCGAACGCGAACTCGTCGGCTTTTACATTTTTCAGCGCGGAATCATCGGCTGGCTGTTGTGGAAGTGGAAGTTTTCCGTGATTAGCCGTTTGCGTAAATTTAAGAATAAAACGCCGCTAAAAACTGCGGAATAAATCACGGTATAAATAAAATGAGTCGAATTTCAATCGAAAAAATCAACGGAAAAGATGCCTTCGAGACGCTGCGCGACGAATGGCGGCAGCTTTTCGCCGCCGCCGAAAGTTCGCCGTTTTTGTCCTGGGAATGGCTCTCGACCTGGTTTCGATGGTTTGGCGCGGATCGCACGCCGTTTGTTATTAAGGCTTTGCGAGACAATCGGCTAATCGGTTTGCTGCCGCTTTGTTTGCAGGAAAAAAAAGTTCTGGGAATGCGTCTCCGGCGGCTCGCTTTTATCGGCGAAGCGGTTGGCGGGGCGGATTATCTGGATTTAATCGCCGCACCGGAAGACAAGGCGGAAATTTTAACGGCGATTTTCGAGTTTTTGAAAAATGAAAACTGTTTCGATTTGATTTCGCTCGAAAATCTGGCGGGCGATTCGGCAACCGCGAAATTTCTTCAAAATTCAGCCGGACAATCCAGTTTGCGCCGATTTCATCAACCGACCGCGATTTGTCCGCGAATAAATCTAGACGGCGGATGGGAAACGATCTTAAAACAGAGCAAACGCGCCGCCAACTTCAAACGGCGGCTCAGGCATCTGGAGAAAATGCCTGACTTTGAATTTCGCACCGTTACGGCACCGGCGGAAACCGGCGCGGCATTTGAAAGATTTTTCCGACTGCACGAACAACGCTGGTTAAAAGACGGCGGCTCGGAATTGAGCGGACATCCGCGACTCGCCTCGTTTCAGCGCGATTTGATTGCCGCGCTCGCCGGTTCCGGCTTACTCAGATTCGACGAACTCTGGGCGGAAGGCGAATGCCGCGCTTCGGTTTACGGGCTGGACGACGGGGAAACTTTTTATTATTACAACGCGGGCTACGATTTGGATTGGGCAAAATTCAGCGTCGGACTCGTTTTAATCGGGCGGTCGGTCAAAAACGCGATTGAGCGCGGCAATTCGGTTTATGACTTTTTGCGCGGCGACGAATCGTATAAATTCGATTGGGCGAATGACCGAACGGAATTAGTGACCGTCAATCTCAGCCGTCGAACCGCGCCGGCACTGGCGTTTGAGGGATTCAATCGAGTTTGGTTGAGCCTTAAAAATTTATCGAACTTTGTGTTGCCGGGCGATTTGGCGGAACGTTTGAAAAGCGGTAAGCGTTCGTGGAAAAGGAAAAATCAGTTGAGCGGAGGGGAAAGGGAAACGGCTTCCGGGGCTTTATGAAAAATACGGTTTCAATCGTCATCATCGGGCGCAACGAAGAGCGCGGCATCGGCAAATGTTTGACCGCTGCGCTTGCCGCCGCCGACCAAATCGGCGGCGCGGAAATAATTTTCGTTGATTCGGCTTCGACCGACAACACGGTTGCCATCGTCCAATCTTACGGCGTGCGGGTTTTGTCGCTGAAACCCGAATGGAAACTCACGCCTTCCGCCGGGCGGTTTGTCGGCTCGCACTACGCGCAGGGCGATTTTATTTTATTTGTTGATGCCGACACTTTGGTTTACCGGGACTTTTTACCGGCGGCTCTCGAACATTTTCAGGCTGTTCCGGCGGTCGCCGGCATCAACGGACGTTTGGACGACACCGACGAGAACGGCGTGATTTTAAGCGATGTCGAAGACCGTTTCGAGACGGTCGCCGATGTCAAATGGCTGCGCGGTCCGTGCTGTTTTTACCGCCGGACGGCACTCGAAAAAGCCGGTTCTTTCAATCCGCACCTCGCCGTCGAAGAAGAAGCGGAACTCGGTTTACGGCTGGTCAAAAACGGCTGGAAACTCCGAATTATTCCGCTGCCGATGGCTTGTCACACCCGCTGTTATCACGGACAATCCATTCAAAATATCATCGCCGCCTACCAACGCGATCTTATTTCTCAACGCTCAGGAGAAGTCACCAAAACCATCGCCTATGCTTTCCGCGAAGGATACGGTTTGGCTTTTTGCTGGATACGTTTGAAAACCACCATCGTTTTTCTTCTCTGGCTGTGTCTCCTGGGTCTGTGTTTACTGCTGCCGGAATTTTTTTATCCCAAGACTGTTTTTCTTTTGATTTTGGTTTCGGGAACGCTGGCGGTTTTCACCAAGAAACGCAGTCTTCTGCAAACTATCCTGTTCGTTCCCGCCAAAACGCTGAATTTTATTGATATTCTCGCCGGATTTCACAAAATCAAAACAAAAAACTCCGATTTCTACCCGTTGGACGTGATCGAATTCAGGTCAACCGACCGGTAACTGTCGTGCGCCCGTTCAAATTGGTGATCGCCCGTCGTTTCGTCAACTCGCAAAACCACCGGTTTTCAATATTTCACCACCCGGCGACGGTTCTTAAATGACACGCTCGAATTTTTTGAAAACCATTTTGTAATTGCGGCTAAGTAGAGCAATTTTTAAATTATCCGGTGTTCTGAGTGAACACTTCAGTTTGCCTTCTCCGCCGCGCTTCGCTGGCGGAAACACGCTGAAGCGCGAACTCAAAACTCGGCAAAACACCTGAAAATTTAAAAATTGCTCTACCAATAGTCTGTAAATTAAATTTTGAACGCTCACGGCTGATTCCGCACCAACTTTCAAATGGGTTTTCTATTCGATCCCAGTTGCCGCCAGAGTCGGGATTGCATAATATAGAATCTGTCGAGAATCTCGGCTTTCCGGTTCAAGCGATTATCATTGTCAAAGGACCTATCCGTCCGCCGCCTTCAGCATCGAAACTGATTCTTTTTTTCTTTCAAATGAACATTTTACTATTATCTTTTGAGAGTCTTTTGGGTTTGCCCGAAGTTGTCGCATATACCTTTGTATTGGTGGTCGGGGCGTGCGTCGGCAGTTTTTTGAACGTCGTCATCCACCGCATCCCGAATGACGAATCAATCGTTTTCCCGAATTCCGCCTGCCCGAACTGCAAAAGTGCGATTAAACCCTACGATAATTTGCCGCTTTTGAGTTGGCTGATGCTGCGCGGAAAATGCCGCAATTGCAGGAATCCGATTTCAGCGCGTTATCCGGCGGTCGAACTTTTGACCGCGCTGCTTTTCGTCCTTGTTTACTGGCGCATCGGTTTTGACTGGTTTCTGCCAGTCGGTCTGGTTTTCACGGCGACGATGGTCGCTCTGATTTTTATTGACGCGGAAAATATGATTCTGCCGGATGTCATCAATTATCCGCTCTTGTTTTTCGCGCTGCTGGTTCGCCTGCTGTTTCCGATTTTCGTCGGTTCCGAACGCTTTGCCGACATCGGTATTTTTCCGCTGACTTATTTACAGGGTTATCCGATTTGGCTGGTTTCATTGGGTGGCGCGATTCTCGGCGGCGTGGTCGGCGGCGGTTCGCTGTGGGCGGTCGGCGAGCTTTGGAAACGGCTGCGCGGCGTGGACGCGATGGGTTTGGGCGATGTTAAAATGATGTTCGCCGTCGGCGCGTTACTGGGCTGGCGTTCGACTCTGCTTTCGATTTTTCTCGGCGCGTTTTCCGGCGCGATTATCGGCGTTTTTCTGCTTTCGCGGCAGAAGGAAAAAGATTTGCAGATGCAGATTCCGTTCGGTATTTTTTTGGGAATCGGTTCGCTCATCGCCCTGCTTTTCGGCGAGTCGCTCGTCAAATGGTATTTGCAGATGTTCGCTTATTAAATCACCCGGCGCGGTTGCCAGTTTTCCGCTTCGATTCATTTCAAGATCGTTTCAAATACTGTTTGACATTAAGTGATGTTTGATATTTTCCAAAATACGATTCGCCCGCATCAGAATTTGTTTTTTCGCAAAAATGACGCGAACGACATTCGTCTGGGCGAGATTGTTTCACAAAATAGTTATCAAGAAGCCGCCGTCGTTATTTTAGGCTGTCCGCAGGATGCCGGCGTACGGCGCAACGGCGGGCGCGGCGGCGCGGCACTGGCACCGAACGCGGTGCGCCGCCAATTTTACAAACTCACGCCGTTCGGAATTTCCGTTAAAATCTTTGATTCAGGCGATACGATTATTCAAAAGACGCTTGAGGAAACTCACGATTTGCACGCGAAAATCGTCGAACGAATGCTGCTCGACGACAAAAAACTGATTGTTCTCGGCGGCGGCAACGATATTTCCTACGCGGACGGCAGCGCGATGGCGAAAGTTTGCGGCGCGGATCATTGGCTCGGATTCAATATTGACGCGCATTTCGACGTTCGCGCCGATTCTCCGCGCAACAGCGGAACGCCGTATCGCCAGCTTCTGGACGAAGAACTACTGCCGCCAATCAATTTTTTTGAAATCGCTTTCCAACCAACCGCGACATCGCCGACTTATTTCAATTACTTGAAAAGTCTGAAGGTGAATTTAACAAGTCTCGATGAATACAGCTTTTCGATTCTTAAATCGTCAGTTGAAAAACGACTCTCGACTCCCGACTCTCGACTCTCGATTTTTTGGGGTTTTGACCTTGATGCGGTTCGCGCCGCAGACGCGCCCGGCACTTCCGCGCCGAGTCCGCTTGGATTGTCGGCGCAGGAATTCTGCGATTTAGCGAAGTTTGCCGGAGGTTTGCCGGATACAAAAATCGTCGAGTTTACGGAAGTCAATCCGAATTTCGATATTGATAACCGCACGGCAAAACTCGTCGCTCTGGCAATGCACGGTTTTCTTCAGAGTCAGAACCGCGAGCGGATCGGCTTCACCGGAGCAAAAGTAAAAAGGCAAGAGGCAGAATTAAAATGACCGGTTTCTGTCCGTCCGTTATCAGTTCCCTATCGGCAAATTTTTATCGGAACCAGATTTATACTTCAAATTCTCCACTCTTTTCCTTACCTGATCCGATTTCCTAAAATGAAAAGGCTAACCGATATTTTCGGTTAGCCTTTTCATTAAATTTTTGTCTCGCGCCGATTACGTTACGCTTCGTCCCGTCGCTAAACGATAGATCGCCAAAACAACAATCGCCCCGATAACCGAGGAGATAAAACTCGGAATACTGCCGCCGATGTTGTCAAAAGAACTAATCATCGGATAACCGACTAAACTGCCGATAAATCCGCCTACTACCGCGCCGACGATTCCCAAGATCGTCGTTAAAATAAAACCGCCGCCATCCGATCCCGGCATAATAAGTTTCGCCAAATATCCTGCTAAGAACCCCAAAATAATCCAAATGATTAAAGAAATCATATATTCATCTCCTATTGTAACTTCAAAACTTTTGCTTCTGAAGGTTTAAGTCCCTTGTGATTTTCGGAATTTGCAACCTTTGTGCCAAAAAATTTTATCGTTTTTCGCGTCATTTTTCCGATGTTTTATTGAGCAAATTAACTGTTTTGTGTTCTTTGCCAACCGGTGAATTGTCTTCTGAAAAATGTCTGTATTAAATTCAAACACAAAATTATGTATCACTTAAGACGCTCGAACCGCGAATCAAGTCCGGCTGGTTTTATTTACAAATTTTCCGTAACTGGCTACTATTTGTCTCAAATGATTATTTAACAAATGATTCACCCAAATATATCAAAGCTGGAGACGCTGGTTTTTCGGAGTTTACAAAATGAATAAAAATTTATTTTTACTGGTGATTTTACTGTGGTCGGTTCAAGTGGTTTTTTCGCAAACCGTCGAAAAGAACGGAAAAAACGGTATTTCCGACGATTTGAAAAAAGAAGCGACCGTGCTTCTCCGCGAAACGGCGATTGAAGTCAACGGTTTGCACACTTTGGAAAATCGAATCGGTCTTTCTTCGGAACTGGCGAGTTTGATGTGGTTCAGCGACGAAAAAGAAGCGCGGGCGATGTTTCAAAACGTGATTGGAGATTTTCGTCAATTGCTCGCCGACTACGAATCGCAAATCAATAGTCGCCGCCCGAACGCCGAAGAATCCGGCGAGTATTCTCCGCTTTCGGGTTCGGCAAGTCAGCCGGAACGCAAGTTCGCACAGGCAATCGCCGTTCGTCAGCAGATTGCCAAAGCGATTGCCGAACACGATCCGCAGTTTGCCTTCGAGTTTTTCAGCGACACCGGCGCGGCGATTACCAACCCGATTTTTCGCCAGCGGCTCGAATCGTCCGACGCTTATCTTGAGGCGTGTCTGCTCAATCAAATCGCCGAAAAAAACGTCGAAACCGCGCTCACTTACGGTCGTCGAACTCTCGCCAAAGGTTTCAATTATCAACTGCTCCCGCTGTTGGAAAAAATTTATAAAAAAGACCCGGAAAAAGGCGCGGCGTTCGGCGAAGAAATCGTTTCCAAACTGAAATCCGCTGTTTCCAAACCCGACACTTTTTATTATTTGACCCAGGTTCTGGATGTCGGCTTAAAAAATCTCGACGCGATAAAAGGCAAGCCCGACCAACGCCCGATGTTCAGCGAGCAAACTCTGCGCGACCTCGCCGAAGCCGCCGCGCAGGAACTTCTGAAGCGCGAAGACGCGGAAAACTATGAAATTTCTTCGTATCTGGAAAACATCGAAAAAGTTCTGCCCGCCCGCGCCGCGCAAATCAGGCGGAAATTCGAGATCAAACAGAAAGTTAAAAATATACCGGCGAGCGGAACTGCGTCGGCTGCCGTGACGACGGCAGCGGTCAACCCCGATTCCGTCGGTCGGGGAAATTCATCGGCAGATCGTCTTCAGACGGATCAGAAACAGTTAGCCGAAAATTATAAGAATCTCGGCTCGCAAAAATCGTCCGGTGAAGAACGCGCCAAAGTCGTCGAACAATCCAGAAAGATAATCGCTCAATTGCCGAAACGCGAACAGAAAATTCTCGCGCTGACGGCTTTGGCGGTTCAGGTCACTCAACTCGGCGACCGGGAGTTGGCGGCGGAATTGATGAATGAAGTGCGGGCTTTCGTTGATCCGCAGCCGAAAAATTACCGCGATTATATGGAACTCTGGATGCTGGCGGGCGGCTACGCGCAGGTTGACGCGCCGAAAGCCTTTCCGATTCTGGAGGCGGCGATCTTTCGGATGAACGACACGATTGCGGCGTTCATCAAAGTCGGCGAATTTATTGATGTCTCCGGTGACATTATTGACGACGGCGAAATTCAGATCGGCGGGTTCGGCGGCGAAATGACGAGCGGGATGCTCCGGGAATTAGGTGTCGCCGACCCGACCATTCGCAGTTTGGCGATTGCCGATTTTGCGCGGACGAAACAATTAACCGGCAAATTCGACCGGACGGAAGTTCGCATTTTGGCGAAAATGCTGGTTTTGCGCGGGATTTTCGCCGGTGCCGCAAAAGCGAAAGGAGATTTGGATTAAGTTGATCCGAGTTTACGGGTTAATAAAAAATCGGGATTGGACGCTGATGAACGCTGGATGAGCGGATTTTCGCCGATTATTTTCATTAGGTTTTCGACGAATCAGACGAATATATTCATCAAATTCGCGCTAGTGCGTTAAATCAGCGTTGATCCGCGTCTAATTTTCCGTTTCATTTCAACTCACGACTCCGGGTTAAACTAGAGCAGATTGCTAATCAGTGTATGGCAGACTTCAGTCTGCCGCCTCGCTCAGACCCGACTCTCGACGGCGGTGGCAGACTTTAGTCTGCCATAC
>JAYVKL010000207.1:0-29282 GCA_043768465.1 Pyrinomonadaceae bacterium
TCAAACGTCCCTGAACGAGATGCCCGACACCCGGCAGAAGCCAGGAAATTATTCCGATAATAAACGGATTGTTCATAAATTGAATGCCTCAAACCTTACCGCAGCACTTTAAGCGTCGAATCGCCGACTGCTGAACTCGTTTCGACAGCTTTTCTCTGAAACACTGTCGGGAGGTGCTTTACAGTTTATCTAGAAAGCACTTTAACTTTAATAAAGCAGATATTTTTCCCTGATTCGATTAAATTTATTGACATCGGTTTGCCAGGAAAGTTTTATTTCTGCGACGGACTTGCCGTTTTCAATCATTTTTCTGATTTCAGAGGTTCCGGCGATGACATCGAACGGATTGCGCTCAAATTCGTATTCATAGCCGCCCGCCCGCCATTTGAAATCTCCCGGATACGCTTCGTAAATCGTTTTGACCAACGCCAGACCGGTAATGACCGGCTCGAAAACTTCACGGTCGGTAACGTGCAGAAAAACGCCTTCACATTCCTGCCCGGCGAATTCCTGAAAAGTCGGTAAAAAGTGTATCGGTCGAAAGATAACGCCCGGCAGTTCGAGTGACTTCAGCACCGCCGCCCAGTTTTTTCCGTTGATATACGGTGATCCGACGATCTCGAACGGGCGCGTCGTGCCGCGTCCTTCGGAGAGTTCCGTGCCTTCAATAAAAACCGTCGCCGGAAAAACAAAAGCCGTGTCCACCGTCGGCATATTCGGCGAGGGCATCACCCAGGGCGCGTCGGTTTCATCGTAAAAATCCGCCCGCGCCCAATTGTCCATCGTGACGACTTCCAAATCGCAATGGATGGCGTATTCCGCATTAAACAAACGCGCCAGTTCGCCGACGGTCAAACCGTGCCGCATCGGAATCGGGTATTGCCCGACGAACGATTCGTGTCCGATTTCGAGCGTGCCGCCTTCCACGCCGCTGCCGCCAATCGGATTCGGACGGTCGAGAATGATCATCTTTTTCCCGAACGCCGCGCACGCTTTCATCGCGTTCGCCATCGTATAAATAAACGTGTAGACGCGACAGCCGACATCCTGCAAATCAAAGACCAGCACATCAATGTCGGCGAGCATCGCGGCGGTCGGCTGGCGAGTTTCGCTGTATAAAGAATAAACCGGCAATCCGGTTAAACGGTCGGTCGCGTGTGAAGTTTCGACCATATTATACTGGACATCGCCGCGAATTCCGTGCTGCGGTCCGAAAAGCGCGGTGAGCTTGATGCCGGCGTTTTCAAAAAACAAATCGGCGGCGTGTCGAAATTCGCGGTTAACCGAAGCCGGATTGCAGATCAATCCGACTCGACCGTTTGTTAAAGTAGAATTTTGACCGTCTAAAACTTTATCCAAGCCTATTTTAACCGTTTTCCTCTGAAGTTTTGCCATAACTAAATTCTGTTTCATCCAAGATGTTTTTTTTGCGAAACACCCCAGCACCTTTTTCATAAAATGTTTTATAAACTTTACAATGTTCAAACAAATTGCTCATATCTGTCAATTTGAGCATTTCAATTTAAAGTTCTATCATAGAGGTTTTTATGAAACACCGGAAAAATCAGCCGCAAATTCGCTCGACGACGGTCTTGATGGTTTCCCGCTGCGGAGCGACCGCGATGGCGGGCGACGGTCAGGTGACGCTCGGCGAAACGGTTATCAAGGGCAACGCGCGAAAAGTGCGCCGTATCTTTAACGACACCGTGCTGGTCGGTTTTGCCGGCGCGACCGCCGACGCATTTTCATTGTTGAGCCGGTTTGAATCCAAGCTCGAACAATACCATGGACAACTCGAACGCGCCGCCATCGAACTCGGCAAAGACTGGCGCACCGACAAATACCTGCGGCATCTCGAAGCACTTTTAATCGTCTCCGACCAGAAAGATGCCTTTTTAATTTCCGGCAAAGGTGATGTCATCTCGTCGGACGAAGGTCTGCTGGCGGTCGGTTCGGGCAGTATGTTCGCGCTCGCTTCGGCGCGGGCGTTGATCAGGCATACGGAACTTTCAGCCAAAGAAATCGCCGTCGAATCTCTGAAAATCGCCGGTGAAATTTGCATCTACACCAACTCCGACATTATCGTCGAAGAAATTTGAAGTTTGTTTTTTGATGTTTATACTTTAATTTTTAATTTGTAAAAATGGCTATCTATTTAGGCGGCGAAACAACTCCGCTTGCCGCGAAACCGAAACTCGATGATTTAACGCCGCGCCAGATCGTCGCGGAACTCGACAAATACGTCGTCGGGCAGGCAAACGCCAAACGCGCCGTCGCCGTCGCTCTTCGCAACCGCATCCGCCGCCAAAAACTGCCGCCGGAGATCGCGCAGGACGTGCTGCCGAAAAATATCCTGATGATCGGCTCGACCGGTGTCGGGAAAACCGAAATCGCGCGGCGTTTGGCGCGACTCGCCAATTCGCCGTTTATCAAAATCGAAGCCTCGAAATTTACCGAAGTCGGCTACGTCGGGCGCGATGTCGAAAGTATGATTCGGGAATTGACCGAAGTTGCCGTCGAGATGACCAAGCAGACCGCCTTTGAGGAAGTTTTAGAGCGGGCAGCCGGCAACGTCGAAGAAAAGATTTTAGACATTCTTCTGCCTTCTTCGGATAATTATCACTCGCCCGATTCGGAAGATAATTCCGTTGATTTGGTCGAAAAATCAACGCCGAAGCGAACCCGCGAAAAACTCCGCGAACAGCTTCGTCTGGGAGAACTCGACGAACGTTTGGTTGAAATCGAAACCCAGGATCGTTCAAACACGACCATTGATTTTGTCGGCGGGCAGGGAATGGAGGAAATGGGCGTTAATTTTAAGGATATGTTCGGCAATCTTTTTCCGTCGAAAACCGTGCGCCGAAAACTGAAAATCGCCGAAGCGAAGACCTTTATGCTGCGGGAAGAACAGGAAAGCCTGATTGATTTGGAACAGATCAACCGGCAAGCGATTCAAAAACTCGAAAATTCCGGCATCATATTTCTCGACGAGATTGATAAAATCGCCGGGCGCGAATCCGGCAGCGGCAGCCCGGATGTTTCCCGCGAAGGTGTCCAGCGAGATTTGCTTCCGATTGTCGAAGGCACGACCGTCAATACGCGCTACGGAATGGTTAACACCGAGCATATTTTGTTCGTCGCCGCCGGCGCGTTTCACGTCTCCAAACCGTCGGATTTAATACCGGAGCTACAGGGACGTTTTCCGATTCGGGTCGAACTCGAATCTTTAACTTTGGACGACTTTAAGCGAATCCTTACCCAGCCGAAAAATTCGCTTATTAAGCAGTATCAAGCACTGCTTAACACCGAAGGAATTAAGCTCGAATTTACCGATCAAGCCATTTCGACGCTCGCCGAAATGACCGTCAATATCAACCAGACCACCGAAGACATCGGGGCGCGGAGGCTTCACACGCTGCTCGAAAAGCTTTTGGAGGAGATCAGTTTTCTCGGCAGTGAAATCGAGGAGAAACACCAGCGAATAGATGAGGAATACGTGCGCGAACGGCTCGAAAATTTGGTTAAGGATCAAAATCTGCGGCAGTATGTTTTGTAAATCAGCGACTACTTAAACAAGATGCTTAACCAAAAATACTTAAGCGGTTTTTATGCGGTTAAGGCGGCATTAGCGTTTGTAATTTGCGTTCTACTGTTCGCTTCAGGCTGCGGAAAACGCCAGCCGCCGCGGTCGCCAATCGAAAAGGTTTCGCAACGCATCGAAATCTCCGGCGTTCAGCGCGGCAATATTGTCGCGCTGTCGTGGACGCTGCCGGACGGAAATGCTTCCGGTCAAAGTTCTCGGCACATCACGCGAGCCGATGTTTACCGGCTCGCCGAATCTTTGTCCGCCCCGGTGAATCTATCCGAAGAGGAATTTGCCTCGCGCAGCACCCTGATTTCCACGGTTCCGATTACCGAAGCCGATTTCGCCGTCAAACAATTTACCTATAACGACACCCTGCAGTTCGCCGGGCAACCCGCCAGGCTTCGTTATGCCGTGCGATTTGTCAACAAAGCCGGTCAAAAAGCGGCGTTTTCAAACTTTCTGCTGATCGAACCGACGGCGAAATCGGCGGAACAGCCGACGCTTATCAACGCGCGGGTTTCACAGGAAGCGATTTCAATCAGTTGGAACGCCCCGCAAAAGAATGTTGACGGTTCGCAGCCGGTCAACATCCTCGGCTACAATATCTATCGCACGGCGAACGAAACGACGAAACTTTTGAACGGGACTCCGATTACAGTCAAGCAGTTTGAGGACGTATTTTTTGATTTCGGCAAGGAATACGGTTACTTTGTGCGGACGGTTTCGCTCGGCGGCGACGGCGAACCGGTCGAAAGTCTGGATTCGAATAAACTGACGGTCAAACCGCTCGACAGTTTTCCGCCCAAACCGCCGAACGCGATAACGATTGCCGCCGCGCCGAGGAATTTGTCCATTTTCTTCGCCGTTAATTTGGAGAAAGATGTCGTCGGCTACAGAATTTACCGCGCGACTAATTCCTTTCAGCCGAAATCCGAATGGCTTCTGATCACGCCGGAAATTTTGACGCGCAGCACTTTTCAGGATACGAACGTCAAATCGGGCGAAACTTATTACTATTATTTGCTCGCTCTGGATTCGGCAGGAAATGTTAGCGAACCTTCGGAAGTCGTCTCCGAAACCGCGCCGTAAAACATCGAACTTTATGAAACTTTGCCATTTTGAATATAAAAACGAAACGCACTGGGGCGCGGTCAACAACGATTCGGTGTTCCCGCTCGACCGTCTCGAAGACGTTTCCGCGTCGCGCGGCGCAATTAAGTTAACCAAATATACGAAGGTCGAAAACGTCAAATTTCTGCCGCCCGCCGCGCCTTCGAAAATCGTCTGCGTCGGACGCAATTATGCCGAACACGCGGCAGAATTAGGCAACCGGGTGCCGTCGGAACCGCTCCTTTTTTTGAAAGCACCATCGGCGATAATTACCGAAGGCGGGGCGATAGTGATCCCCGTTCAATCGAATCAAGTCGAACACGAAGGCGAACTCGCTGTCATTATCGGACGCGAATGCAAGAATTTGACCGCCGGTGAAAACCCTCTGGATTTCGTTTTCGGATACCTTTGCCTTAATGATGTGACCGCCAGGGATTTGCAGAAAACGGACGGGCAGTTTACCCGCGCCAAATCCTTCGATACCTTCTGTCCGATTGGCGCAGTCATCGAAACCGAATTGGATGTCTCCGATGTCCGCGTAACGACCCGCGTCAACGGTATTATTAAACAGGACGGGCGCACGTCGCAGATGGTTTTCTCCGTGCCGTTTTTGATAAAATACATTTCAAATCAGATGACTCTGAACAGCGGAGACATCATCGCCACCGGAACTCCTTCGGGAGTTTCAAAATTGAGCGGCGGCGATGTCTGTGAAGTCGAAATCGAAGGCATCGGTATTTTGCGAAACACGGTTGAAGGAATATGAAAAGTTGTCCGCAGTGCGCCGCCGATTATTACGATGAAATGCTCGAGTTCTGTCTGGAAGACGGCGCGAAACTATTCACCGTTTCCAAAAATTCGAGCGCGGTGTCGCCCATTTTCGCACCGCCCAAGCCGAATCCGTTTACCGAAAAAACTTTCACCGGCGAGACTCAAACAATCGAAAGCATTAAACCGAATGACGTGCGGAAACCGCTGCAAAATGGTTTACCAAATAAAGAAACCTTGTCCGCCAACTCCAAAGTCCTCGAAATTGCGCCGGTGATTTCTGCTTTGGCGCATAATTGGTGGCAATGGCTTTACGCGACCAATCAGACTTATTCTTCAATTTCGGGTTTTTTAGTTTCCGCCAATTTTTTAATGTGGCTGCTGTTGTTGGCAATCGGCGCGGGAATCGGTTTGCTGGCGGTCAAACGCTGTCAAAATAAAGGCTATGCCGTGGTGAGTTTAGTTATTTTAGCTATCAATTTGATTCTCTTCCTGGTTCCGAAGCGTTGAGATTCGTCAGGCAAAACTCAAATAAATCGCATTGTGACTTTTCGCAAAATATGACGGACATATTTCCAGACGCGCTTTTTATACGTCTGAAAGAAGCATTTTGATTTCGCTGTTTTTGTCCGCCGCGTCCGAACGATGCTCTAAAAAACTTCGGTATTTATCGTTAAACTCTGCGTCCGGTGTTTTGAATTCGACAATTTTTCGCATTTCCGAAAGATGTCTTTCGATCATCACCTCGTCGAAGCCGTCGTCTAAATCAAACATTTCATCAATATCAACGATTAGAATTGAAAACTTTCTGAGCCATTGAAAATCCTGCTCGGTCAACAAAAGATTCAAAAACTGCCCGCCGGTAATTTTCCCGTTCCGTTTTTCGTAGCTGTCTCTTTCGATGTCCACCAGCAGTTTATGCAGTCTCAAAAGCCGCAGTCTGGATTCTTTTAATAAAACGGTTTTGCTCTCCGCTCGTTTCGTCGTATCTTCCATATTTCCGATTTTAATATATTTTTTTCGTGGGATGAAATCGTTTTTAGATTTGATAATCAGCAAGCTAATGATTTACAATTAGCTTGCTGATTATCAGCCGACTAATTAAATATCCTTTGCTTACTAACAACTTATTTATGATTATCGAAAACTCGTTAACTTATTTATTGACACAGATTTCCATCGCTTATCGAAATTATTTGCAAAAGGCGATGAACCGGATAGGACTGCACGGCGGACAGGTATTCGTGCTGATTTCGCTCTGGGAAAACGACGGGCAAAGCCAGATTGAACTGGTTAAAACTCTCCAACTGTCGCCGCCGACCGTCAACAAAATGATCGGCAGCTTGGAGAGAAACGGTTTTGTCGAAAGCCGCAGATGCGGCGTTGACGGGAGAATGATGCGCGTTTATTTGACGATCACGGGAACCCAATCAAAGGCTCTGGTCGAAGCGCAGTGGGCGAAGCTGGAAGCACAATCTTTCGCCAGTCTGACCGAAACCGAAAAACTTATACTTCAGCAGATATTCGGAAAATTAAAGGATAATCTGAGCCGGAATCTTGCACGGTCGCCGCTCGATTTATAAACTCTAATTTGATGAATTCAGCCGTCGAAGCCAGCCGTTTGATAAAAAACTTTAAAGCCGTCCGGGCGGTTGACGATATTTCTTTCAGCGTCAGCCGGGGCGAAACATTTGCCATCCTGGGCGAAAACGGCGCGGGCAAATCCACGACGATGCGGATGATCGCCTGTCGTTCGCCGCTGACTTCCGGCAATTTGTCGGTCGAAGGCTTCGATGTCGCAACCGATGAAAGAAAAATCCGCTCGATTATCGGGATCGTGCCGCAGGAGAATAATCTCGACCCGGATTTGAACGTGCGGGAAAACCTGATCGTTTATTCGAGATATTTTCGGATTCCTAAATTTGAAGCGGAACGACGCAGCGACGAGTTGCTCGACTTTATCCGGCTCACCGGAAAAGCCGGTGCCAAAGTCGAACATCTCTCCGGCGGAATGAAACGCCGCTTGATGATCGCCCGCGCCCTGCTACACCAAC
This sequence comes from Pyrinomonadaceae bacterium, assembly GCA_043768465.1. Classification (GTDB taxonomy): domain Bacteria; phylum Acidobacteriota; class Blastocatellia; order Pyrinomonadales; family Pyrinomonadaceae. The sequence continues at coordinate 7,519 of JAYVKL010000207.1, forward strand.
CGAAGATTTTACTGCTCGACGAGCCGACCACCGGACTCGACCCGACGGTTCGGCAGGAGATCTGGGAAACACTCGAAGAATTGCGCCGCACGGAAAATTTGACGATTGTGCTTTCGACGCATTATATGGACGAAGCCGAAAAACTTTCACAGCGTCTGATTTTGATGGCGCGCGGGAAAATCGTCGTCGAAGGCGTTCCGCGCCGGATTATCGAAGAGAAAGTTAAAAAATTCGCTTTGGAAATTAGGGAAACGGGTTCCGCCGAATTGCAGCCGACCGACGAATCCGTTATTTCTCAGAAGCGCGGCTCGGCGCATTTGTATTTCGCCGAAACGCCCGAAAAATTAACACCTTTGATGAAACATTACGGCTCGCGGCAGACGATTCTTCGACCGTCCAACCTGGAAGATGTTTTTTTGCAGATCACCGAATGAACCGTTCGTTTTTTATTTCACGCCGGTTGGATATAAAATGATTTGTCGGTTGCGGGCGAAAAATATGCGGGGTAAAACAGGTGAAAATTTTATTAGCCGTTGACGGCACGCAGCCGAGCGCGGCGGCGGTGGCGATGCTTGGTAATTTTCGATTTGCCGGCGGCGAGATTAAAATTATTTCCATCGTTGAGATGGCGGTTCCGTTCGCCGCCGAAGGTCACGCGGGTGCGCCGCCGACTATGGGCGAAATCGAAAACGCCGCCCGCGAAAACGCCCGCCGAGCGGCGGCGGCGGCGAGCCGGACAATTCGTGAAACGGTCAAGGATGAAACCGTCTCGATTTCGACCGAAATTCTTTTCGGCTCGCCCGACCGCCGCATCGTCGAGACCGCCGTAACGATGAACGCCGATCTGATTATCGTCGGCTCGCACGGCTCCAACCTTTGGAAAAGATTGCTGCACGGTTCGGTGTCTGAGGCGGTCGTTCATCACGCGCCCTGCTCGGTTTTAATCGTCAAGAATCCGCAAGTCACTTGATGAAAGCATTTATGCAAAGCGATTTTGTAAAAATAAATTCTCGCAAATTCGACGGCGGAATTCATAAAAGCTGGAACGCCCGCTTGATCGAAAGAAACGAAGATCTTCTGATTTTCGTCGGCGAATTTGAAAATGAGATTGAACACCCGTCTCTCGGTGTTATCAGACGCGGAACGGTTTCGCACGAATTTTATTGGTTAGATCGCGGCTATAATATTTTTCGATTTCACGAACCCGCCGGCGATTTCCGAAATTTTTACTGCAACTTGAATTTGCCGCCGACCTTTGAGAACGGAGTTTTGGATTACGTTGATTTGGAGATTGACGTTTTAGTTCGGAAGGACTTTTCAATTCAAATTTTAGACGCGGACGAGTTTGAAGAAAACGCGCGAATTTTCGGTTATTCAAACGATTTGCGCGAAACGGTCGCCGGCAATCTGAAAAAAGTTTTATCTCTGATCGAACAACGTATCTTCCCTTTCGACTACGAATTTTGAATTCAGCTTTATCGAAAATTGATTTGACGGATGCTGCTGCGGTGTGGCGCAGGAATTCGCGCGTTTATTTGCGGCTTTGGAAAACGGAACTCGCCGCGCCGATTATCGAACCAATTTTTACATTTTTCGCGTTCGGCTTCGGAGTCGGGGCGTTGATTTCCGCCAGGGTCGAAGGTCTGAGTTATTTATCGTTCGTCGGAGCGGGCGTTCTGGCGTTCACGGTTTTGTCGCGGACGGTTTTCGAGATGACTTACGGCGCGTATTTCCGAATGGTTTACCAATCAACTTATGACGCGATTTTAGCCACGCCGGTCAACGCCGAGTCGTTGGCTTTCGGCGAAATCTTCTGGGCGATGACCAAAGGCGCGATTGATTGTCTGTTCATTCTGCCGCTGGTCGTCGCGTTCGGTTCGGCGACTTCCCTGTTTACGCCCCTGGCGTTCGTGCCGCTGATTTTCGGCTGTCTGTCGCTCGCGTCGCTGAGTTTGACGGTCACGGCGAAAATTTACGAGATAGATTATTTCAACATCTTTTTCGCGTTTTTTTTCTCGACGCTTTTTATCTGCGGCGCGTGGTTTCCGGTTGATAATTTACCGCTTTGGCTGCAAACTGTCGCTTACTTTGTGCCGACGACCGCCGTGATTGATTTGACTCGCGCCTGTTTGAACGGAAACTTTGCCAGCCGTCACGTTTACGAATCTATCTATCTTTTGACCGCCTCGCTGCTGCTTCTCGAATGGGCTTTGCGAAGCGTCAGAAAACGAATGGTCGTCTAATTCCCTTTCAAATCTGCCGAACCGATCAAAAAAATCGGGGACGGTGTATTTTAATCAAGTTTACAAAAGGCGGAAGAAACTATGAAAACGATGATTTATATTTTGATTTTGACGGCGGCGAATTTTTCGCTCGTCGCGGCGCAGACCGGTCAATCGAATTCTTATCAGCCAGCCGATCCGATGCAAAATATTTCACCGGAAATAACAAAGATTTCCAAGTCGGTGCAAACTCTGAACGGTACGCTCAAAGACCTTCTGGAAAAATTTGCGGTCGGCAAAGGAATGCAGTTGACCGAACGACAGCAGAAACTGCTGCTCGGCTTTGAAATTTTAAATCGCGCCGAGCTGCGTTTGGAGATTTTGCAGAAATTTCAAATCGAATTAACGCAAAAGGACGGCGAAGTCAAAACCCGTCTGGCGCAGGTCGAAGAAAATCTTTTGCCCGGCAGCGTCGAACGCAACATGGCATTTATCGGGACGACAAAGGGCGACGAACTGCGCGAAACCCGAAAAAAAAGTGTTGGAAACCGAACGCCGCAGCCTGCACACTCTTTCAAATCAAATCAGCCGCAATTTGCTGCCAATCTCCGAAGAATTGCGCCAAGCCGAAACCTTTGGGCAGACTCTGCGCCGCAAAATTCTGCCGTCAATCGAGGCGGAAATATCGGATTTGTAGATTGGCGCGTGAATTTGCACAACTCGATTTTTTCGTTAAACTGAGACTCTATGCAACCCGAACAAAAACCGATTGATAAACTCGCCCTGCTCAGAGAAAAATCCCGTCTGGCGGAATTAGGCGGCGGCGCAAGGAGATTGGAGAAGCAGCGCGCGTCCGGCAAAATGACCGCCCGCGAACGCATCGAATTTCTGCTGGACGAAAACTCATTTGAAGAGTTCGATAAATTCGTCGTTCACCGCTCGTCCGATTTCGAGATGGATCAGCAGAAATATCCGGGCGACGGCGTAATCACCGGACACGGTTTGATTGACGGGCGCGAGGTTTTCGTTTTCGCACAGGATTTTACCGTTTTCGGCGGCTCTCTCTCGGAAACGCACGCGCAGAAAATCTGTAAAATTATGGATTTGGCGATGAAAGTCGGTGCGCCGGTCATCGGCATCAACGATTCGGGCGGCGCGAGAATTCAGGAAGGTGTCGTCAGTCTGGGCGGTTACGCCGATATTTTTCTGCGAAATACACTGGCGAGCGGTGTCGTTCCGCAAATCTCCTGCATTATGGGACCGTGCGCGGGCGGCGCGGTTTATTCGCCCGCGATAACCGATTTTAACGTGATGGTTAAAAACACTTCTTATATGTTCATCACCGGTCCCGATGTCATCAAAACCGTCACGCACGAGGAAGTTACCAAAGACGAACTCGGCGGCGCGATGACGCATAATCAAAAATCCGGCGTGGCGCATTTTGCCGCCGAAGACGACGAACATTGTCTGCGCCTGACACGCGAATTATTTTCTTTCATTCCGTCGAACAACGTGGAGAATCCGCCGTTCGCGGCGACCGACGACCCGTCTGATCGAACGGATGAAAAATTAAATTCCATCGTTCCCGAACAATCAACCACGCCCTACGACATCCGCGACATCATTCACACGGTCGTTGACGAAAATTATTTTTTTGAAGTTCAGGAATTATACGCCTCGAACATCGTCGTCGGTTTTGCGCGGCTCGGCGGTTTTTCAGTCGGCATCGTGGCGAATCAACCGGCATTTCTGGCGGGCGTTTTGGATATTGACGCTTCGGTCAAGGCGGCGCGGTTCGTCCGTTTTTGCGATTGCTTCAATATCCCTCTGATTACTTTTGAAGACGTTCCCGGTTTTCTGCCCGGTGTCGGTCAGGAGCATCTCGGCATTATCCGGCACGGGGCGAAACTGCTTTACGCTTTCGCCGAAGCGACGGTGCCGAAAATTACGGTGATCACGCGCAAGGCTTACGGCGGTGCCTATTGCGTGATGGCTTCCAAACATATTCGCACCGACATAAATTTCGCTTATCCGACGGCGGAAATCGCCGTGATGGGCGCGGAGGGAGCGGTCGGCGTTCTCTACAAAAAGAAGATCGCCGAGCGCGACGAGCATTACCGCCGGGGAAAAGTCGAAGAGTTTCAGGAAAAATTCGCCAATCCATATGTCGCCGCCGAAAAGGGTTTTATTGACGAAGTTATCGAGCCTTCGCAAACGCGCCCGAAACTGATCCGCGCACTTTCGCTGCTGCGAAATAAACGCGACGTGAATCCGCCGAAAAAACACGGCAATATTCCCCTGTAGAAATTACATTAAAGGTCGGTTCGCCGACGGCTGATGTAATTTCTTAACTACAGAGTTAAGTCTTTTAATCGTCTTACTAACGCCGTCGCATCATGTTTTACTTTAAGTTTTGAATGACTGAAAACATCGCCCAACGTCCGACCTGGACGGAGATCAATTTACATAATCTGGATTTTAATTTTCGTTCGGTTAAAAAGTTTATCGGCGAAAACATCGAATATATGGCGGTCGTCAAAGCCGATGCCTACGGACACGACGCGATTGGCTGCGCCAAAAAACTCGTCGTCGAAGGCGTTGATTGGTTCGGCGTGGCATTGCCGGAAGAAGGTTTGGAGCTTCGGGAACACGGCATCGAAACGCCGATTTTATGTTTAGGAAGTTTTTGGCAGGAGCAGGCGAACTTGTTGCTGCAAAACAATTTAACTCCGGTTATCTACCGAATTCCGCAAGCCGCGAACCTCGATTATTTTGCCGGGGAAAGAAAGACAATCGCCGACATTCATATAAAAATAGATACCGGAATGGGCAGAATCGGCGTTCGTTTCGATGAAGTCGGTGAATTCGTCGCCGAATTGAAGAGGTTTAAAAATCTGCGCGTCGAAGGTGTCATGACGCATTTTGCGGCGGCTGATAACTTAGCGGAGAATGATTTCACGAATCTTCAGGTCAGACGTTTTGACGAAGCGGTTCAAATCATCGAAGCCAACGGTTTTCGTCCCAAATACAAGGATTTGGCGAATTCGCCGGGCGCGATTGCCCACGCGCCCGCGCGCCGCAATATGGTTCGACTGGGCGGCGTTTTATACGGTCTGGGCGGCGATGTTTTGCCGAGGGAGATTGTCAAACCCGCACTGAAACCCGTGTTATCGCTTTATTCGCGCGTCGCGCATTTGAAGAATGTCCCGAAGGGCGAAACTCTGGGTTACGGGCGAACTTTCACAACCGAAAAAGATTCGCTCATCGCCACTATTCCAATCGGTTATCAGGATGGTTTCAGACGCTCTTTTTCCAATCGCGGACGCGCTATTATCAATCAACAATTTGCGCCGGTCGTCGGCAGAATCTCGATGGACTGGACGCTTTTAGATGTTTCGGGCATTCCCGATGTTAAAGTTAATGATCAGGTAATTTTAATCGGCGCGAGCGGCGAACTTAAAGTAACGGCTGAAGAATTAGCCCGGAACAGTTCGACGATTTCCTACGAAATCACCTGCGGCATCAGTCGCCGCGTCACCAGAAAATATGTTGGAGGCTAATAAAAGCAAATGGTTCGAGAAGATTTTCGCCGTTTATAACCGAAATCTGCTGAAGCGGTATTTCCATTCGTTTCGGGTCTCGAATGTTCAGGTTTTACTTGAAAGGAAACCGCAGATACTCTACTTTAACCATTCGGGCTGGTGGGACGGTTTGATTGCCTTTGAAATTTCCCGCCTCGTCGGAGCCGACAGTTTTTTTCTGATGGAGGAAAAACATCTGAAAAAATTATCGCTCTTTCGGCGACTGGGGGCATTTTCGATTGTTCGGGAAAATCCGCGTCAGGCGATTGAAAGTTTGAATTACGCGGTCAGACTGCTGCGGGAAAATCCGCGTCGAAAAATATGTATTTTTCCGCAGGGTGAAATTCTGCCGAACGATGCGCGTCCGCTGCGTTTTTTTCGCGGTCTGGCGCACATCGTCGAAAAAGTCGGCGACTGCTCGGTCGTTCCCTGCGCGATTCGCTACGAATTTCTCGGCGATTACAAACCGGCAGTTTTCGCATCCATCGGCGAATCCGAATGTTTTTATCAATCCGGCGAATTCAATTCAAAAAATCTGACGGCGAATTTCGAGCATCGGATGACTGCCCTGCTCGACGATTTGAAGCGGAATGTCATTTCCGGCGAATTGTCCGGCGGCGAAGTAATCTTTTGAAAACATCTTTCGGAAACGTAAAATCTATGAGTTTGCCGGTTAGCTCGACCATTGAAATGCCGATTTTGCAGGAACTTTCCGCGACCGGCGGCAGTGACGACGTGCGCTTTTTATATGGACGGCTCGCCGCTTACTTCCCGCAGTTGAACGAAGGCGAGATCGCCGAAATTAAAAACGGAACCAATAAAAGCTGGCGTAAAGCGGTGCAGAAAGCCGGCAGAAGGCTCGACGAAAACAGTCGTCTCAAACGAGTTCACGGACTTTGGACGATTACCGAGCGAGGCAGAGCAGCGGTCGAAGATGAAATTTTAGATTTTACTTCGGCGAAACCGTTAATCAATCCGACTTCCCACACCGACGTGCAGCGTCTTTTGATTGAAATCGGCGAATTTCTCGGTTTTCACGCCGCGATGGAGTTCGAGTTTTACGATGTCGTCTGGCGCGAAACCGAGAAAAGTCCGCGTCTTTCGCATATTTTTGAAGTCCAGCACAAGGGCAATCTCGATTCGGCGCTCGCCAAACTCAAACGCGCTTATCACAGAGAGCGCACCAAGCCGTTTTTGATAATTTCGTCGGAAAAGGATTACAATCGCGCCGGTCAATCGCTCGGGCGGGAATTTCAGGACATCGAAGCAGCGATGACGATTCTGACTTTCGTTGAGGTGGAAAAGATACACCGCAATCTAAAATCAATCGGCGAAATCCTGCCGAAACTGCTGGCGATTTGACGGCTCAAAATTTCGCCGCGCGGCAGCGGCACGCAAAATCCGGCAGCAGTCGGATCGCCGGCGTTCCGGCGGCGCATCGGTTCGAGTTTAAAAATTTGCCAATTCGCAAACCAGCATTTCAATTTGCAGACGCGAGCCTGAGTTGCCGCCGCCGCCGATTGAGGATTTTATCGCAACATCGGCTTGGGCGATTCTCTGCATAATCCGCGTTAATTTTTCCGTTTCGATGCGCCGCGCCGTCGCCAGAAAATCTTCCTGTTTGCCATACGGCAGTTTCAAAATCCGCGCGACTTCCCGGCGTTCGACACCGTTTCGCATCAATTCTTTCGACATAAAAAGCCGGCGAAAATTACTGGCAATCAAGCCGAGCAGCATCAGCGGTTCCGCGCCGTCGTCTAAAATCTTTTTCAAAATCTGCAAAGCGCGGGTTTTGCTTTTGGCGAGCAGACTGTCGGTTAAATCGAAGTTGGAAATCGCGCGCGAGTTCGGCACCAGAGACTCGACCGCATCGAAAGTTATCAGCGCGTCGGGCAGCGCGGCGACCGATAATTTTTCGAGTTCGTTGATTAGACGACGGGCGTTATTGCCGACCAATCCGACCAGGTGGCGCAGGGCGCGTTCGTCGGCTTCGGAATTCAAATCCTTTAATTTAGTTCGCGCCCAACCGACCATCTCGTCGTCTTTAAATTCCGTAAATTCAACCGCCGTGCATTTTTCGAGCAGCAGTTTGGCGATTTTACGGCGTTTGTCCAACTCGGCGGCGACGAAAATGACGACTGAGGTCTCCGCCGGACGATTGAGATACGCCGCCAAACTCGTCTCGTCATCTTCCCTCAGATTGTCTTTCGAGCCGCTCGCCGAAACGACGACATCGGTAATTTTAATGACGCGCCGCACCGCCATCATCGGCAACTGCTCCGCCGCGCCGAGCGCGTGCTGCACCGGCGAGTCGGTCAAACTAAATTCGGCTTCGTTAAATTCGCGCAGCGATGAGTCTGCCAAAACCGAGTCGGCGATATTCTTCGCCGCCAAATCCCGCAGATAGGTTTCCGCTCCGAAAAGCAGATAAACCGGCGCAAATTCGCGTCGTTTCAACTGTTTCCACAAATCTTCGCGGGAAAGAACATTCATAGATTATTTGTCGTCTTTCACACCGAGTCCGTTGACGATGGTCGCCACGACCGATTCGGCAAACGCCCGCGCGATGCGTTCGACCGCCGGGTCTTCTTCGTTGAAAAACGAACGCGGATCATCGCTGAATTCAAAGGAATCGCGGAAAATGAAATTTTGATTGTCGTAGAGAATTTTATTTTCTTTCAAATCCCGAATCGTCACCGCCACGACGACGGTTACTTCGTAAACTCTGGCGCGTCCGTCGCGGTCGAGCAGGACACCGGAAAAGTTGAAATTGCGAATCGTTCCCTCGACCACCGCGTCGGCGTTGTCGAGCGATCCCTGCACTTTCAATCCGCGCCCGCGTTTGATGATTTCTTTGGTAACGGCTTCGGTGAATCGCGATTCGACGCGGTATCGCGCTCCGGCGACTTCAAACTGAAACGCCGGAACCGCGATGGTTCTGATGTTTTTTGGCAAGCCGGAATTGGTGACGGGTTTGTAACATTCGGTGAATCCAAACGCGCCGAACAGTAAAATCGTGCCGGAGATAAAACGAAAAAATCGGTTTATAAAACTTTTTATGTTTGCTGCCATTTCTTTTTTTGATTTTCCCATTCGTATTCGATGGTTTGTTTATCGCATTTATTGCAGAGATGTTTGGTGGTAAAAAAGCCTTTCGCCGTTACGCAGTCCCAACAGACGAATTTGTGAGAAGCGCATTTATAGCGGCGTTCGTCTTGTCCGCCGACGTTTTTACACAAAGTGCAGTGAAATTTTTGTTCCATAACTTTTAAGATTTAAGTTTAACGGCTTCGACGATTTTTAGCATCTCGACCGTCGCCCGGACATCGTGAACGCGAAGGATTTTCGCGCCGTTCCAGACGGCAATCGCCGCGCTTGCCAAACTTCCCGCCAATCTTTCATCGGGCGGCGCTTCGTTCAGAAGTTTCCCGATAAATGATTTCCGTGAAGTTCCGACGAGCAGCGGGAAATCGGCGAAGTCGTCGGTTAGAAGTTTCAATTTGGCGATTAGCTCCAAGTTTTGTTCGAGCGTTTTGCCGAAACCGATGCCGACATCGAGCGCGATATTCTCACTATTTACACCGTAAACTCCTGCTGTTTTAAGGCTTTGCCGCCATCCCTCCGCAACTTCGAGCAGGATATTTTCAACCGGCTGCTGTTGGTGCATCGTCTCGAATTCGCCGCGCAGGTGCATCAAAACCAAACCCGAATTTGTTTTCGCGGCAATTTCGCCGAGCCGTTCGTCAAACCGCAGCCCGGAAATATCGTTGATAATTTCCGCGCCCGCTTCGACGGCTTTTTCAGCGACCAAGGCTTTGCTCGTATCAATGGAAACGGGAACGTCAAAGCGTCTGACGACGTTTTCGATCACCGGCAGAACGCGCCGAATTTCCTCGTCCGCCGAAACTCGCGCGCTGTTCGGGCGCGTGGATTCGCCGCCGATGTCGAGAATATCCGCACCTTCTTGGATCAAAATCTCGACGCGCCGCAAGGCTTCGTCAATCGAAGTAAACTTTCCGCCGTCGGAAAAGCTGTCAGGCGTGACGTTCAGAATCGCCATCACCAAAGTTTTTTCGCCGCAGTTGATTTTTCGCCTTGAGGTTTGCCAATTCATAAAACAATTTAACCTCAAAATATGCAAAAGAAAAGGGATGAAGATTTTTCAACCTTCATCCCTTTTTCTTTAATCCTTGATCCTTTGCCTTATGCCGTCGCCGGATTATTCGGCGTGATCGGCGGCAGAATCGGTTTCTTTTTGAACGGATTTTTCAAAGTTTCGTCTTCCGCTTTCTGCGGCGTTCCGCTATCGTTACTTTTAACTTCCTCAACCGCATCGTCGAGCGGAAGTCCCGCCGCGATGCGGCGAATTTGCACACTGTCGAGCGTTTCGCGTTCGAGCAGAGCTTGGGTCAAATCTTCCATCGCCTGTTTGTTTTCCGACAAAATTTTCTTTGCTACTTCATATTGTTCGGAGATGATGCGGCTGACTTCCTGGTCAATTTTAATCGCCGTTTCTTCACTGAAATCACGATGCTGCGAAATTTCGCGTCCCAAGAAAATCTGTTCTTCCTTTTTACCGAAGGCGAGCGGACCTAAATCCGACATTCCGTAGGTGCAGACCATCGAACGCGCCAATTCAGTCGCCCGCTCAATGTCGTTCGACGCGCCCGTCGTAATGCGCCCGATATAAAGTTCTTCGGCGACGCGCCCGCCCATCGCGTTGGCGATCATCGCCAGCAGTTCTTCTTTGGTACGACCTAAAATATCCTGTTCAGGCAAATAATAAGTGATGCCGAGAGCGCGACCGCGCGGGACAATCGTCACTTTATGAACCGGATCGCTTTCCGGGATATTCATTCCGACGATGGCGTGTCCGGCTTCGTGAATCGCCGTCAGGCGACGCTCTTTATCGGAGACGACCATACTGCGGCGTTCGGGTCCCATCATCACTTTATCTTTGGCGAATTCGAGATCGAACATTGTTACAACCTTTTGATTGCGCCGCGCCGCGTTCAAAGCCGCTTCGTTCACCAGATTCGCTAAATCCGCGCCGGTAAAACCCGGAGTTCCGCGAGCGATGACGTTGACGTTGATGCTTTCGTCAAGCGGAATTTTTCGCGTGTGAACCTTCAAAATTCCTTCGCGCCCGCGCACGTCCGGGTAGGAAACCATCACCTGCCGGTCGAATCTACCCGGACGCAACAACGCCGGATCGAGAACGTCCGGGCGATTGGTCGAAGCCATCAGAATCACGCCGTCGTTCGATTCAAAACCGTCCATTTCGACGAGTAGTTGATTCAAAGTCTGTTCGCGCTCGTCGTGTCCGCCGCCCAAACCCGCGCCGCGATGTCGTCCGACGGCATCAATTTCGTCAATGAAAATAATGCAGGGCGCGTTTTTCTTACCCTGCTCAAACAAATCTCGAACGCGCGAGGCTCCGACACCGACGAACATTTCGACGAAATCAGAACCGGAAATCGAGAAAAACGGCACGTTGGCTTCACCGGCGACGGCTTTGGCAAGCAAAGTTTTCCCCGTTCCCGGAGGTCCGACCATCAAAACGCCTTTCGGAATTCGTCCGCCGAGTTTCTGGAATTTTTGCGGGTCTTTTAGAAATTCGATGATTTCTTCTAATTCTTCTTTGGCTTCTTCGACACCGGCGACATCTTTGAAAGTGACGCGCTTCTGCTGGTTGTTGAGCAGTTTCGCCTTCGATTTTCCGAAGCTCAGAGCCTTGTTGCCGCCCGCCTGCATCTGGCGCAGAGTGAACGCCAAAAATCCGATCAACAGCAAAAATGGCAATGCGTTAATCAGCAGAATCCAGCCCCAGCCGCTCGAACTCGCTTCTTCGGAGGTTTTAATCGGTGCGCTTTCATTCGCCGCGTTAAAATCGGTAACGGTTTTTAAAAGCGTCTCGCGCATCGGGTCGCTGCCGATGGTCGTGACGAAAACCGCTCCGTTCGCGTCCTTAAATTCTACCTGCGACGGGCGGAAATAGGCTTCCTTAAAATCTTTATTTTTAATGCGCGTCTGTGCCGAATCAACGGTCAGGTCAGAGGGATTTTTGCCCTGTTTGCTTTGCAGAAAATATACAAATAACAATGAGCTGGAAATAATCATCAGCCACAACAGAACTTGTTTTGCTTTAGAACTCAATTTTATTGCCTCCAAAATTAACTTTCACTTCTGAAATCGAATCGAAAGTTTTCTTCCAATTTTAGTTACAGTCTTCTGATGAAAATATCCAATCAACCGTTGTTTTCCGAATCGAGCCTGTAATCTCTCACAATCCAACCACTGATTGTAGTTTGCCGCCCGTCATTTTTCAACCTTTGCGCTTTGAAAGTGCAGTTTTCCGCCGTTTTTCAAAACGCTTTCACTTTTCGGCAACTCTACGACTTTACCACTTTTACGGCTGAAAATCAGTTTTTCAATCGCCTCGATATGTTTCAGGGTCAAACCGCGCCGATTCCCGCGATTATCTTCGAGCCATTCGCACAGAATCGTCCGCAGAACCGACGGAAAAACATCGCGCAAATCTTTGAGAAGCAAAATTTGTTTCTGGTTTCCGGTTTCCGGTTTCCGGTTTCCGGTTTTCCGGTAATTGTTGACTGCTAGCTGTTCCGCGTTTTCTCTTAATAAATTCGAGGTTTGCGCCAAAATCTCAATAATTTTCGGATTGAAATCTTTGAGCATCGGCAGCAGAATCTTTCTGATTCGCACCCGTCTGTATTTCAAATCGTCGTTCATCGCGTCGTTCCGAAACTCGACTTCGTTCAAAAGGCAAAAGTTTTCCGTATCTTCGCGCCGCGCCCAATTCAGAAGCGGGCGAACCAAACTGATTTGGGATTTGGAATTTGAGATTTGGGATTTGTTTTCCGATTCTCGACTCTCGACTCTCGACTCGAAACTTCTCCGCGTTTTCATTCCGCCTAAACCTTCCAAACCGCTGCCGCGAATCAGGTTCATCAAAAAAGTTTCGGCTTGATCGTTGAGCGTGTGCGCCGTCAAAACGTATTCGGCGTGAAGATTTGCCGCCGTTTCCGCCAAAAATTCGTAACGCGCATTTCGGGCATTCTGTTCGAGATTACCCGTTTGATTTTGGATGGCGGATTTTGGATGACAGGTTTTACAAACGAATTCAAAGTTTAATTTCGTCGTCAAATCGCGCACGAATTCCGCGTCTTGGTCGCTTTCCGCGCCGCGCAGATCGTGGTTGAAATGCGCGATGACAAAGCGATTTTCGAGTTTTCGGCGTTCGCGCAATTCGTCGAGAGCGAGCAGCAAAGCCACCGAATCCGCGCCGCCCGAAACCGCGACGACGAAAGTTTCGCCGAAAGGCGGCAATTTCAGCTTGCGCCATTCGGTAATCAAATTTCGCGTGAAATTGTGCATTGTCAAAAGGTATGAATTTAAGCGGCAGCGTTTCGGCAAAAGCGTTTCGACGGTTATCAAATAGTCTGACAAACCATCATTTTTTCATTTATCATTCTAAATTTTACATTTTATTTCGTAAAAAAATGAAGAAGGCGGAACGTAAAATTCAAGATTTTCGTTCTTTAAGACTCAATCTCTCCGATCAATTTTCTTCCCGCGCCAAACTTTCCCGCGCCGCCTCCAACGCCTCGGAAACTCGTTCGGGCGAAGTTCCGCCGATTTGATTTTTGCTCGCTAAAGTTTGTTCGAGACTCAACGCCTCAAAAATATCCGCTTCAATGTTTTCAGAAAAGTTTTTCAGTTCTTCCAAACTCAATTCGTTCAACTCTTTGCCTTTTGAGATGGCGGACAAAACGATTTTTCCGACCGTCTCGTGCGCCGTGCGAAACGGGACGTTTCTTTGAACCAAATAATCGGCGAGTTCGGTCGCATTCAGATAGCCTTTCGCCGCCGCCTGCCGCATTTTTTCGCGGTTGAGGCGCGTATTTTCCAGCACGATTTTCGTCACCTGCAAACAAACGGAAACCGTGTCGAACGTATCAAAAACCGCTTCCTTGTCTTCCTGCATATCTTTATTATAGGCGAGCGGCAAGCCTTTCATCATCGCTAATAACGCGGTCTGATGTCCGAAAACGCGCCCGGCTTTGCCGCGAATCAACTCCAGCGCGTCGGGATTTTTCTTCTGCGGCATCAAGCTCGAACCGGTCGAAACCGCATCGCTCAATTCGATGAAACCGAATTCGGTCGAAGCGTAAAGAATCAAATCCTCCGCCAAACGCGACAAATGCACCATCATAATCGAACCCGCGCCGACGAATTCCAGCGCGTAATCGCGGTCGGAAACGCTATCCAGACTGTTCGCCGTTACGCCTTCAAAGCCTAAAGCCCGCGCCACGGCTTCGCGGTCAATCTCAAAAGAAGTTCCCGCCAACGCCGCCGAGCCAAGCGGCAAGATATTCACGCGCCGCCAAACTTCGTCCAGTCTTTCGCGGTCGCGCACGAGCATTTCATAATACGCCAAACACCAGTGCGCCCATAAAATCGGCTGCGCCCTCTGCAAATGCGTGTAACCGGGCAGCACCGCGTCCCGATTTTTACCGGCTGAATCAATCAGCGATTGCTGCACGTCGTGCGCCGATTTTGAAAGTTCCGTAATTTTTTCCCGCAGCCAAAGCCGGAACGCCGTCGAGACCTGATCGTTGCGGCTTCTGCCGGTGTGCAGTTTTTTGCCGACCTCGCCGACGAGTTGGACAAGGCGCGTTTCGATGAATGAATGAACGTCTTCGGATGCGATTTCGTCGAAATAATTCGGGTTGTAATCGGCGCGTTTAAGAATCGTCGCCAAGCCGTTTTTGATGCGTTCGGCTTCTAAACGGATGATGACTCCGGCGTGAAAAAGCCCGTCGCAATAGGCAATCGAGGCGCGCACGTCCGCCGAAAACAAGCGGCGGTCAAATTTGAAGGAGTTATTAAATTCGGCAAAAGTTTCGTTCGCCGCGCCCGTAAATCTGCCGCCCCAAAGATTTTCTGAATCGCTCATAAATACATCGTAATCAGTTATTTCCCGTTCGTAAAGCGCATCGTTTTCTTCATCTCAAACTCTCGACGCGCGAATAATATCGGCGAAAACTCCGGCGGCGGTCACGTCCGCGCCCGCGCCCGCGCCCTTCACCACCAACGGCAAATCCGCGTAACGATTCGTGTAAAAAAGCACGGCGTTGTCCTTGCCCGAAAGATTGGCGAAGTTGTGCGCCGCGTCAATGCTCTGCAAGCCGACCGACGCTTTTCCATCATCGAATGATGCAATGTATTTGAGCGATAAATGACGCTTTTGCGCCGTTTCCAGCAACTCTCGAAAATAGCTTTCGTGCCGTTCCATCTCGTCGTAAAAATCTTCGACCGTTCCCTGCAAGCAAGATTCCGGCAAAAATCCTGCATTTTCGATGTCGGACATTTCGAGTTTATGTCCGGCTTCCCGCGCCAGAATTAAAATTTTGCGGGCGACATCGGTTCCGCTCAAATCCATTCGCGGGTCGGGTTCGGTATAGCCTTCGGTCTGCGCCTGTTTCACCACCGAAGAAAAAGAACGCGAACCGTCATAATTGTTAAAGACGAAGTTTAAAGTTCCCGACAAAACCGCTTCGATCCGGTTGATTTGATCGCCGCTTCGCATCAAATCGTTCAAAGTATTGATTACGGGAAGTCCCGCGCCGACGTTGGTTTCAAACAAAAAAGCCGTTCCGAATTCGCGTGATAAATCTTTTAAGTTTCGATATTTTTCGTATTCCGACGAAGCCGCGATTTTGTTGCAGGCGACGATTGCCACCGATTTACGAAGCAGTTGCGGATACATTTCGACGACTGTTTCGTTCGCCGTGACATCAACGAAAATCGAATTTCGCAAATTTTTCTCCACGATCAAATCGGCAAAATTCTCTGATTTTTCTTCCAAATTGACACCCGAAATCTGAAACCTGAAACCCGACAAATCAATTCCGTTTTCGTCAACGATAAATCCTTGGCTGTTCGCCAAACCGACGACGCGGACATTCAAACGCAGTTGTTCAGCGAGAAAATCTTTCTGCTGCGCGATCTGCGCCAATAACTTTACGCCGACCGTGCCGACTCCGGCGACGAAGACGTTGATTTGTTTGTTGCCGTCCGAAAAAAATTCTTCGTGCAGTGAATTAACCGCTTTCCGCACGTCGTTTGAGTTGATAATCGCCGAGATATTGCGCTCGCTCGAACCCTGCGCGATGGCGTGAATGTTGATTCCCTGCGTTCCGAGCGCGGCGAACATTTTGCCCGACACGCCCGTGTGATTTTTCATATTGTCGCCGACCAGCGCGAGAATCGAAAAGCCGTTTTCGACGCGCAGCCGTTCGATTTTGCCGACGTTGATCTCGTATTCAAATTCCGCATCAACCGCATCTTTCGCCGCTTTGCCGAATTTTTCCTCGACGGCAACGCAAATCGAATGCTCCGAAGAGCTTTGCGTAATCAGAATGACGTTGATATTCGCTTTTGAAAGTGCGTCGAAAAGCCGTTTGGAAAAACCCGGCACGCCGACCATTCCGCCGCCTTCCAAATTCAGAACCGAAATTTTATCAATGCTCGTGATGCCGCGAATAATATCTTTTTCGCCGGGGTTTTCCGATTCGATGCGCGTTCCGAAATCCTCCGGCGCGAACGTATTTTTTATCAAAACCGGAATCTTCTTTGCCATCACCGGCTGAATCGTCGGCGGATAAATCACTTTCGCGCCGAAGTGCGAAAGTTCCATCGCCTCCCGGTAAGTTATTCGGGGAATACTTTTGATATTCCTGACGACGCGCGGATCAGCCGTCATCATCCCGGAAACGTCAGTCCAAATTTCCAAAACTTGCGCGTCTAAAGCCGCCGCCAAAATCGCACCCGTGTAATCCGAACCGCCGCGCCCCAGAGTCGTCGCCACCCCTTCGTCGTTTGAACCGACAAAGCCCGGCAAAATATAAAGTTTTGCCGGCGAATGGTGAAAATAGCCACTGATATTCGCGTTCGTTTTATCGAAATCAACCGCCGCGAACCCGAAGTTTGAATCGGTTTTGATCAACCGACGCGAATCAATCCAAACATTGCCGATCAGCGAACAATCGAATTTCGCCGCGACGATTTTGGTTGACAGAAGCTCGCCGAAACCGACGATTCGGTCGAGCGTTCGCGCCGATAATTCGCGCAGTAAAAACACGCCTTCGCAAATTTTAGCGAGTTCGCCGACCGTCGTTTCGATGTAATCCGCAAGGTCTTTCCGTTGATTTTCGGGAATCAACTTTTGGATTGTTTCGAGATGTTTTGCTTTAATCGCCGCAATTTTTTCGCGGAAACTTTCGTCGCCGCGGGCGGCGCATTTCCCCGTTTCGATCAGCGAATCGGTCGTCCCCCGCATCGCCGACAACACGACGACGCACGAATCTTTTTCAATCGCCTTGCCGACGATTTCGATGACTTTCTCAATACTTTCGGCATCTCCGACGGACGAGCCGCCGAATTTTAGAACTTTCATATTTCATTTTCGCCGCCGAGTTCCCGAAGTAAAGACTTTTTTACATTTATCGGCAATGTCAGAACCGTCGGCAAACGCCGATCCTGCTCCTGACAAGACGCATAAAATCTCTGTGAACTCGGCGGCTAAATCTTCTTCAATAAAATTTCCTTCAATTCACCGTAATCGGCGGTCATCGCAACGCTTTGCGACGGGCGCGAAAATAAATCTTTGACGGCTTCGGGCATTTCGCCGCCGGTTCCGGCGATTTTTTCCACCGAATCGAATTTTATCGGGTGCGCCGTTTCGAGAAAAAATCCTTTTTGCGTCGGATGTTTTTCCAGGTATTTTTCGAGCGCGTAGAATCCGACCGCGCCGTGCGGGTCTAAAAGATACCCGAATTTCTCGTAGACTTCGCGCATCGTCGCCGCGGTCGCCGCGTCCGAAACGCTCGCCGCCGCCAGCGTCTCCTTGAGATTTACATAATCGCCGTCGAACAGTTCCAAAATTCGCACGAAATTTGAAGGATTCGCCACGTCCATCGCGTTGGAGAGCGTGGCGACGGCAGGTTTAATTTTCATTTCGCCGCTGTTCAGAAAATTCGGAACGACATCGTTGGCGTTGCAGGCGGCGATAAATTTTTGGCACGGCAAACCGGAAAGATGCGCTAAAATCCCCGCGCAAATGTTCCCGAAATTGCCGCTCGGAACGCAAATCACCGGCTTTTGTAATTCGGACTCTGGATTTTGAATTTTCCAATGCTGCAAGCCGTAGAAATAGTAAAACTGCTGCGGCAGCCAACGAGCGACGTTAATAGAATTCGCCGATGTCAGAAAAACTTTTCGCTGCAAACTTTCGTCAGCGAGCGCGGTTTTCGCCAGCGTTTGACAGTCGTCGAAAGTTCCCGCAACTTCGAGCGCGGAGATGTTTTTGCCCAGCGTCGTCAACTGTAATTCCTGCACTTTCGATACTTTTCCCTGCGGATATAAAATGACGACTTCGACGTTTTCAACCGAGTAAAAACCCGCCGCGACCGCGCCGCCGGTGTCGCCCGAGGTGGCGACGATGACGATGGTTTTCTCCGATTTTTCTTTTAGAAAATAGCGCAGACAGCGGCTCATAAATCTCGCGCCGACATCTTTGAAAGCCAGCGTCGCGCCGTGAAAAAGTTCGAGCGTCGAGATATTTTCGGTGATTTTCACCAGCGGAAAATCGAAGTTGACGGTTTCGGCGCAAATCTGGAAAAGCGTCTCGTCGTCAATCGCCGCGCCGACAAACGGTTTAATCACTTCAAAAGCGATTTGCTCTTTCGATTTCGCCGTAAAATTTCGCCGGAAATCCATCGAAAGCGGCGGAATGCGAACGGGAAAATATAACCCTTTATCATCCGGCTGACCGTTCAGCGTCGCTTCGCGGAAGTTGGCGCGAGCCGATTTTCGGTTTGTGCTAAAGTATTCCATTTGTCGGCAAAGTTTCCGGCGAGAATTCAAGTTTTTAATGATAATACGAGATTTGGGTTTCACGAAATTATGAATGAAATTACCGTTCACGCGCCCGCTTCGGTTTCCAACGTCGTCTGCGGATTCGACTGTCTCGGCTTCGCTCTGCGCGAACCTTTCGACGTGCTGACCGTTCGTTTAATTGATGAAAAAACCGTTAGAATCAAACATCTCGACGATTATCATCTGCCGACTGCGCCGGAAAAAAACGTCGCCGGCAAAGCGATTTTAACCTTGCTCGAAGCCGTCGAAGAAAACGTCGGCTTTGAAATCGAAATCACGAAAAACATCAAACCGGGCAGCGGCATCGGTTCAAGTTCGGCGAGCGCGGTCGGCGCAGTAGCGGCGGCGAATCGGCTTTTGAACGACAGATTTTCCAAACTCGAACTCGCCGAATTTGCGCTTGCCGGCGAGTTCGTCGCGTCGCAGTCGCGCCACGCCGATAACGTCGCGCCGTGTCTTTTCGGCGGTTTCACGCTCGTCCGCTCGACCGAACCGCTCGATATTATTTCGTTAAAATTTCCCAAACTCTTTGCCACGGTTATTCACCCGCAAATCGAAATTAAAACTTCCGAAGCGCGAAAAATACTGCCGAAAAAAATTCCGTTGAAGGATGCCGTCAAACAATGGGCGAACGTCGGCGCGTTGGTGGCGGCTTTGTCGAATGGCGATTATGAATTGATTTCGCGCAGTTTGAAAGATTACATCGTCGAACCGCATCGAAAAAATCTGATTCCGAAATTTGACCGATTGAAAAGTGAAAGTTTGAAGAACGGCGCACTCGGCGGCGGCATTTCCGGTTCGGGTCCGAGCGTTTTTATGTTGAGCGAAACTTTAGAAACCGCGCTTAAAATCGAAACGACGATGCGCGAAATCTACGAGCCGACGGCGATTGATTTCAACCTTTACGTTTCCGAAATCAACGCGCACGGCGTAACTTTCGCTTTATAAAATCTTCTCAAGCAGTTCGTCTTTTTCGCGTCGGACATCCGAAGGCTGCGGAGTATGGTTGGTGATTATTCTTCCCGGCGGCGCGAACGGGTCAATTTGCAGCGGCAGGCCGTATTCGGCGAGCGCGTGAGAAATAATTTTGGCGAGCAATTCCTGTTCAAAAAGCGTGATGTCGGTAAACTTCGCCCCGATGCCGCCTTCGGCAAATTTATAAATCGCTTTGCACGCCAGCGGCAGGTAATTTTTATTCGGCAGTTGCACGAGCATCCGAAATTCGTCGCCGAGATAAACTCGTTCGTCCCACTCGGCAAGACAGCCGCCGAGACTGATTTGCGTAATCAGCGTGGCGACCGCTTCGCCGTTTTTCGTGTAGCGAATCGCCGGAATATCAAGGGAAAATCTTATGTGCCGTCTTTGTTCGATGCCCATTTGTTAATTTTTAATGAAAGCGTCCGATTTGAAAATACCCGCTTATTCTACCGATTTTGTTCGTTCAAATGCAACGAATTAAGTAATCCGTAAATTAAATTTTGAAGTATTTTTAATACTCTGCGACCTCTGCGCCTCTCGCGTGAAATTTCTTTTCTGACAGAATTAATTTCACGCGAGAGGCGCAGAGGTTGCAGAGAACAAACACCAGGAAACTTAATTTACAGACTGTTAAGCAGGTCAACAAAAGCAACAGCGAAGCGCGGCGGAAACACGCTCAAGCGTGGACTCTAAACGAAAATCAAAATATCGCGCGACTTTCGTTAACCTAACTTATTTGAAAAAGAAAAAACACCCACTCTTTTTCGAGGCGCGTGTTTTTTCTTTTAAATTATAAATTTCGTTTAGTTGTTAGCGGCTTCGGTTTTCGTGCAGAATTCGTTGAAAGCCGTCATCAGTCCCTGCGCGATTTGCTGCGGGTGACGACCTTCGAGGTCTTTGCGCTCGAACATTCCGACGAGTTTGCCGTTCTGCAAAAACCCGATTGCCGGCGACGACGGATTGTAACCCGCAAAATAATCACGCGCCACGTCGGTTGCGTCAATATCCGCACCGGCGAAAACCGTGATGGTTTTATCGGGTTTGGCTTCGGAATTCTGCAAAGCCATCGCAATTCCGGGGCGCACGCCGCCCGCCGCGCAGCCGCAGACGGAATTGACGACGACCATCACCGTGCCGTCCGTATTCTCGACCGCCGCTTTGACCGCTTCCGCCGTTTTCGTTTCCTCAATCCCAAGCTGCGCCAACTCCTGGCGCATTCCCTGTATCATCATTTCTGGATATGGCATAATTTTTTATTTCGTATCTAAGATTAAATTCCTATATTTTTAGAAACCTGAATTTAAAATCAAGTATCGTTTTTTAACAGTGGTTAGTCAAGGTTAAAGGTTTTGCACGGGTTTCTCAACCTGCCGCTACCGGCTGATCCAAACGTCCGCGCCGACCGGAATCAACTTGAAAATTTCCTGTATTTCTTCGTTTCTCAAAGCGACGCAGCCGTCCGTCCAATCATCCGCGATGCCGCCGCCGTGAATGTAAATTTCGCCGCCGAGCGCGGTTTTCTGCGGCGGCATCTTTTTCTCTCTAACCGCTTCGAAAATCGCGTCGTGTTCTTCGCGTGAAATTATTTCGTCCTCCAATCCGCGCCGCGCCGCTTCGACGTTCGGGTAACTCAAACCTATCGAAAGATAAAATTTGCTTTCGGCGTTCTTCGTGAAAACGTAAAACTTCCCTTCCGGCGTTCTGCCGTCGCCTTCGGTTTGTTTGCCGCCGTGCGGCGCGAAGCCGAGCGCGATTTTATAGGTTTTGATCAACTTTTCGCCGTCGAAGATTTGCAGTCGGCGCTGGTTCTTTTTGATTACGATTCGCGGGTTTTCCATCGGCGGCATAGTTTGGCTGGTTTGACCGACGCTGACTAAGAGCGTGTTTGGAAATTCAAAAAAGACCGGCAATTTTACATTTTAAGCAGGTCGGGAGAAGTGTGGCGGTATTTTGAAAAGTTCAGAGTAACGCATTAATGCGTGAGAAATCGCCGCGCTTCGCCGACGCTTTCACGGCTGAAGCC
>JAYVKL010000208.1:0-23656 GCA_043768465.1 Pyrinomonadaceae bacterium
TTTGCTCAAGCTAGATACTTTAATTCCGGCTTTGGTAGATTTTCCAGCCCTGATGATTTTTCAAAAGACTCTGATATAACCGATCCACAAAGTTGGAATAAATATGTTTATGTGAGAAATAATCCACTGAAGTTGATTGATCCGACCGGAGAGAAGGTTGAGTATGAAGTCAGGGTAGATACTAAAAATAAGAGGGTTTATGTTGTAGCAAAAGGAACTATTGGAGTTTGGAGTAAAGACGGTAGTATAAAACTTGATTTAAAAAATGTTGCCAAAAATATACAAAACCAAATCAATGGCAGTTGGAAAGGAACATTTAAGGGAACCGGAGCAGATAAAGGATGGACATTTGATTACAAAGCAGATGTAACAGTTCAGGCGTTTGACAAAGCAGGTAGCACAAACGACG
Organism: Pyrinomonadaceae bacterium; assembly: GCA_043768465.1. GTDB lineage: Bacteria > Acidobacteriota > Blastocatellia > Pyrinomonadales > Pyrinomonadaceae. The sequence goes on from JAYVKL010000208.1 coordinate 410, forward strand.
TTCTAAACGATACTTCAAGTGGGGGAGATAAAATAGGGAACGTGATTGAGATAGAAAATTATGGAACACGTACCCCACCTGGCTCAAGTTATGTGAGGGATCAGAGGGCAAACGGATCAGGAACTTCTATAAAAAATTCTGATGGTCTATATCCAGATACGGGAGAATGGGATTATGCAAGTGTGAGAAATAGAGAACCGGCGCATGAGTTCACGCATTTGCAGGGTCCTGGAAATCAAGGAACGTCCGGCACAGATTTAACACAATCACCTGGAGGAGTCTTCCCTACGCCTTCAAGGATGACGCAAAATGACTTTGATACTGTCATCGGGAAAGATGCGAGGAGCGATAGGGATGGTTATTTGAAACTCAGAACAAATGTTCCTGGAGTATATCCCGCTGTTAATACTTTCCATCACGTTAAATGGTGCTGTAGATAATCAAATCAACATAAAATTAAAAGAAAGATATGTTCAAAAAAATTCACATTCTCGCCACACTCGCATTACTGATTATCATTCCTATTCAAAGTAAATCGCAAACTATCCTGAGAGCAGCGGAGGGAAAGTTTGCTCTAAAGTTTGCATTTTCATCAGTTTCTACTTCTGAAAATGGAGAATATACTTTCATTTTGGTGTCATCCAAGAGCATCAAAAGTGAGCTTGAAGAAACTAAGAAGAATTGGAAAATTGTAAACACTTCAAAGAAAGACATTGTTCAATTTGAAAAAAGCCTTTTACGAGATTTAGGAAAAGAGCAGACATTAAGAGAGCAATACAAAAAAAGTGGACTGTATAAAACTAATACTAAAGAATTAGTTTTCGCAGTTGATAGTTTTCCACAGGAAACAGATAAAATTTTTGTGGCAAATGACGGAACTTATGCAATCGGTTTCAACCCTTTTATTTTTGTGCAAAATATGCCTGAAACAACGCCTCAAGATATTTTGGAAAATAAAGAAACTGCCTTGTTTACTTTGACCGCCAAAAGCTCAGGTATAAAAGATTGCTCTTACAAAATTATAGACCTTAACTTAAGCAGCGATTCTCTTGAGAAGACTTCTGACGGATATTTTTGGGCGAATAGAAATGCTTCTCTTAATAACGAAAATCAATCTTTGGAAATCATTAAATCAAATGGCGAAAAAATAGTTTTCGATGTGAAAAGTTGCAAAGTTATTCAAGGCGATGCTCAGAAAATATCCGAAGCCGATTCTAGTAATAAAAATGGTCAGAGTTCTTTTTGCTTCGGCATAGCTTTGTTGATTATTTTGGCTTCTTGGCGGTCAAGTTAGCCGAGACGCGCAACAACACGACTTACGCGGCTTTTACCAACACGCAGAATTATTCGTATGACGCGCTCAATCGTCTGAAACAAGCCGATGAAAAGCCGTTCGGTTACACGCAAGGGCAGTGCGACCAGAATCCGGCGCAGTGCTGGAAACAAACTTTCACTTACGATAGATTCGGCAATCGGAATTTTGATATAGCGAACGGCAATACGACGACGATTCCGCTTGGTTGCGCGACCACTGTTTGTAATCCGCAGGTTGACCCGGCGACGAACAAACTGGTCGGTTACGTTTTCGACAATGCGGGCAACACCAAAACGGATGCCAACGGTCAGACGTTCATTTACGACGGCGAAAATAAACAAGTGCAGGTCTCGAATGCCAGCGGGATTGTCGGACAATACTTCTACGACGGCGACGGCAAACGGGTCAAAAAGGTCGTGCCGGCAACGGGCGAAACAACCGTCTTCGTTTACGACGCATCAGGAAAGATGGTAGCGGAATACTCGACGGTAATCAGTTCCGCGCCGCAGGTTAGTTATTTGACATCGGATCATTTGGGAAGTCCGCGCATTAACACCGACCAAAACGGCGTGGTGATAGCGAGGCACGATTATCTGCCGTTCGGCGAAGAGATTGCCCGACCCAGTTACGGCGCGGATTCGACACGACAAAAGTTCACCGCGTATGAACGTGATACTGAATCGGAACTCGATTTCGCTCAGGCACGATTTTACAATAAAACTCATGGCAGGTTTACGAGCGTTGACCCCTACAACATTATTTTTGCGGCAGAGGATGCGGAAAAAGAAAAAGAAGGTAAAGGACAAAAACTGTTCAATGATTATATTTCACAACCGCAGAACTGGAATCGCTATGCGTATGTATGGAACAATCCATTAAGAAATACAGACCCCGATGGTGAAAAAGTTTATGTTGTTTTATACACAACTGGGAATAGCGAAGGTGATGATGAGTTTCGCCGTGCTGCTGAAACTCAAGCAGAGAATATCAGAAATGACGGACAGTTTAATGCGAAGAAAGACACCGTTTTATTAGTAGGGGTTAGGACTAAGGAAGATGCTCAAAACGCTTTTGATAAAGCAGCAGGAATGGAGAAAGACTTCGGGAAAGTGCAACAGGTTCAAATATTTTCGCACGCCGGACAAGCAGGACCAGTTTTTCATCCATCTGGAACAGGAAATGAGGCAAATGGTGTTCAGTGGACAAATCAGGAAGTAAATAACTTGAAAATAAATTGGGATTCTGGCGGAAAAGCGTATTTTTCTGGATGTAATACGGCGAATTTTGCACAAACTTTTGCAAATGCTCAAAATGTGACTGCTTTTGGCTATGATCGATATGCTTATTTCTCATCGAGTCCAAATAGTCGAAGCGGTTCAAGCAGTTCGGGTCCACTTTATTTAATTGCGGCGGATGGATATTCAAATAGTATTTGGGGGGCTGTAAAAAACACCGTAGGGGCTGGAAGTGTTTATCCAATGGTAAGAAAAGACCCAAGTAAAAGGAGATAAGGAGGCAATGAGATTACAAAAGATGAGTGTTTTAGTTGGCATAGTAATCCTTGCTATAGTAGCTTTGGGGGTTATATGGCTTTTGCTGCTTTCTAAATCTGTTGTTTGGTCTTTTAAGGATAAAGGAGAAGCATCAATAGAACCTACATTTGTAGTTTTTAATCCGTTTCGAGATAAAGACTCCGAGAGTGAAGCTGAAAAGTTTTTACTTTTGCTTAAAAATGGAGAGTGTGAAAAAGTCATTCTCATTCTCGAACGTAAAGAGAAATATGCAGATATGTGTGAAAGAGAATCATTAAACAAATTAGAAGATTGGATGCTGTCTAACAGAAAAGATAATGGTGAAAGTGTTAAATTATATTACCGCTTAAAAAGAAGCCCTGCGACTAACTATAGTGGCGAGATGTGGTTTGACTTGGAAAAAGAAGTAGGTAAATGGAAAGTAAAGAATATTGAAGCTGTTTATTGAAACTGAAGGCGTGAAGAAATTCACGCCTTTTGCTTTTGCCGACTGCTTTTCTAAACATCTTTAGAAAGTAAAAAATAGTTAGAAAATGCGCGTCTGCGCTTGACAGCTTTTTTCGAGAGGCGGTCTTTTTTGCTTTTATCTGACGGCGAGTTCAACCGAATGTTTGACGAGCAGCGCGGCGACGATCTTTTTGACCGCCAGTTTGTCGTCATCCGGCAAGCCGTCAATCTTTTCCCAATTCTTGAGCAGTTCCTTGTCGAGCATCTGCGGCTGGCGTTCGGCTTTGTCGAAAAACAGTTCGTCCGCCGTGACATCGAGCGCGAGAGCCATCTTTCTGATGACTTCGAGCGTCGGCTGCGAGCGGTTGCTTTCGTAATTGGCGAGCATCGAAACGTGAACGCCGACAAGTTCGCATAATTGCTGTTGCGTCAAACTGCGCTGCTTTCTCAACTCCGCCAATGGCAATCTGCAACAAATCTGTTTAGTCAATACGATTCTAATTTTTTACTGCTAATTTATGGCATCAGAACTTGCGGAAATTTGAATTTGTCTGTCCGCAAGATAATCGCCTAACCTGTTCGCTACTTTATTCGCCGTCTCCGTCGTGATATTCAAATACCGCAAAAAGGTTTTGATTTGCGAATGTCCCGTGATTTTCATCACTTCCGTATGCGGCGAACCGGAAGAAATCATTCGCGTTGTCGCGGTATGGCGACAGTCGTGAAAGCGGAAATTTGCGACGCTTGCCAACTTACAAGCCGTTTTCCACGCCGTCTTGATGGATTCACCGACTCCGAAAACGCCAGATTTCAAATCTTTTGGCGACGTTTCCCAAAGTCGTTCTAATTCCACCCTCAAGCGCGGAGTGATGCCGACCGTGCGGGCTTCTTCGGTTTTGGTGTTGGTCTGTGGAATGTAAATTTCGCTCGTGGCAAAATTAACGTCCCGCCACGTCATTTTGAACATTTCGCCGCGCCGCATCGCCGTATCGAGCGCACAAATCAAAAGGGGTTGGAGATGTTTGCGCGGTCCGGTGCAAACTGCCAGAAGGCGGCTTTCTTCATCAAAACTCAAAATCCGGTTGCGCTCAACTTCGGCGGAAATGGCGATGATGCCCTGACAGGAAACAAACGGGTTCTTAAGCAGCCAATCGTTTTGCACGGCATAATTGAGAATGGTTCGCAAAATGGAAAGTTCGCGGTTGACGGAGGCGATGTTGCGCGTTTTGCCGTGCATCGTGATCGAATCGAGCCGTTTTTGTTTGAACCCCTCAAGATCGCCCGGCTTGATCGAACGGATCGCTTTGTGACCGAAATAATCGGTTAGAGTCGGCAGGATATAGCCGAAATAGACGAGCGACCGCTTGCCGGAAATTTTAATCCCGTTTTGGTAGACCGCCGGAACGACTTTTACCGCGCGGTATTTTTCAACCAGTTCGCTGAAGGTCATTTTATCGGAAGTTAATGTTTCTTCGCCGTGTCGTTCGAGTTCCTGCCGCATCTCGTCAACGGCGCGGCGGGCGAGACGTTTGTCGGTAATCGGCTTGTATTTGACTTTGTATTTTCCGTCATCGCCCTTGTATTGCAGACGGGCGTAAAGTTTGCCCTTGATTTCCGTCCAGTAGCGCGGCGCGGCGCGTTTCTTTTTTGATTCGGTATTTTCATTCAATGCCTGTTCGTTCATAAAAAATACTCCGGTTATCTAGAAAGTTATCTAAGAGTGGATGATAATCTATGTTGCAGGGTGAAAACAAGCGGGGACGCAACAAAACTAAAAACCCTGTTAATACAAGGTTTAGAGGGGCTTTTGAAACTTTTTTGATAACGCGAGAAACACTATTTTACGAAGGCGCATTGACTGGCAGTCATGAGGTCAGGGGTTCGATCCCCCTCGACTCCACCAAAATATCTTAACTTCTTGTTTGTTTGTAATGATTTACGGGCAAAAAAGGCAAGCCCGAAATGCTTGCCTTTTTTGCTTTGTATGCCAACTTAAAAATCTACCTGCCGTAAAGCATCTTATCAAGTTTTTCGGCTGCGGCTTTCTGCATCGTTGGCGAAACGTGGCTGTATGTGTCAAGCGTAATGATTACGCTTGACTGTCCCAGTCTTTCCTGCAGGACTTTCCGGTGTTCGTATCGCAGCTAAAATCAAAGACGCGGTGGCGGCATGCCGTAAATTATAAAGTCTACCTTGTGTGCAGCTTAGGCAGCCAAACAGAATTATTAGACGGCTTGCCAAATTAAGGATTTTTAGCTTTCCGCTCAAATTTGTAGATTCCCGAAAGCAGATTAAATCGCCGTTCGAGTCTTTTTCTGCGATGCCGGTAATGCTCCTCCCAGTATCCGAAATATCTTCAACATTTGTCTGCATAACATTCTCCGTTTTATTCCTCTTCAACCGTGCAAAGCAGCGGATATTCCTGAGCGCGGGCGAGGTTCATCGCTTTTTCGGCTTTCATATTGGCGATTTCAAACGAGTAAACGCCCGCGATGCCGATGCCTTCGTGGTGAACTTTCAGCATAATCGCAAAGGCTTCGTCGGCGGAGCGCAGAAAAACGTGGTTCAAAACGAAGACGACGAATTCCATCGTCGTAAAATCGTCGTTGTGCAGAATGGCTTTATAGAGCGACGGTTTTTCGAGGCGCGTGGCACTCTCGGTCATCACCGCGCCGTCGTCTTCAAATTCGGGAAAATTCGGCATAGTTAAAATTTACTACAGGAAAAAATTAGCCACGAACAAACACGAAAGAACACGAAATTAAAGCAGTTAAACTTTCGTGCCTTTTCGTGTTTGTTCGTGGCTGAAAAATCTTAAATTTTGCTCACTTCAAAATATGCTTTGATCGCTTTGTATTTTCCGGCGTTGTTGAGAATGTCGAAGGCTTCGGCGAAATTCTCTAAGCCGACGACTTTGTGCGTCATCATTTTGCCGAGCCAGTCCGCAAACATCGCTTCGCACAAAGCTAAATCTTTCACGCCGAGTTCAAAATGCTCGCGGTTGGCGTTGACCGTGCCGACCATCGCTCGATTTCCTAGAACGAACATTTGATTGATTTTGTCGGACGGCACGGCATCGGTAACGCGCTCGCCGCCGGTCACGCTCGCTAAAATTAGAATCCCGTTTTCGTTCAGAGACTGCATCGCGTCAAAGATGATCGGCGAAAAGCCGGTGCATTCAAAAATCAAATCGTATTCGCCGTATTTTTTGACCGAATCGGCGACGGAAATCTCGGTGGTCGAATCGTAAGTCGCGCCGATTTCTTCCAAAAGGTCGGCGTTGAAATAACCGTCCCGCGCGTCGCGCCCGAAGCCGTGAACTTCGTAGCCGCGCATTCGCAAAGCCATCGCGGTTAAAAGTCCGACGCTGCCCGTGCCTAAAACGGCGGCGGTTTTCGGATGCCAAATTTTCAGGCGTTCCTGAATGTCGCTCGCCTGTTTCAAACCTTTTTCGATAATCGAAAGCGGCTCTAAAAGCACGGCGATTTCTTTGATCGCGGGCGGAATTTTGACTAAGAAATCCGCACTTTCGGCGTAAAATTCCGCCATATAACCGTGCAGACGCGAGATTCCGCGCTCGTAATACTCGTTGTCGGTCGTAAAATCCTGCTCGCCGATTTGGTCGTAAATGCTCGAACCGCGCGGACGGCGAACGGTCGCCACGACGAAATCGCCCGCTTTTAACTCTTTGACATTTGCGCCGACTTCCGCGACGCGCCCGAAGTTCTCGTGTCCCAAAACCAGAAAATCAAAGCCTTCCGGCGCGACACCGTATTCGCCGTTGTTGATTTCGCGGTCGGTTCCGCACGCGCCGACGCGCAAAACTTCGACTAAAACGCCGCGTCCGTCTTTGATGTCGGATATTTTCGGTTTGCCCATCTCGACCAGATGAACGCTGTTCGGTTGTTTCGGTATGACTGCGATTGCTTTCATAAATTCTTTTTAATTTCAAGTAAATTTAATTGTCGGTTTAGCCGATTGAATTTTTAATTCTCCCCAGTCCCCTGAGAGATTGTAGTAATTGCCATTGTAAGAAAATGAGTCAATATTTCCAAAGTCTATTTCCCCGCTCAAATCCGTAAAAGGAATTAAACTTTTTTCTACCCAAATGACTTCCACAACCATCGGAAAACTTAATACCGCCTTTTTATAACAGTATTGCTCATTGGGTTTAGGTGGAGTATAAAACGGATTGTTTTCTGTCAAAACGACATCTAACAAAAATTCTGCTGAACCATAATCAGTTCTTATTTCCAGCACAATGCTATCTTCTAAATAAATTGTTTCGAGTCCTTCAATCTCGTAATAATTCAGTTCCACGCTATCTACTAACTCCTTAAAGATTTAATTTTTACGAAAAGCGATTGTAAAAACTTGGCTTTGTCAGCTTGATTGAATAATACTTCTAATCCACGACTTCTGAAACTCTGACAGCGAAACTAAACAAAGTGAAAGGTGCAGGTAAATTGAATTACGTTGCACCTTTGCTTTGTTTTGAAGTTATTTGAGAAACTAACCGAACAGCCGTTTAGCGACTTCGGCAAGAAATTCCGGTTCGACTCCGGGCGCGTTTAACTGCGGCTCTTCATCTAAATCCGGCGGCGTGAAGCCTTCCGGCATCGCTTCGTCGGCGACGTAAACTTCCGAGCCGTCAATCGGATGCAGTCCTTTCCAAATCTTTCCGACTTCGGTAAAATCACCGTCGCTGTAGCGATAAAAAATGCGGTGCAAACCTTCGTCTTCGAGCTTTTTGGCTTCCGGGAAATGGCTGTTGTCCAAATCGGGAATCGGGAACATCGGTTTGAGATCAACGCCGGTCAAAACTTCCAAAGCCTTGGCGTAAGCGACGATGTGAACGCCGCCGCGCACCAGCAAATAGCCGACCGCCGCCCGCGCCGTCGGTTCGCTGACCATTTCATAAACGCGCATTTTGTTGGCGCGTGCGCCGCATTCCAAAAAGAAGTTGTGCAGCAAATCCAATTTCAGATTGCCGCTCGAAAATACGTTGTCGCCCGACCACGGTTTGCCCATCGAATCCATCGGCAGAGCCGTCTGACCGCTGGCGATAAAATGATAAGTGTTGCGGGCATCGGTGGCATCGGCGAGCGGTGTCGTTGCCGGGTTTTTGCTGCGCTCGCTCGTGCCGCTCAACATCAGGTTGATGGCGTAGGAAAGCGTTTCGATGTGGCTGTATTCTTCGGCGGCGATGCTCGCAATCAAATCGTAAAACGGACGTAACTTCTTGCGTCCGCGAAAGTTAAACGACTGATAAGTGTAATTCATCAGCGTGGACATTTCACCGAACTTTCCGCCGAGCAGTTCCTGGACGGCGGCGGCATCGTTCGGCGACGGATTTTTCGGACGCGGCAGATCAACCGCGATTTTATCAAATCTTGAAATCATTTTTTTCTCCCTTAACTCGTTTGATTAAACGATGCCGAAACGCCGTTCGCCTCCCCGACAGACAAAAAGACACGGCTGATTTCGGCATCCGTTGTTTTGCCGAACCGAGCGAAATTGACGGGTTACACGCTTTGTTCGACTCCTCGTTTTTCATTATCAAATACGCCGACGCTGGCGGCGAAAGCCTCTTTCATACCTCAAAATCAAAAATGATTTTTGAATGGAAATTTGCGCGTCTCTGAAAAAGCGTTACCAACCAATAGTGTAGTTCGTTCGAGTTGCGGCTAATGTATGAAAGCGAACGGACGGCGAATAAAATTGCTTTCGCAAAATCATTCGCCGTCCGTTCGTTTTCAATAATTTTCGATTGGGATGATTCTTCTATTCGACAAAATTAACTTCGACCTGATGCGGAATAATTCCTTTTTCAAATCCCTCTTTGAGCAAAAGCCGCACGCCTTCTCTACCTCGCGTCCCGTAATCGAGAGTCAAATCATTAACCCACATCGCCACGAATCTATCGGCTAATTCCGGCGGCATATCGCGGGCGAACTGCATCGCGTAGGCGAGCGCGTCTTCGCGGTGATCCATCGAATACTTGATGCTTTTATGCAGACACTTAGAAACTTTCAGCATCAGTTCTTCGCCTAGATCGCGGCGAATGACGTTGCCGCCCATCGGCAAAGGCAAGCCGGTTTTCTCGAACCACCACTCGCCCAAATCTATGACTTTGTGCAAACCCATACTCTTGTAAAAAAGCTGTCCCTCGTGGATCAGCAGTCCCGCGTCGGCCTTGCCTGTTTTCACCGCGTCAATGATTTTGTCGAACGGCATGACGACGTATTCAAACGCCTGATTGTAAATCCGCATCGCCAAAAACGCGCTGGTTAATTCGCCGGGAATGGCGATTTTCAGGTTCGGAATATTTTCGGGTTTATACTGTTCTTTGGACACTAAAATCGGACCGTATTTATCGCCGATGCTCGCGCCGTGCGGCAGCAGCGCGTATTTGTCATCAATATAAGCGTAGGCGTGAAAGCTGATCGCCGTAACATCGAACACGCCGTTTTTCGCGTCTTCGTTGAGCGATTGAATATCCTTTAGGGTGTGTTCAAATTTCAGCCCGTCGGTTTCGAGTTTGTTCGTCGCCAAGCCGTAAAACATAAAGGCATCGTCCGAATCGGGCGAATGCGCGACGGTAATCGTTCTTTTTTCTGATTGTTGTGCGTTCATAAAATAAGACAAACTCAGAGTTGTCCGTAGAAAATTTTGGTGTCGTATAAGATGTTTATTCTACCGTTTTCCGCGTGTTCTGCAAAAAGCGTTTCGAGGTTTTTCAGCATCGCCGGAAAACACGGATTCTCCGGCGGCGGAACGTATGAAGACGAAAGCATTCGCCCTTTTAAGCCGTCGAAATCAACCGTTTGAGCGTTCTGAAAAATCGCCTGTCTGAAATCGGTTTGAAAGAAATCGCGCAGAGTTTCTTTCGTAATATGATCGTGGCGAATCGTCTCGTAATCCATTCCGAACTCGACTAAAAGCCACTCGTAACCGCGCAGAAAGTCGGTCGAATCGAGCTGGCGTTCGTTCCAAATCAGGGCGACGAATCCTTTTTTCTTCAAGATTCGCTCGAATTCCGTCCGCGTTTCCGTCTGTTTAAACCAGTGAAAAGCCTGCGCCGCGACGACGAAATCAACCGCCTTGTTTCCGAGCGTCGCCGCTTCGGAAGTTCCGTTGACGATAATCAGATTCGGGTAATCTTCAAGGTATTTCGCTGCCGCTTCGCGCATCGCCGCGTTCGGCTCGACGGCGAAAACACGATTGCCGTTTTCGAGAAAAATTTTCGCGGAGATGCCGGTTCCCGCGCCGATGTCGGCGACCGTCGAATCAATTTGCAGATTCATTTCGTCTTTGAACAAATGCAAAACTTCCGGCGGATAAGTCGGGCGATATTTAACGTAATTCTCGACGCGGTTGGAAAATCTTTCGACCGTTTCCATCTTTTATTCTCCGTGCTTTTATTCTCCGTGCGAAACCTCTTCGCCGGTCCACTGCGATTTTTTGGAATGCGGAATATCGAACTGATCTAAAATGCGGCAGCACAGATGATTAACCAAATCGTCAATCGTTTTCGGCTTGTGATAAAACGACGGCGCGGCGGGCAGAATCTGCGCTCCGAGGCGCGACAACTTCAACATATTTTCCAGATGAATCGCGTTAAAAGGTGTTTCACGCGGCACGATGACGAGTTTTCGTTGCTCTTTCAAACAAACGTCCGCCGCCCGGTGAATCAGGTTCGTTCCCGCGCCCGAAGCGATTGCCCCCAAAGTTCCCATCGAACACGGCACGACGATCATTCCGGCTTGTTTGTTCGAGCCGCTCGAAGGTTTCGCCGCCAGGTTGTCCAATTGCCAATAGCGAATCAGCTTTGAATTTTCGTCCAAACCGAGCCAGGCGTTGATTTTTTTCTGATTCAAATCCTTCAGATTAACGCCCAATTCGACTTGCGCGACGGTCGGCACGACGCTCGACATTATCAGATTGATCGTCTCGACCGTGCCGCTCGCCGCCAATAACTGCAAGGTTTTTTGCGCGTAAATCGTGCCTGATGCGCCCGTTACGGCAACCGTCAATTCCATAAACTAACTCTAGCATCTTTGTAATTTCCAAGGCTATCGAGCGGATTATTGGCACCGATTATTTGAAAGATTATTAAAAGCGGTTTCGTAAAATCGCCTTCTCTAAACGCTTTGTTTGACTCTTGAGATTCAAGTGTCTAAAATTTCGATAGTTTTCAAGCCTAATTTTCAGTAAATTTAATAATGAGCGAAGCTAATAATCGTGCGGGTGTAATGGTCGGAGTGGAAGTTTCCAAATTATGGTTAAAAGCGGCTTGTCTGGACGCGGGCGGCAGGTTGGTTGACGTTTACAGAAACCCGATTGGCGGCGACCAGACGCTGTTTTCGCAGCTTATAAAATTCATCAGGGAAACCAAAACGCGATTCGGGAAATTCGAGAAAATCGGAGTCGCCGTGCCGGGATTGGTGCATCAGGAAACGCGGCGCGTCGCTTTTTCGACGTATATTCCCGAACACGAAACGATTGATTTTATCGGCGAGATGGAAGCGGCGACAAATCTGCAAATCACGGTTGAAAACGACGCGAACGCCGCCGGTTATGGCGAATTTATCGGCGGAGCGGGACGCGGAAGCCGCAATCTGTTCTACGCGACGCTCGGTGTCGGAATCGGCGGCGCGTTGATTTTCGACGGAAAAATCTGGCACGGCGCGAGCGGTTTCGCCGGCGAATTCGGTCATATCGTCATCAATTCCGAAGGCGTAAAACTCGAAGATGTCGCCTCCGCCGCGAGCATCGTGCGGCGCACTAAAAGCCGTTTTCAACAGGACGGCACTTCCTCTTTGAGCAGTCTGGACGAAGAGGAAATCGGTTTGAAAGACGTGATCAACGCCGCGCGGGAGAACGACGATTTCGCCGTTTTGATGCTGGAGAGAACGGGCAAATACGTCGGCACGGCACTCGCCGGAGTTATCAATTTGCTGAATGTCGAAAGAATCGTCATCGGCGGCGGAATTATGGAGGCGGAAAATTTAGTTCTCGATTCGATCATCGAACGGGCGCGCGAGCTTTCGTTTGCGCCTTCGTTTGCCGCGACGCAAATCGTCAGCGGCGAACTCGGCGGGAACGCCGCCGCCATCGGTGTCGCGCTGCTTTCGGCGAAACCTTGAAACGGATAAAAAGCATAATTTAAGGCGTTAGGCGATTTAAAAAACGCGATGCCCGACATAATTCGCCCGCCGAACAGCGAATAGTTGACCGTGAACAGTCAGATAATTACGCCGATTAAAACGGTTCGCTCAAAATTATTCGCCTTCAGAGACTCAGACCGAAAACCTTTTGCCCGCCAAATCATTTTTTATTGCCGACGGCGTAACTCGTAATTTTTTCATCTGTTTTATCAGTTAAACTAATTTAGTGAAAACTTGCACAAAGTCTGAAAGAATTTTATCTTTCTAGTTAGGTGGAATGTGGAATTTGCGGATTTTGCAAAGTTCTGTAGAATTAAAGTCAAGTATTTTGCATTCGGGTCTTAATAAAGAAAATCAATTTTCCCAGCATTTCGGATTGCATTCAAGCCGGAAGCGGGAAAACTATAAACTTTAGATAGAAAAGTAAAAATGGCACAAATCTTTCATCATTCGGCGAATAACGCCGCCAGAATCAGCATTGTGGCAGTGATTGTTCTGGCGGGCGTGGCAGGACTAATCTTTACGCAGGTTGCGCGGTCGAGCTACCTGACCGGACGGTATGTGGAAAAACAGCAGCCGGTGCAGTTCAGCCATAAACATCACGTCGGCGACGACGGTATTGATTGTCGTTATTGTCACACGTCGGTGGAAACCTCCTATTCCGCCGGAATTCCGCCGACGCAGACTTGTATGAACTGTCACTCGCAAATCTGGTCGGACAGCCCGTATTTAGAGCCGGTGCGCGCCAGCTACCGCGACAACAAACCGCTTGAATGGGAAAAGGTTCACGATTTGCCGGAGTTCGTCTATTTTAATCACAGCATTCACATCGCCAAAGGTGTCGGCTGTTCGACGTGTCACGGGCAGATTGACAATATGCCCGCCGTTTACCAAGAAAACTCTTTGCAGATGGAATGGTGTCTGTCGTGTCACCGCGAGCCGGAGAAATTTATTCGTCCGAAATCGGAAATCTACAATATGAATTGGCGCGACGGCGACATAACGGCGGAGGAAAGATTAAAATTGAAAGCCGACTACAAAATCAGAAGCAAGGAAATGATGACGAGTTGTTCGAGTTGCCATCGCTAAAGACGGCTCAAATCAGTTGCAAAAACGCTTTAAGTTAAAGACGAGAAAAGAAAACGAAACCACGAGTGACGACCAGCTAACACAAAATTTACGAATTGGATTTTTCGTGTTTCGCCGTGTTTCCGGTGGCGAAAAATTCTGAGGAATTAAAATAAAATGTCGAGCAAAGACAGCAAAACAAACTTTGCATTATTACGAGATTCGATTCTCCAAAAAAGCGGAAAGGATTATTGGCGCAGCGTCGAAGAATTTTCCGATGCGCCGGAATTTGAAGAGTTTGTCAAAAACGAGTATCCGCAGCACGCCGAAGAATGGGAAGACGGTTTGAGCCGCCGCAACTTTATCAAAGTGATGGGCGCATCGCTGGCGTTTGCCGGTTTGACCGGCTGTGTCATTCAGCCCGCCGAAAAACTCATTCCCTACGTCAAACAGCCGGAGGAATTGATTCCCGGCAAACCGAACTTTTACGCGACGGCGATGACGCTCGGCGGCGTGGCAACCGGGCTGCTGGCGAGATCAACCGAAGGTCGTCCGACGAAAATCGAAGGCAACCCGGATCATCCGCAAAGTCTCGGCGCGACGGATGTCTTAGCGCAGGCTTCGCTCTTGGATATGTATGACCCGGACCGCTCGCAGGAAGTCGTCTATCGGGGAACGCCTTCGACGTGGCAGCGGTTTATGACGCAGCTTCGCTCGAAGCTCGATGAAAATCGGGTGGATGGCGGCGCGGGCGTGAGATTTTTGACGGAGACGGTGACCTCGCCGACTCTAATCGCCCAGATGCGGCAAATTTTAGCGGAGATGCCGAACGCGCGCTGGTATCAATACGAGCCGGTTAACAAGGATAATTCCATCGCGGGCGCGAAAATGGCTTTCGGGTCGCCTGCCCAGCCGATTTATAAATTCGATCAGGCGGTGCGCGTCGTTTCGCTCGACGCGGATATTTTCTCGAATTTCAACGTCCGCTACATCAAGGATTTTAATCAAGCCCGCGTTTACAATCACGAAAAAACCGACATCAACCGTCTTTACGCCATCGAGACGACGATGACTTTGACCGGCGCGAAATCCGATCACCGGCTGGCGGTCAAACCGAGTCAGATGCCGGAGATTGCTAAAGCGATTGCGGCGGCGGTCGGCGTGGCGGGCGCGAGTTCGACCTATACCGATAACGCCGTTTGGATTCAGGCACTGGCAAAAGATTTACAGGCGAATCGCGGAAAATCCATCGTCATCGCGGGCGACAATCAACCGCCGATGGTTCACGCCGTCGTTTATGCGATCAATCAAACGCTCGGCAACGTCGGCGCGACGGTCACTTATATCGAGCCGATGCAGCCGTTCGCCGATGTTCTGCAAATTGACCAACTGCGGCAGCTAATCGCCGAAATTGACGGCGGCGCGGTGAAAATGCTGATTGTTATGGGCGGCAATCCGGTTTATAACACGCCCGCCGATTTAAAATTGAACGCCGAGCGGATGAGGAATAAAATCCCGTTCACGGCTCATCTGGGACGTTACTTAGACGAGACCGCCGAGCTTTGCTACTGGCACGTTTCCGAAAAACATTATCTCGAAACGTGGAGCGACACCCGCGCTTTCGACGGCACGGTTTCAATCGTTCAGCCGTTGATTCAGCCGATTTACGAAAGTCATAGTATTCACGAAATGGCGCAGCTCTTCGTCAAGGAAAATTACGACAAGAAAGACTACGACATCGTTAAAGAAAATTGGCAGAAACAGGGTTTCACCGCCGCCGCGCCGCGAGCGATGACGACGGCGACGACGGGCAGCCAGCCGCCGAACAATCAAATGACGCGCCCGACGGTCAGCGCGGCGCAGAATCAGAGTCCGGCGACCAACGCCGCGACGGTTCCGGGTGCGCCGCAGAATCAAAATGCCAATCCGACGGGCGGCGATGTTAATCCCGCGCCGAAGAGTTTTGACGACAACTGGCGCAAGGCCGTCCATAACGGATTTGTTGCCAATTCAGCGGCGGCGGCAAAAACGGTTTCGGTTAACGGCGCGTTTATGAATCAGCCGACCGCGCCGGCGGCGGACGGCGGTTTGGAAATCTCGATTCTGCCCGATCCGAGCGTTTATGACGGACGTTTCACCAATAACGGCTGGCTCCAGGAGCTGCCGAATCCGTTAACGAAAATCACCTGGGAAAACGTCGCGCTGGTCAGCCCGCGAACGGCGGAGAGGCTGGGCATCAATCAGGGCGTGAAAAACGAGGAATACGTCGGCGGAGCGCAGGGTTCGACTTTCGTTAATACGAAAGGCGGCAACTTATTGTCCGATCTGGTAAAGCTGAAAATGAATGGCGCGGAAATCGCACAGGGCGTTCCGATGTGGATTACGCCCGGTCAGCCGGACGATGTGATCACGATTTATATGGGTTACGGGCGAACCCGTGCCGGGCGCATCGGGTCGGGCATCGGCTACAACGCCTTCGATGTGCAGAGTTCCAATGCGATGTGGAGCGCGGGCGGCGAAGTGGCAAAAACCGGCGAGCAGAAAACCATCGCCTCGACGCAGATTCATTTTAATATGGAAGGGCGCGACATTCTGCGCGTTTGGGATGCCAACAATTTAGAGACGGAAATCAAAAACGGACACCAGCACGACGAATACGATCAGACGATGTATCCGGGCTTTGTTTATTCGGGCAATAAATGGGGAATGACGATTGATTTAAACAGTTGCGTCGGCTGTAACGCCTGCGTCATCGCGTGTCAGTCGGAAAATAATATCCCCGTCGTCGGGCGCGAACAGGTCGAGCGGAGCCGCGAAATGCACTGGATGCGAATTGACGCATACTACATCGGCGACGACATCAGTAACCCGGACGGACCGCACTTTCAGCCGCTGTTATGCCAGCAGTGCGAACAGGCTCCGTGCGAAACGGTTTGTCCGGTTCACGCGACGGTTCACAGCGCGGAAGGCTTGAACGATATGGTTTACAACCGCTGTGTCGGAACGCGCTACTGCTCGAACAACTGCCCGTATAAAGTTCGCCGGTTTAACTTTTTGCTGTATCAGGATTGGAATACGCCGCAGTATAAACTGATGCGAAACCCGGAAGTCACGATTCGCAGTCGCGGCGTGATGGAAAAATGCACTTATTGCACCCAACGCATCGCGGCGGCGCGAATCGAAGCGGAGAAAGACCAGCGACGAGTGCGCGACGGCGAAATCGTAACGGCTTGCCAGGCGGTTTGTCCGGCGGACGCGATTGTCTTCGGCGACCTGAACGATCCGAACGCGCAGGTCACGAAACTGAAGCAGGATCATCGCAATTATAATTTGCTGAACGAATTAAATACTCAGCCGCGCACGACGTATCTAGCCAGCCTGAGAAATCAAAACCGGGAAATGCCGGATTACATAGCACCGAAACCGGCGAAAGCCGACGCGAAGACGGGCGAGCAGAAAACGGGCGAAAGCGGTCATTAAATTTTTAGCGGGAAGTAAACGGGAAACAAGATGCAAAACGCACAAGACGCACAAGCACTGGAGAGAAGGCTTCGACCGCCGATGATCGAAGGCGAACACACGTTCGGAACGGTGTCCGACCAAATCGGAGATTTGGCGTTAAAGAAAAAAACTCCGTATCACTGGTTTATCGGATTTGGAATCGCGTTTATGATCGCCCAAGTCCTTCTATGCACTATCGTTTACCTCGTTACCACCGGAGTCGGAATCTGGGGCAATAATCAGCCGGTCGGCTGGGCGTTCGACATTATCAATTTCGTCTGGTGGATCGGCATCGGACACGCCGGAACGCTGATCTCCGCGATTCTGCTGCTGCTGAATCAGAAATGGCGCACCTCGATTAACCGCTTCGCCGAAGCGATGACGCTGTTTGCGGTCGCCTGCGCCGGACTTTTTCCGCTGCTGCACACGGGGCGACCGTGGCTGGCATACTGGCTTTTTCCGTATCCGAACACGATGGGGATGTGGCCTCAATTTCGTTCGCCTCTGATGTGGGACGTTTTCGCGGTTTCGACTTACGCGACGGTTTCGGCATTGTTCTGGTATGTCGGCTTGATTCCCGATTTGGCGACTTTGCGCGACCGGGCGAAGAATAAGTATTTCAAAATTATTTACGGTTTGCTTTCGATGGGCTGGCGCGGTTCGGCGCGGCACTGGCATCGTTACGAGATCGCTTATCTGCTGCTCGCCGGGATTTCGACACCGCTGGTTTTATCGGTTCACTCCATCGTTTCGTTCGACTTCTCGGTGGCGCAGGTTCCGGGTTGGCACGCGACGATTTTCCCGCCGTATTTCGTCGCTGGAGCCGTTTTCGCCGGGTTTGCGATGGTGCTGATTTTGTGCATTCCGCTGCGCCGGGTTTACAAAATGCAGGATTTCATCACGCATACGCACCTTGTTTACATGGCGAAGGTGATGCTGGCGACCGGCTTGATCGTCGTTTACGGCTACGCGATGGAAGCGTTTTTCGGCTGGTATAGCGCGAACGAATACGAGTATTTTATGATTAAGAATCGTATTTGGACCGGTCCGTATTGGTGGTTTTACTGGCTCCTGATTTTCTGCAACGGTATTTCGATCCAGCTTCTCTGGTTTAAGCGTTTCCGCGAAAGCGAGTTTTGGCTGTTTGTTATTTCAATCGTCGTCAGCGTCGGAATGTGGCTCGAACGCTTCGTCATTATCGTGACGAGCCTGCACCGTGACTTTCTGCCGTCATCGTGGGCGATGTATTCGCCGACGGTCTTTGACTGGTCAATGTTTTTGGGAACGATGGGATTTTTCGTGACGCTGATTTACCTGTTCGTGCGATTTTTGCCGATCATCTCGATTTTTGAGGTCAGAACGCTTTTGCCGGACGCGCACGTTCACGGGCATCACGAAGAATACGATGAAAACGTGAATGTTACAAAAGGAGCGGAGAAGGCGTAAAGAATATTTGTTTAATAAAGTTTGCAGTCAACCGAACTCGTCCGCCGACGGTTACAAAGGGCAACTCACCCGTGTCAAACCGTTTGCCAGCCGGTGCGGTTGACTGCAAAGCCGCAGGGCGAAAAGTTTATGGATAAGAAAATTTACGGGTTTTTAGCGGAATTCGATACGCCGACGCAACTGATTGACGCGGCGAATAAAATCCGGGAAGCCGGCTACAAAAAAACCGATGCCTTCTCGCCGTTTCCGCTGCACGAAATTGACGAAGCTCTCGGCATCAA
Organism: Pyrinomonadaceae bacterium; assembly: GCA_043768465.1. Classification (GTDB taxonomy): domain Bacteria; phylum Acidobacteriota; class Blastocatellia; order Pyrinomonadales; family Pyrinomonadaceae. The sequence continues at coordinate 19,170 of JAYVKL010000208.1, forward strand.
GCGTTCGATTCTGCCGTTTATGGTTTTGGGCGGCGGCATCATCGGGTTGATCTCAGGCATCGGCTTGCAGGTGTTCGTTCACGTTATTGATTATCCGATTATCGTCGGCGGTCGTCCGTATTTTAGTCTGCCGTCGTTTATTCCGCCGACTTTCGAGTTGACGATTTTAGTGGCGGCTTCGTTCGCCGTTTTCGGAATGATTTTACTAAACGGTTTGCCGCAGCCGTATCATCCGGTTTTCAACGTGCCGCGTTTTGCGTTGGCGACCCGCGAAAAATTCTTTTTGTTAATCGAGAGCAAAGACGCGAAATTCGATTACGAAGAAACGAGAAATTTTATGCAGACTCTAAACGCGCAGGAGGTTTTTGATGTTGAAGAATAATCTGCGGGCGGAAGTGATTATGAAAGGCGAAATGGAAAAAAGAAAGATGAGCGGGCGATTTTTAATTTTCGCCTTTTGTCTCCTGACCTTTTCTATGGGAACGGCGTGTCGTTACGATATGCAGGATCAGCCGCGCTACAGAGCGTTTCGGGAGAGCGATTTTTTCAACGACAAACGGGCTTCGCGCGATTTGCCGGAGGGCACCGTGCCGCGCGGTTATCTGCGCGAAGATAAAGCCTTTTACACCGGTAAATCCGCCGCCGGCGGACAAACACCGGCGGCTCCGAATCCGGCGGCGACTCCGGCGGTGGACGCTTCGGGAAATAGTTTGGTAACGGACTTCTCCGGCTTGGTGGCAGAGTTTCCGCTTCCCGTAACCGAAGATTTGATTGATCGCGGCGAGCAGCGTTACAAAGTTTTCTGCATCGTCTGTCACGGTCCGGTCGGAAGCGGCGACGGGATGGTCGTGCGGCGCGGTTTTTCCAAACCGCCGACTTATCACGACGACCGTCTGCGAAACGCGCCGGTCGGACATTTTTACGATGTCATCACCAACGGGCAAGGCAAAATGAACGGTTACGCTTCGCAGATTCCGCCTGCCGACCGCTGGGCAATCGTCTCTTATATTCGGACTCTGCAAATCAGTCAGAATCCGAACGGAAACCTTTCGATGACCGTATTACCCAACAAAACAAACGCGGAAAGCGCGGCACCGAATCCGAGCAGCACACCGACTGCGCCGAAAAACGACGCGACGGGAGGCACACGCTAGATGAACAGACAAGAAGAAGCAATAAACTACAACGCGCCCACCGACCTTACTCGTTGGCGACCGATTGCGCTCGGTATCGGCGGCATCTTTTCGATGATCGTTTTGGGAGTCGCGTTATTTCTGCCCGAACAGCGCGAGCAGGCTTTGCGCGCGTGGCTGCTCGGATTTATCTTCTGGGGCGGCATCGGCATCGGCGGTTTGGGTATTTTAATTTTGCAGCATTTGACCGGCGGTGCGTGGGGAATCGTCATTCGCCGAATCGCCGAAGCGTGTTCCCGAACTCTGCCGATAATCGCCGTTTTGTTTGTTCCGATTGCCATCGGTGTCGCCATGCATTCGGTTTACCAATGGACCAATTTAATCGGCAAAGACGACGACATCGTTAACTGGCGGCAGCCTTATCTGACACCGTTCTGGTTTATCGTCCGCGCCGCGATGTATTTGGCGTTGTTGTGGACAATGCAGTATTTCCTCAATAAATGGTCGCTCAAGCAAGATCAATCGAACGATTTCGAGACGGCTTTAAAAATGGCGGAAGACTCGTCGAAGTTCTCCGGTCCGACAATGGTTTTTTATGTTTTAGTCGTTAGTTTCGCCGCCATTGATTGGGTGATGACACTCGACCCGCACTGGTATTCGACGATCTGGGGATTGCTGTTTGCGACCGGCTGGGCTTTGAGTTGTTTTTGTTTTGCCGTCGCTCTGCTTGCGGCGCTGGCGAACATGGCTCCGATGAATCGGGTTTTGGGCAGCCGGCATTTCCAGGACATCGGAAAATTGATGCTCGCGCTCGTGATGGTTTGGGCATATTTTAACTTCTCGCAATTTTTGATTATCTGGTCGGGGAATTTGCCGGAGGAGACGCGTTGGTATCTGGCGCGAATGGAAGGAACGTGGGGCGTTATCGGGGTTTTGCTGATTGTTTTTCATTTCGCTTTCCCGTTTCTGGTGCTGCTCAACCGCGATTTAAAACGCAACGCCAAATGGCTGGCGGCGACGGCGATTTTGATTTTATTTTTACGGCTCGTTGATATGTTCTACTTGATCGGTCCCAGCCCGCAAATCGGAATGGGCGGCAAGTCGGCGGATTTCATCACGAGTTTCAGTTGGATGTATCTGATCGCGCCGCTCGGAGTCGGCGGAATCTGGCTGTGGTATTTCTTCGGCGAATTGATGAAGCGTCCGCTCGTGCCGGTCAACGATCCTTATTTGGAGAGCGCGATCAATCACGGAAAAGCACATTAGAAGGGAACGAATTCCAGATTACGAGATTTTATAATCGCCCGGATTCGTAATTGCCGGTTCGTATTTTACAGTAGTTATATGGCAGCGAAACACGAAAAATCTTTTGTCAACTTTGACCGAGCATACGAAACTAATGTTATCGGGCTGCGCGGCATCATCTACTTTGCCGTCGGATTGTTTCTGCTGATCGTGATTACCTTCGGCTTAATGTATTTTCTGCTGAACGTGATGTCGGATCAGGCGGCGGAGACGAAAGACGCGAAAGGTCCGATGGCGATGAGTCCGCAGGAGAATTTGCCGCCCGAACCGCGTCTGCAAGCCGCGCCGGGCTACGGCGTAGATACTGAAACCGGGCGCGTCAATCTGGAATTGAAAGCTCCGCAGTCGGAATATCGGGAACTCCGCGACCAGTGGGAAAAGCAATGGAAAGACGGCAAGACGGATTTAAAAACCGGAACGGTCATCACGCTGCCGATTGAAGAGGCAAAAAACAGACTGCTCCAGCAGAACGTCAAAACCCGCGCCGGCGAAGAAACGCAGAAGGCTCTGGACGAAGCGCAGCGATTCGTTTCCTATTCGAGCGCGGGCAGAACCGCGAGCGACAAACGCCGGTAAAATAATAAAGATGAGCGGTGAGAAATCAAACCGAAATCATCGCTGATAAAGGATTTTATGACAAAAAGTTCAGGCATTTCAGTATTTTTGAAACTGAAACTTTTATTGAGTTTGGGTGTTCTGGTTGTGGCGGCGAACGTGTCGGCACAAAAAACCGAACATTACAATTCACCGCTTTACGCGCCGAAAACATATGATCCGTCGCAAGCCGGAGTCAGTGCCGGTTTGCCGCCGGTCTTGAAAACGGTCGGCATCGAGCAGAACTTGAACGGGCAATTGCCGTTTGACGCGGAATTCAAAGACGAAAACGGCAGCGTCGTCAAACTAGGAGAGTTTTTCGGCAAAGGCAGACCGGTCGTTCTGGCACTGGTTTATTACGAATGTCCGATGCTCTGCAACGAGGTTTTGAACGGTTTGACCGGAAGTTTGAAAGGCATTTCGTTTAATGCGGGAAAAGATTTCGACGTGGTGGCGATTAGTTTCGACGCGCGGGAAAATGACAAACCCGATTTGACTAAAAATAAAAAGGCGAGCTATCTAGCGAGATACGAACGGGCGGGCGCGGAAAACGGCTGGCATTTTCTGACCGGAACGCAGAGCGAAATTGATAAAGTTACGCAGACGGTCGGTTTTAATTATAAATACGACGAGGCGACCAATCAGTTCGCCCACGCGGGCGGCATCACGCTAATCACGCCGGACGGCAGAATTTCAAAGTATTTTTACGGCATTGACTACGCGCCGAAGGATTTGAAATTGGGTTTGATGGAATCGGCGGAAGGCAAAATCGGCAGCGCGACGGAAAAACTTTATTTGTATTGTTTTCATTACGATCCGGCAACCGGAAAATACGGGCTGGCGATTTTGAAAGTGATGCGTTTGATGGCGATTGCCACCGTTTTAGGACTGGGCGCGATGATTTTCATTTTTTTGCGGCGCGGTAAAATTAAATGAAAAACGAGAGTTGAGAATTGAAATTCGACTCCGAAGGGAAGTTTGAGGTTCATTTCTCGGCTGCTTGTTTCTCGATTAAATTAGATTATGCAAACGAATTCTTGGGTTCCGTTATTCCCGGAACAGGCTTCCACTTTTGCGTGGCAGGTGGACACGCTCTATTTCTACCTGATTTTTATCAGTGCGTTTTTTACGATTGGCATTGCCGCCGCCGTTTTCTTTTTCTTTGTCAAATATCGTGAGAAAGAAAAATACGCGACCGGCGCGGAGATTCACGGCTCGATTGCGCTGGAAACCATCTGGTCAATCATTCCGTTCGTTATCTCGATGACGATTTTTCTCGGCGGTGCCGTCGTCTATTACAACCAGTATCGTCCGCCGGCGGATTCGATGGAAATTTATGTGGTCGGGAAACAATGGATGTGGAAATTCCAGCACGGCACGGGACAGCGTGAAATTAACGAACTGCACGTTCCTATCGGGCGCAACGTCAAATTGACGATGACGACCGAAGACGTG
>JAYVKL010000209.1:0-11215 GCA_043768465.1 Pyrinomonadaceae bacterium
TGTCGGGGGTTATGGAAGAATTGTGAGGGGTTATTGAAAACGAGTGAAACAAAGATTCGGATTTGCGCGATCCGGTTAATCCTGCGAAGAATCGCCTAATTGCAAACAGGTTCTATAGATTGATCCGAGATTTGGGCGTGTTGTTCGCGGCTGTAAACTATCTTTGATTTTTCTTGATCGGCGTGATTTGGTCGAACGTGCGCCGGAAGTCTTCGCCGCTGAGAGAAACGGTTTTGCACATCTCGTAAAGGCGTGAACGCAGGCGAACGCCGATTCTGTCTTCGAGCGTTTCTTCGCGTTCGGCGCGGCGTTCGTCCAGATAATTCGTCGTGAAAATCGTCAGTTTTTTGTCGTTGTAGCGCGTGTTGATAATGTTCGCCATCGTGTCACGCACCCAGTCGGTCGGTTTCGACGCGCCGATTTCATCCAAAACCAGCACTTCCGCATCGTAAATCGGCTGCAAAACTTTCAGTTCCGAAGTTTGCGAAACACTGTTATACGAATCCTGGATGCTTTTCAAAAGTGCGCCGAATTCATAAAACAGACAGGTAAACCCGCGTTCGGTCAAACCTTTCAAAATTGAAACGGCGAGATGCGTCTTGCCGACTCCGACCGTTCCTGTCAGCAGTAATCCGCGCTCGACCGCCGGATAATCCATCGTCAGTTTCGACGCGAAACGGAACGCGCGATCCTGCGACGGATTTAAAACGCGGTAGCTGTGAAAGTGGCAATTTTCGTAGCGTTTCGGAATTTTCGCCTTCTCGATCAAGTTAGAATGCGATTTTTGCTTGCGGCAGCCGCACGGACGCGCTCCCTTACCTTTGACGATTTCCATCCCCGAACCGTAGCAGAGCGGGCAAACTTCCGGTTCGTCATTGATTGGCGGCACGTCGTAGGGCATTCGCTCCGACGGCAAATCAGGCACGGCAAACAAAGGATAAATTGTCGCTTTTTCTTGTGGCATTCGGCGAACTGAAAACTTTTATTCGTTTAATCTGGTTATGGAAGAATCCTCAAAACTGCGGAGTATCTGTCTTGGATTATAGCACCGGAAAAAATGATTACAAGTTTTTTCACACGGCTCACTATGCAGTAAACATCGGGCGGCGGCGCAACCGGAAGAATCGAAAAAAGTGAAGTTGATGAAAAGACAAGACTTACGATTTAACAAAAAATTCATATCGGGCGATAAATTTTTGCGCCGCCGAATTTTTATGAATTTTACCTTGTGTTATATTTAAATCTGCTTGAACAGAGTTTTATAAATTATGAGTTTCCTACGCAGTTTAATGCTTCGATTCGGACTGATTGACCTCAAAGCCGAACGCAGTCCGATCTCGGTTTTCGTTCTCGACGACGACGAACGGCGGCATCGCTGGTTTTCAAAAAAATTCGACGGCGACGAACTCGACATCGCTGAAACAGTCGAAGAAGCCAAAGAATACTTGAGCAAATACGCCTATGACGCGGTTTTTCTCGACCACGATTTGCTGCCCGAACATTACGAATCCAACGACCACGACGATTTCTCCCGCACCGGCTACGCCATCGCCGAATGGCTTTACGAAAACAAGAATTTACAGCGTTCCGCCTCGTTCGTCGTCCACACGCGCAACGCCGATGCCGCGCTGAAAATGGTTGAAAAACTGCGCGATTCCGGTAGACAAGTCGAATACATCGCGTTTCCGATGCTCGATATGAAAGCCAAGAGCTATTGGGAACGATGAGTTAAAATAATTGTATTCACTCAAATTATTTTTCCCGAAAGCCAGAACTGCCCGCTCACGATGCCGCCGATTTTCGGTTCGCCGGCAATCAGTTTCACATCGGCGACGACATCAACCTCGCCGCCCAAGGTTTCGACCAGCAGCCAGTAAAATTGTTCGCCCGAAAGTTCGTTGGTTTTCGATTCAAATTCCTTTATTTCGCCCGCAAATTTCCCGACCGGACGCACGACCGACCAATTAAAACTTTCGTCAGTCTTGTCGTGAGCAAAAAGCCCGACCGAAACGAAAAATTTCGCCGTATATTTGGTTTCATCGGTTTGACTTTGATCGTATTCCTGCTCGTCGGCAAACATTTGAAAATCGTTTGACGCGAAAGCCGTTAGTTGAACTTCGCAAACTTGCGGAAAACTCGCAATTTCATTCAAACGAAAATCCGGCGCATCGAAAACAAACGGATATTCGCCGGAAATTTCACCGTCTTGCTGACTCGACGGCGGATTTGCCCAAGCGTGAAAGCCGCCGTCGAGTTGCGAAGAATCGCGTTCAATCGCCTGCGTCAAGCCGACCTTTCGCCGACTTTTGCCCGCAAAATGCGGATTGAAACCAATTAACTCCTGCTCGTTATTGCCCTGCAAATAAATTTCCGCGCCCGAAGCATCGGCGAATCGCAGATAAAATCCCTGCGGACATTTGATTGATTCGACGAGTTTGATCGTTTCGGTGATTAAAACATTGACATCCTGCTCGCTCTGCACGGGAAACCCGATGTCGGATAGATTGCTCATAATTTTAAAAAAGAAGCCGCGAATAACCCGAATTCTTACGAATATAGTTTGATTTCCATTCGTAAAAATTTGGGTTATTCGCGGCTGAAAGTTTCTAGTTCGTCGAAACGGCACCCGTTTTGCCGCCGTGAACGCGACGCGCATAAAGCGGAAAATTCGCCGTTAGTTCCGCGACGGCATTTTTCACCGCTGTCTTGACCGCCTCCGATTCGGGTTCACGAATGATCGCGGCAATCAATTTTGCAATCTGCCGCATCTCGATTTCCTTCATTCCGCGCGTCGTCAGCGCGGGCGTTCCGAGCCGAATTCCCGACGCGACGAACGGCGAATTCTGATCGAACGGAATCGTATTTTTATTCGCCGTGATGTGAACCGCGTCCAACGCTTTTTCGGCGACTTTGCCCGTAATTCCTTTGCCGCCGTCGAAGACATCAACCAAAATCAAATGATTGTCCGTGCCGCCGGAAACGATCCGCAAACCTTCTGACTGCAAAGTTTCGGCTAAAACTTTCGCGTTGTCTAAAACCTGTTGCTGATACGCCCTGAAATCCGTCCGCAACGCTTCGCCGAATGCGACGGCTTTGGCGGCGATAATATGCACCAGCGGTCCGCCCTGAATTCCGGGAAAGACGGCTTTATCAATCGCTTTCGCCGATTCTTCGCGGCACAAAATAAGCCCGCCGCGCGGACCGCGCAAAGTTTTATGCGTTGTCGTCGTCACGAATTCGCAGTGCGGCACGGGCGACGGATGCAGTCCGGCGGCGACTAATCCGGCGATATGCGCGATGTCCGCCAGCACGATTGCGCCGACCGAACGCGCGATCTCGCCGATCTTTTGGAAATCAATAATTCGTGGATAAGCCGACGCGCCGCAAATCAGCATTTTCGGACGTTTCTCTTCGGCGATTCGCTGGAGTTCGTCGTAATCAATCCGTTCGGTTTCACGATTTACGCCGTAGTCGGACACCTCGTAATTGATGCCGGAAAAATTCATCGGATGTCCGTGCGTCAGATGTCCGCCATGCGACAGATTCATTCCGAGAATTTTATCGCCGTGATCGAGCGTCGCCAGAAACACCGCCATATTCGCCTGCGCTCCCGAATGCGGCTGGACATTGGCGTGTGATACGCCGAAAATCTCCTTCGCGCGGTCAATCGCCAACTGCTCAACGACATCGGCAAACTCGCAGCCGCCGTAATACCTTTTCTTCGGATAACCTTCGGCGTATTTGTTCGTAAAAACCGAACCCATCGCCTGCAAAACCGCTTCGGACACGAAATTCTCCGACGCAATTAACTCCAATCCGCCCGACTGCCGTTTCGTTTCATCATTTATCGCACCCGCAATAATCGGGTCAACTTCCGCTAAATTTGCTGTAAAAAGATTATTCATCGTTCTAATTATTCAAAAATTTGCCTGCTCGTTCAAAGCGCAAATCTGTTTTTCCAAAATGTTCCGGCGCAATTACCAGATTTCCGACAAATTCAGTTCAAAGTTTTCCAAAACATTTTCGCCCGATACCTTGTCGGGATCATCCAAAATCTCGACTTCTCCGTTGCCGCGATAAACGTGAACCTTTTTAGTTTTCGGGTCAATCAACCAGCCGAGTTGTGCGCCGTTCTCGACGTATTCTTCCATTTTCGCTTGAAGTTCTTTCAGGCTGTCTGACGACGAGCGCAGTTCAATCACAAAATCGGGACACAAAGGCAGAAACTTTTTCTTTTCCTTTTCGCTGAATTTCGCCAATCTTTCATTACCTGTCCAAGCTGCGTCGGGAGCGTAGGTCGCGCCGTTCGGCAATATAAATCCGCCGTTTGATTCAGTTACTCGTCCGCTTTTATCGCCTTTTGCCCAGATTGCCAACTGCATTACGATTTCAACATTTCGGTCGCTCGTTTCAAATCCGATCGGCGGCATAATTATCACATCTCCATCTTTGGTGAGTTCGGCGCGAAGTTTCCGATTTCGAGCGCAGAAATTCCAGAATTCGTCCGCAGTCATTTTTCGACGGTCATCTTCAAATTCAAATTGCAGACGAACGGATTTTGTTCTTTCGGGAATAAATTTTGGAATAAAATTATCCGTTAAAATTACTTGCATACTTTACTCCTCAAGCCGCGACTTTCTCGACGCGATTATAAACCGTATCGCGCTCGACCGCTTCAAAACCGGCGTTTTCGATCATCGTGATTAATTCGGCTTTCGTCATTTTCTGCTCGCCGCCTTCTTCGACCGAATAAGCGTGCGTCAGTTCGCCGCCGTCGGTAATCGTGCCGTCAACGTCGTTTGCGCCGAAATGCAAAGCGGTTTGCGTCGTCGCTTTGCCGAGCATCACCCAATACGCTTTGATGTGGTCAAAGTTGTCAATCATCAGGCGCGAGACGGCGATGGTTTTCAGATTATCAATCGCGTCCGGTCCGGGCAGAGACGATAAAGCCGTGCCGTTCGGATAAAACGCAAGCGGAATAAAACACTGAAAACCGCCGGTTTTGTCCTGCTGTTCGCGCAGTTTGACGAAATGGTCAACGCGGTCTTCGATGGTTTCGATATGCCCGTAAAGCATCGTCGCGTTGGTTTTAAGTCCGGCTTTATGAACTTTCCCCGCGAGTTCGAGCCAGCGATTGCCGTCGCATTTGTGATCGCAAATCCGCGAGCGAGTCGGTTCGGCGAAAATCTCCGCCCCGCCGCCCGGACACGAATCCATTCCCGCCGCTTTCAGTTTTCCGATCACTTCCTCGTCCGACATTTTGTAAAATCTGGCAAAGAAATCCAGTTCGACCATCGTCAAAGCCTTCAAATGCAGACGCGGAAATTCGCGCTTCAAAGACGAAAACAAGTCAGTGTAATACTCAAACGGCAATTTCGTATTCAAACCGCCGACGATATGCAGTTCGGTCGCGCCTTCTCTGACCGCGCTCCGCGCAATCTCGATGCCTTCGTCAATCGAATGCGTATAAGCTCCGACCTCTCGCGCCCGTTTGTAGAAACCGCAGAATTTGCAGTCGGCGACGCAGATATTCGTGTGATTAAAATGCCGGTTGACGTTGAAATAAGTCGTCTTCCCGTGCTTTTTCCGCCGCACCGAATCTGCTAATTTTCCAAGCGCGTTCAAATCGTCGGTTTTATAAAGTTCAACGCCTTCGTCAAAAGTCAAACGCTCTTTAGCTTCAACCTTTTCGGCGATTCTATTTAAGTTCATATCAAATGAAAATTTCATAAATCTATTTTAAATTTTCCAAAATTTAGAAACCAGCAGATCGTTGTAACCCCGACTTTGCAAAAAATCGGCTAACGTCGTTGAAAACGGAAACTCCGCTTCAAATCCGTTTAAAGGTCTTTCGAGTAAAGGTTTTGCAAGTTTGTCGCTAAACTTTCCACGCAGACATTTCTCATACCAGTTTACCAAATCGGACTCTTTGACGATTCCGCGCACTCGCGCCCCATAACCGATTTGTTTCAGAACAGTTTCGATGACTTTCGCTTCGACATCTTTGCAAACAATCACGAGCGAATTGCTCTCGACTTGATTGGTGATACTGTTGGCAAGTTTTTCATTCAAAGTCAGGTGTTTGACCTACACGGCAACGCCGTAATTTGCCCACATATCTAAACCTCGGTCGGCGGCATTCGTGACACCGACGCGAGAAATATGCGCCGTTTGCTCCCACGAAAAAGTGTTTTCATCAACGCCGAGTGAAACTTTGGCTAAATCTGAGAATTCCTGCAAAAGCGGCTTTGAATTTTCCGAAACACTGACCTTTACCTTCGCTTCCAACGCCGAAATTACCGTTTCAAACAAACTATAAACGACAATTTCATAAGCCTTATCAATGCTTCGCCTGATGCCTGATTCTTTGATGAAAAGTTCTAAAAGATTTTCGAGTTTGAAGGTTTCGGGCGCGGCATCTTTGATCGCTGAAATGACGCTCGAAACCGTTCCTTGTCGTTCACCGTAACGCGAATAAATATAATTTTCGATTGCGCCGTCAGCCGCTTTGTTTTCTGCGTCCAGCACAACCAAAAGCTCAATCGTCATTGCCGTTTCGCTCCAAACATCGTGCTGGTAACGCGCCGAAGATGTCGAAACCTTTCCCGCCAGTTTGCTCGTAACTTCATTTCGCCAACGCAAAGAGGGATTCTGAAAAGTTTCGAGTTTTGCTATGTCAAAACCGCCAACCGTCCGCGAGCGATACAAAACTTCGGCAATGTGAATCGGTTTATAGAGATCAACGCGACTTTTGCCGATGATTAAATCTAATCTTGTTTTGGCCTCTTCGAGTGTCGGCATCTTCAAATTTGTGCAAAAAGTGATTCCTGTATCGCAGTTCTCGGTTTGATTACTTGCGGTTGAATCGGCTTTTCCAAAGCATCGAAAACAGAATGCAAAACCGCTTCGACGCACGGAATCGCCACCGAATTTCCCGCCAGTTTTCGCATCGCTTGATAACCGACGACGATTTTGTAATCTTCGGGGAAACCCTGCAAACGCAACATTTCGCGTTCCGTCAGACGACGTTTGCCATTGACCAATAAGTAGTTGTAAGACGCGCCCGAACGCAGAGCGCACGAATACGGCAGCGGGCTGATGTTGCCGCCTTTGTTTTCGTGCCAGATGGTTAAATCGTCTATAATAATTTTATGTTCGACGCTTCGCTGACGGTTTTGTTTGATCTGATCCGAAGCGAAATAATTCGGCGCGGGCTGGGTTTCTAAACCTTCGCGCAAAGGTTTCATCGGCTGTTTTTGCAAATTCCAAACAAAATGTTGCGGCTCACGAAAACCGACAATAAAAACTCGTTCGCGCTTTTGCGGCAAGCCGAAATCGAGCGCGTTCAAGACTTTGTAATGAACTTGATAACCGAGATTTTCGAGCGTTTCGATAATTCTTTCAATCGTTTTTCCTTGATTATGTGAAACGAGTTGTTTGACGTTTTCGAGAACAAAAGCCTGCGGTTGTTTCGCTTCTAAAATCCGCGCAATGTCGAAAAATAAAGTTCCGCGAGTATCTTCAAAACCTTTACCGTCGCCGCAAATGCTGAACGCCTGACACGGAAAACCGGCAAATAAAACGTCGTGTTCGGGAATTTCTGTTTCAGGAATTTCCGTAATATCGCCGAAAGGCTTTTCGCTGAAATTCGCTTCGTAAGATTTTTGCGAATCGGCATCAAAATCACACGAAAAAACACATTCGCTATCTGGACGAAGATTCTCAAAGGCGATACGGAAGCCGCCAAGTCCGCAGAACAAATCAACAAATTTTAGTTTTTTATTTTTCATTCAAGCCCAAATCGCTCAGTGATTATTCGGATTATCAATCGTCAAACCTTCGCTGACTGCCGCCGCGTTTAAATCCGTGTCAGCGGAAAGCAGAGTTAATGGCGGCAAATCAATTGCAAGCCGCTCTTTTTCAGTTTTCAAAGCCGCCGCAGGTTGAACCGCATCGTAGCCGCGTAAGGCATATTTCCTGGCAAGATTTGCCGCTTCATTTATCAAACTTTCGGTGATTTCCACTTTGAAAAAGTCATTCAAACAATCCTACTCAGAAGTCAATCCTGCATAATCGGCATCAACCGCCGAAATATGATTGCCTTTCTCGCGGCGTGAGATTGCCGAGATTACTTCGACAAAAGTTATCCGCGCGACATAAACACGATTGTTTTTCGGATCGGTCGCTGCCGACAGCCACGCCGAACCCGTTTCAGCGATATAGCGTTTGACAATCGCGCTCGAATCGCAAAAGAAAGCCGCCATTTATCTGCGCTCCCGAATAATCGTTTCCGAAATCGGTTCACCTTCGACTTTAACGGGAACGTAATTTTCGTAACGTGAAAAATCCGTAATCGGCGGCGGCGGTTTTCCAATGATTCCTTTTTCGTAAAGATGTTGCGCGAATTCTTCTTCGGTCATCGCAGGTTTCGATTCTTTCTTTTCTATTAGCGAATCAAGCAACTGGCGAACCTGTCGCAAATCTTCGACTGAAAGCTGCTGAAATTCACCGTTTATTTTCTCAATTAAAACTTCCATACATTTATCAATGTTACACGAATTTGCCGATTCAATCGCACTTTTCGGTTTGGCAATTAAAGATTTGCGTCAGCGTCGAAATCATTGGAAAATCGCCGTCGCTTTTCTCGCAGATTTATTTAATTGCCAATTGAAAACCGCCGCGACCGTAAAAGATGGCGACAAATTTCAGTTCGGTTTCGACTTGTATAAATTCCATCAAACAAATTCGGGAAATACCTTAAAGCCGGTTAACGCTGCCAAATCCGGGTATTTCGAGAATAGATTGCGGCAGACGACGCGCGGGCTTTTGTAAAGATGAAACGCCTGGAAAAGCAGTAATTCAAACGCCGACGACTCGATCCAATCAACTTTTTTAGTGAATCCGGTAACGAGGGCGACGTTGGTTTGCGCGACGAATTCCAAAACCTGTTTCGGTCGGCGAATCGTGCCGCAGGTTCCGAAATGAATGATCCAATTTGAAAAGCGGCAGTTCATCATCTCCGAGAGTTCCGCCAAACTCACTTTGTCGCCGTGCAGTTTGACGTAGCCGGGCAAGCCGTGAAAGGCGAAGTATAAAATGCCGTAATTGCGTTTGCACATAAGGTTTAGATTATATTTCAACTCCTCGCGTGTGTTGCAGGTCAGATGGCTGACTTTGACGTTCCAGCCGCGAGCGATGACTTCGAGCATTGGCAGGACATTCAGACGATTTTCCGTTCGATTGTCCCACATTGATTCGAGACAGGCGATGTTTCTTTTGCGCGAAGAAGCCATATTAAAAAATTTTAGCAAGAAAAACCGCGCCGCCGAATGTAACGAATAAAATCACGCTGACAAAGGCGTTGGTCGTAAAAAATGCGGCGTTCATTCGTGATAAATCATTCGGTTTGACGAGCGTGTGCTGATAAATCATCAACGCGCCGACCGCCGCAACACCGATCAACGCGAGCCATCCCAAACCCGTCACCAAATAAAGCAGAATCAACACGACAAAAGCCTGAAAGTGCAAAAGCCGGGCGATATTCAGCGAATTTTTAATTCCGAAACGCGCCGGAATCGAACGCAAGCCGGCTTTTTTATCGTATTCGTAATCCTGACAGGAGTATAAAACATCGAATCCGGCAGTCCACATCATCACGAGCAGCGACAATAAAAGCGGCACTTCCGAATCGAACGCGCCGCGCACGGCGATCCACGCGGCAGTCGGCGAAATCGCCAACGCCCAGCCTAAAATAAAATGCGCGAAACTCGTAAATCTTTTGGCGTAGCTGTAACCCAAAACGCTCAAAAGCGCGACGGGCGACAGCCCAAGCGTCAGCCAATTTAGGCTGTAAGCGGCGAATTCAAATAGGACGATTGAAAAAACAAGAAACGCCCAGGCGAAATTGACCGAGAGTTTCCCGCTCGGCAGTTCGCGGTTCGCCGTGCGCGGATTCGCCGCGTCGAATCGGCGGTCAATAATGCGGTTAAAGGTCATCGCCGCCGAACGCGCACCGAACATCGCCGCCGTAATCCATAAAATCTGCCACCCGGTCGGCAAGCCGTCCGCCGCCAGCACCGCGCCCAAAAGAGCGAACGGCAGCGCGAATAAAGTATGCTCGAACTTTATCATCGAGAGCGTCGTTTTTAATTTCGTCCAAAAGTCGTTCATCGGTAAATTTCAAATTCCAGATTCGCAAGCCGGATGCCAAAGTTGAATTTTAACAAAATCGCCTGTTCATCGCACTTTTGCGCGGCAGTTTGCCAAAGACAATGTGCTTTAGAAGCGTTCTGCAAAATTTTGTTGGAAATCAAACGGGATTTCGTTAGAATGAACTGACGGTTAATTTCCCGCCGAAGCCGAAATCTAAATTCCAAAACTGCAAAATGCCTTCAGGAAAAATCCACGATGCCGTAACCTTTCTGTTCGTCGCGCCGACATTCGCGGCGGCGTGGCAATTTACGCGAAGTCTGCCGCTCGCTTTGATTGTGACTGCGGCTTTTACGTTCGGCGGGCTGATGTTCGGTCCCGATCTTGATACGCACTCGAAGCAATACACGCGCTGGAGCATTTTCTGTTATCTCTGGTATCCGTATCAGGTATTTTTCAAACACCGCTCGCGCTGGTCGCACGGATTGATCTTCGGAACTTTCTTGAGAATCGTTTATTTTATGGGCGCGTTGACGCTGCTTTCGTTTTTCGCGGCGTATTTATTGGCTTTCTACGCGGGCGGCGAACTGCCGAATCTACTGGAATTTACCAAAACGTGGCGGAACATCGGCGAATACGTTCGCGCCGATTTGGGCGAATACGCTTTTCTTTACGCCTTCATCGGATTGTGGCTCGGCGCGGCAAGCCACACGCTCACCGACATCGCCGGTTCGTTCATCAAACACGGACGAATTGTGGAATTTTTATAGTCGTCGTTATAGGCGGGCAAATCTCCGTAAAAATAATTGACTTTGGCAAAATCGGTTTTATACTCAGATTGTGCAATTAAACAGGTGAATCAAGGAGAATTTTAAATATGGCGAACGCTTATTCAATGCCCGACAAAAACTATGACGATGTTGTCGGACTTAATTTACAACTTACAATACCGTCTAAAGAATCCGACACCGCGCTAGAGGCTGTTATGAACTGTTGAGATGGATTTGACAGATTGTTCGGATGAGTCGAAAAGGTTATCCGAGTGATGTTTCTGGTGATGATGGGC
>JAYVKL010000210.1:0-18099 GCA_043768465.1 Pyrinomonadaceae bacterium
GCCGTCGGTTCACAACAGGGTAATCAAATTGATGCCCTCGACCCCCGCTTTTGGCTTGCCCGACCAGTGCCGATAAAGCAGGGCGTTGAAGGGCGAGTAAGGGTTCTCAAGAGTCGAATCATCGAGAATCGGAATGCCCCGATTCAAATCAATCTGCGTTTGCGCCTCCGTCCACAGGACTTCCGGGTCGGGTTCAAGACGCGACAAAAGCCGGGTAAACGCATCGTGCGCCGGAGCGTTTGTGCTATCCGGGCTGACACGACGAGGCAAAGGCGGCGGTGACGGTGCGCGGCGTGGCGATAATAAAGTTAATGTAATCTTCGTCCCTGACTTTTGGCGGATTCATTCTTTATTTTTATCAAATAAATGTTCAACTGCGTAAGTCCTAACTGTTAAAACTTTCCTGTGTCCGCTTAAATTATTCGAGCTTTGGTAAAACGTAGCGCACTTCGGCGATTTCCGCTAAATTCGCCAGTTTCTCGATGCTGATTTTCCCGCGCATCGAATTTTTATCTTTTTCGCTGACGATTTCAAAGCCGAGATCTTTGAGTTTTTCCAACGCTTCGGGTGTTTTCGCCGAAAATTGAATTTGAATTGCAGCTTTGCCGTCTTTGACAAATTTGGCTTCGTTGGCGGTCAGCGCATTTTCGCCTTTTTGCAGCCGTTCGACGAGCGCGAACAGCCAAACATAGAGTTTTTCGGCGAGTAATTTTCGTTTCAATCCTTCCGGCGAAACGTCTGATTCCTCATCATTGGTCAGCAAATGAGTTTCGCCGCCCGCGACGCTGACGCTGCCCGCATTTTCCGGTTTGAAATTATAAACAATTACGCCGATTACTTTTACGGGCTGACCGGAGAGCAGCGTCGGCGCAAATTTCGCACCGATTGCCGCTTTTTCCGCCGCCGCCCGCAGCAGCGGATGACCGGAAACCGCCGCGACCGAAATCACCCTGCCGCTTTCGTCCGTCGTAATCTGGACGTTGACCGCGCCGCTGGCGCGAACGGCTTTTGCCGCTGCCGGATACGGCGGTTTCGGTAAACCTATCGCTTTGCCGTTTAGAACTCCGCCGGAAATTTTTTGAGCAGCGATAGATTGCGGAGAGGGCGGCGGCGGCGCACTGCCCGTTCCGTTGCCGTAGCCGTAACCTGTTCCATTTCCTGAACCGCCTCCGCTGCCTGAACCACGACCATAAGATTTCACCGTTCTAACTCTGTTGGGTTTGGCGCGTTTTTCATTGACCTGAACTGAACTCGATGATCCCGAAGTAACATCAACCGTCGTCTGTGCGCCAATGGTATTAATGATTTCTTCGTCTTCGCCCAAAGTCGTCGTCCGGTTCATTCCGGCTGGAAACTCGACCGGAACTTCAACTTTAACCGGCTTGCCGCCCTGCGTTCTGATAACGTCTTCGACCGCGACGAACGATGTGTATTGAGTCAGTAGACGATATTCGAGACCGATATTCGCAATCGCCTTTTGAACTTCGGGCTTGGCATTGCCGTTCTGAATTCCTTGATAATCCTGTTTCATCAAATTGTCAATTCTTTGCCGCGCCCAGAGCGTCGCCAGCACGTTGTTCGCGCTTTCGGTTTCGGGAAAAACAACGGCGATTTCGCGCGTCGTCTCGATTCCGCCGACTTTTCCTTTTAATTTTATCGTGCCTTTGCCGCCTTTCGTGTAGCGTCCGTGAACGATGACGGGTTTTGCCGAAAATAAATCCGCTATTCGATTCGGATAAACATCGGCGACCGGCAAACCGTTCCAGTCAATCGAAACGTCGGTTAAAAGCGGCGACCGGACGCGCTCGTAAAATCGTTTGGCGGCTTTTGAACCGTCGTCTTCAAGCGCGACGTATTCGGCTTCGCCGCGTCCTTCTTCGGCGATTTTGTTAAGGAGAAAACGATTAATCGAACTGCCGATGCCGAACGAAAAAATTCTGGCGTTTTTGTGTTTCTGCACTTCGGCGATGATTTCCAAATCGTTGCCGACTTCGCCGTCCGTCATAAAACAAACGATGCGAACATGCGTTTGCGAGTCGGAAGGCGCAAGCGCGGCATTGATCGCCGCCATCATTTCCGTGCCGCCGCCGCTTTGCCGCGATTCGAGAAACGCCTTTGCTTTTTCGAGATTCGCCTGCGTCGCCGGAACGGGTTCATCAAACAAAATCGCCGTCTCGCCCGCGAAAGTTATCAAATTGAAAGTGTCGTTCGGGTAAAGATTTTCCAAAGACAGTTTCATCGCTTCTTTGGCTTTTTCAATCGGAAACCCCGACATCGAGCCGCTCGTGTCCAGCACGAAAACGATTTCCTTCGGCGTGACATCTTCGGTTCTGAATTGGTCGGGCGGCTGTAAAATCAGCGTGAAAAATCCGCCGCGCTCTTCGCGGTGCGTCAGTATCGCGTCTTCGATGCGCTTGCCCGAAACGTCGTAGCGCAGCACGAAATCTTTATTCGGAATCGTCGTTTCGTCTTTGAGCTTGACGCTCGCGCTGCTCGCCGATAAATTGACGGTTTCGATTTCGTGCGAATTCGACCGAATCGCTTCGACCGGAACACCGGCGTTTAAGTTCACGGCAATTGAAATATCGTGTCCGGCGCGAGTCGCGGCAATCGGCGGCGAGATTTTATTTGCGTCTTCGGCTTTCATCGAATTCGGCAGATAACGCGGCGCAACCGTCATCGGGAAAACGAATTCGTAACTGCCGTCTTCATATTTCAAAGTTTCGACGTAGCTGATTTCAATCGTGATTTTTTCGTCCGGCAAAATGTTGGCGACCGACTGTGTAAAGATGTTCGGGCGTTCTTGATCGAGCAAACTCGATGTTTTGCCTTCGTCTTTCGCCGTTTCATAAACCTTCCGCGCGTCTTCGCGGCGCATAATTTTCCCGCGAATGCGGCGCGTCCCGACGAGCATCGTCATATTATCAACCGCCGAATTTTCCGACAGCGGAAACGTATAGACGGCTTCAATCGGCGCGGCGAAATTGTTTTCGAATTCCTGCGAGACCGTGACGCGGGCGAGAAATCCGCTGACCTCGGCTTTGACCGAAGATATGTTTGAGCGGACACGCCCCGACCGCCGCGCCTTTTTTGTCGAAGGCTTCGAGCGTTCCCTGAGTTTGCGCCGAAACGCCGAACGAACAGACCAATACCACGAGCAGAAAAACAATTTTTCGCATAGTTTTCATCTTATATTTTTCGTTGTTAAATTTTGAAAAGGTCCTGCGCGTCTTTCCTGCTTAGACACCGCAAGTCGGAAAAAAGTTCCCTGAGGGTAAAATTTATTTTCGCCGCTTAATCGGTCGCCTCCAATTCTTCTTCCAAAAGCTGCCGTTCGTATAAGTCGGCGTATTCGCCGCCGAGAGCGATTAGTTCGTCGTGCGTTCCGCGTTCGATGATTTGCCCGTCGTCGAGAACGCAGATTAAATCGGCATCGCGGACGGTCGAGATGCGGTGCGAAACGATTAAAGTCGTGCGGTTTTGCCGCACGTCGCGCAAGCCGTTCAGGATTTTTTCCTCCGTGAAAGTGTCCACCGCCGACAGCGAATCGTCGAGAATTAAAATGCGCGGATTCCGCATCACGGCGCGGGCAATCGCCGTGCGCTGTTTTTGCCCGCCCGACAAAGTGATGCCGCGTTCGCCGACTAACTGCTCGTATTTATACGGAAAATCTTCGATGTCTTCGGCAAGGCTCGCAATTTCGGCGGATCGTTTGATTTCAGATTCAAGATTCAAGATTTCAGATACGCCGCTTGAATCTTGATTTACTGACCCTGAATCCTGAATCCTGAATCCTGAATCCTGTTCAACACCAAAAGCGATATTTTCCGCCAGCGTGTCCGAAAACAAAAAAGTTTCCTGCGGCACAAAACCGACGGCTTTTCTGATTTGGGCGAGCGGAAATTGTTTGACGGGCAGGTCGTCAATCAAAACCGTGTTTTCCGGCGCGTCGAGCAGGCGCGGAATCAAACTGATCAGAGTTGATTTGCCGCTGCCGGTCTTGCCGACGAGCGCGACGGTGTTGCCGGCTTCGATTTTCAGATTGATATGACGCAGAATTGGCGTTCCATTATAGGCGAAATTCAAATCCCGAAATTCGATTTTGCCTTTGATTGCCGGTTGTTCGCGCACTTCGGGCGCATCTTTAATGGTCGGCTCGGTTTCCAGAATTTCGTCGAATCGTTTGAGCGAAGCCGTGCCGCGCTGGTAAAGATTGACGACGTAGCCGAGCGCGATGAGATACCAGATCATTCGCTGCAAATAGAGAATATACGCCGTAAATTCGCCCGCCGTAATTTCGCCGCGCACCGCCATCGGAACGCCGACGGCGACGATTATCACAAAACCCAAACCGATAAAAAAGAACAGCAGCGGACGCATCGCCGCGCCGTATTTGACCAGCGCGATGTTGCGCTTGGCATATTCACGATTCAATTCCTGAAACTTTTCAATCTCCGCCGCTTCCTGCGCGTAGGCGCGAATGACGCGCACACCCGACAGATTTTCCTGCGCCCGCGCCGTGATTTCCGAAAAGTATTCCTGAATTTTCTCGAAACGAACGTGAACCTGCGCGCCCAGATATTTGACCGTCAGGGAGACGAGCGGCAGCGGAATCAATAAAAATAAAGTCAGTTTGACATTGATGTTCAGCAGAATCGGCAGGACAATCGCCAGCGCGAAAATCGCCTGGCACGAATATAAAATCATCGGTCCGACGATTTGCCGGATCGCGCTCAAATCGTTGGTCGCCCGCGCCATCAAATCGCCGACGCGGTTGTTTTGAAAAAATTCGAGCGGCTGATTGACCAGTGCGCCGTAGAAATCCTGCCGCATATCGTATTCGATGTGGCGCGAAGTGTTGATTAAAAGCCGCCGCTGCCAGAACAGAAAAACGCCGCTGACTGCGCTGATGCCGAGAATCAAAAGCGGATAAAAAATAATTTTGTCACGGGTGACATTCGCGCTCAAAGCGTCAATCGCCCGCCCGACGTAAAAAGGAATCAAAAGCTGGAAAGCCATCGAAATCAGAATGAACAGAATTCCCAGAAAGAGATTCCATTTGTAAGGCGAAAAATAGCGGGCGAATTTTTTAATTTCTTCCATAAATGAGTGGAGAGTGGAGAGTCGAGAGTTTTTTCTCTCCACTCTCCACTCATTAAACTTTTGTATAAGTCGAAAGTGCCGTCGCAATCAATTTGTTTTCTTCGTTGACAACCTCCGCCGAAACGAATAAAAGTCGTTTCCCGGCGCGTTTGATGACCGCCGTGCAGACAATTTTCCCCGTCGTGTGCGGGCGCAGAAACTGCACGGTCAAATCAACCGTCGAGGCTTTTTCGTCCGCCTCCAAAACGCTGACGACCGCGAAAGCCGTCGCTGTGTCAATTAACGAAGCCGTCGCGCCGCCGTGCAGAAGTCCATACGGCTGACGAAGCTTTTCGTCCATCGGCAAACTCAAAACGGCTTTGCCGGCTTCAAATTCGACCGCTTCGATGCCGAGCAGTTTCAGATACGGCGTGTTTTCTATCGTTTCAAACGCCAGGCTTTTCTTTTCTTCGATGGTCATTTCATTCGTTCGCGCCGCAGTATTTCCTGAAATTCGGTCGGCGACACCTTTTTGTAATCTTTCGGCAGTTCAAAATTCTGCGCGTCGGTTTGCCGTCTGAAATTTTTCAATTCGGTGGTCGAAACCAGAATTTTCTGTTCGCCCGTGATGCTGTAAAACTCCTGTTTGACCGGCAGGTTGATGTTTGCGTCAATCGTGATGACGATTTCCGAATTTTTCGCGTCAGCCAGCCGCACCAGATATTTCGCCAAACCGTTTTCCGCGCCGAGCGATTCGTAATTTGCCGCACGTTTTTGATTGAGCAGTTCGACGGTCGGAAAATTATCGTCCGTTTCGACGGTTTCTGCCGTTTGATTTTCAGTGTAAATTTTCTGACGGCGGGCGATCAAAAACGATGCGCCGGCACCGGTTTGCAAAAGCGCGAACTCCGTTCTTTTTCCGTAATCGTAAGTCGTCAAACGATTTGCGCCGTTTCGCGCCGTCGCCGTCGTATTTTCAACGCCGTTCGCCGTCACGACGATTTCCGTCTGGTATATTTCCGGCTCTTTAGTCGCAAAAGGAATTTCGCTCTTTATTTCTTCGATGGCAATCGGTGTCGGCGGCGCGGCGTTTGCGTCGGTTTTCGGCTGCCAAAAACGACACGCCGAAGTGCAAATCACGATCAGCCAAAAAAATTTTAGAAATTTAATCGAACGCATTCTGACGAAAGAACAATTTTAACACAATGCTCGAACGGCTCGACAATTCGCTTCAAAACTTTGCCGCTATTTGGTATAACTTGGCGATACCAAATAGTCTGGAAGCTATATTTGCCGGCGTTTTGAGTTCACGCTTGAGCTTGGTTTCCGCCAGCGCAACGCAGCGGCGGCAAACTAAAGTTTGAACTCAAAACACTACAAAACCTAAATTACGGACTATTAAATATTGTGTAAATTAAGTTTCTAGGCGTTTGCCCTCTGCGTCCTCTGCGTCTCTGCGTGAAATTATTTCTGTCAGGAATAATTTCACGCAGAGACGCAGAGGACGCAGAGAGAATTAAAAATCCTTCAAATTTTAATTTACACACTATTTAATAGGATAATTTTTAAATTTATTGGTGTTTTGAGTCCACGCTTGAGCGTGTTTCCGCCGCGTTTCGCTGGCGGAGAGAACAAGCGGCGTTCCGCAGTTTGGACTGTCAACAAAGCAAAATATCTGAATACTGCTGCTCGCCAGCTTATAAAAAAGCGGAATGCAGAGCGGCGCAGAGGATCACGCCAGGCGGCGCCGAGGTTTTCGATTGCGGCTCACGATTCGATTTTTTTGTATAATTTGTTAGATGAAACCGAAAACGCTCCAAACATTTTACATCGTCGGCGGAATTTTCGTTTTGCCGTTCGTGCCGTTTTTGTATTGGCAAGGTCGGCGCGTCCGCAAAAAAATCGGCAGATTGCCGGACGCGGGCGGCGAAGTCGTCGGCGTATTCGGCGAATTCCCGGAAACGCTCAATCTTTTAGCCATCGGCGAATCAACCGTCGCCGGTGTCGGCGCGAGCAATCACGCCGAAGCACTCGGCGGACAACTCGCCAAATACCTGAGCCTAGAGTCGAGCAAATCCGTTCGCTGGCACGTTTTGGGCGAAAGCGGAATCACGGTTAACGAAACTTTAGAAAGACTCGTGCCGCACCTGCCGGATGCGCCGATGGATTTCGTCGTCGTCGCGCTCGGCGGCAACGACACTTTCAAAGTCAGCAGCCCGAATCGCTGGCGCGGCGGAATGATAAAACTCATCGAAAATCTGCGCGGTAAATATCCGAACGCGGTGATTTTACTGGCGAACACGCCGCGTGTGATGGATTTTACGACGCTGCCGACGACTCTGAAAATGGTTCTTTGGCGCATCTCGCATTTGCACCACGAAAACGCGAAAATTCTGGCGGACGAGTTTGAAAACGTCTTTTATTACGACGAAGCGGGCGCGCCTGCCGCCGGTTTTTTCGCCGACGGCGTTCACCCGTCGGCGCACGGCTACGCGCTCTGGGCGGAGGCGATGATAAAATCTCTGATGCGAAAAATGAAAGAAAAACCTTAAAATGAACTGTGAAACTGCGCTCGCCGAAATCACCGAAATTCTCGCGTCAAGCAGCGAATGGCTGATAATTCACGCTTCGGGAAAGAGTTTCGCGCTGCAAAATCGAGAAATCGAAATCACGCCGGAGCGCGGAAAAATCATCCTCGGATTTCTCGACGAAAAAGGTTTTCAACTCTGGCGCGTCGCCGGTTATAAAATCGAAAAAGAACTTTTAATTCTCGATGTAACGCGCAGTTTCGGGCGTGAACAAGACGAAATCAAATTCGTGCCGCGCATTTCAGCCGGAGAATTGAGCGCGGCGGTCGAGTTGGCGCGGCTCGAAAAAGCCAATCGCCTCGCCCGTTTGATAATCGCCGAAAACCCGCAATCAAAACTAATTCGCGTCGCTTTGAACAAGGAAAACGGGCGTTTCGCCACAATCATTTTCGCGCTTCCGACAAAAAAACAAATCGCCGTGCTGTCCGATGTCTCCGGCGGCGCAACGCCGGAAAATCTGTTGACGACGGCGATTCTGTGGCTGTCGAAACTCGGCACTCGCCGGAAACATCCGATTGCCGCGATTTGGATTTTGGCGGAGCCGAAACTCTCCGGCAATCTGCGAAAACTTCACGCTTTGCTCAAAGAAAATTGGAAATCGAGAATCACGATCAGAGAAATTTCACGCGAAAACGCCAAATCCCAAAACAATCGAATAACCGAAAAACGAACGCTCGCCATCAAAGATTTGTGGTGCGGTCAAGCGTCGAAAATTTCTTTGCCGGAGACGACGGAATTGACTCGAACCGCTGCGGAAATAACCAAACTCGCACCCGACAAAATAGACGTTATTTTCAGCAAACACGGCGAAACCGTGCGCTTTTGCGGCTTGCCGTTCGCGCGCGTTCGACGCATCGGCGCGGCGGAAAAATGCTGGTTCGGCATCGAACGCGACCGACGAATTTTGAACGAGCAGACGCGCCCGGAGTTTTTCGATTTAATCGAGAATCTGAAAACACATCGCCGCTCCGACGCGCCGAACCAACGCCACGAATTTTACCGGCTCGCGCCCGAAGCGTGGCTCGAAGCGATTTTGCGGCGCGACATCAATCTGCTCGACAACAACTTGATTTTATCGCCGATTCACCACCAATTTCGCACCGGCGGCGACCGGATTGATTTGCTCGCGCTCAGGAAAGACGAGCGTTTGATCGTCATCGAAATCAAAACTTCGCCCGACCGCGAAATGATTTTTCAAGCCGCCGATTACTGGCGCAAAATCGAATTACAGCGGCGCGGCGGCAGTCTGCAAAAGGCGCAAATTTTCGGCGAACTGGAAATCGCCGACCAGCCGACGCTCGTTTTCCTCGTCGCGCCGACGCTTTCCTTCCATTATCATTTCGAATTTTTGGCGAATACCATCGCGCCGGAAATCGAGATTTACCGCTTCGATTTGAATGAAAACTGGCGCGAAAATTTGAAAGTTATGAGGATCGAGAAAATACCAAACAGAGTTTTGTTCACCGATGAACACAAATAAACACGGAGAGGAAAAGATAAAACAGAAAGAAATGCGAATCAGTAGTTGGAATTCCGCTAATCGCTCAAACTCCCTTTCTGCGTCCTGTTTACCTCTGCGTGAGAAATCATTTCACGCAGAGGTAAACAGGACGCAGAGAAAATCCAAGTTATTTCAACATTTATTTTAAGAGCGTGTTTGAAAAGTCAAAAAGATTGGCAATTTTACATTTTACATTCTTCATTTTTAATTTTTGCCGGATAAAAATTTAGGGTGAAGAATGTAAAATGTAAAATTAAGCTGTTAACTTTTCGACCGAATGACTTTCCAAACACACTCTAACTACTGATTCGCATAGAAATGTTTTTGAAAACCCATCCTGTTATCGGTTTAAGAATCTGCGTTCACGCGAAGCGGAGCGTTCAGCGGCGGACGAAATTTCTTCGCTTTCAACTTTTCAAACGATAAACGCCGACCGCTAATCTTTCCGCGAAACCTGTTTTGACGAGCGCGTGATTGGCTTTGCCGGCTTCGACGCGAGTCAGCCCGACGGCTCTGGCAAACTCGCCGCGAATCGTCATTTCGCCCATTTGCAGAAAGGCGCGGGCGAGTTCTCTGACGGCATCTTCACGCGAAATTTTTTTCGACAATTCTTTCGGGAAACGTGCTTCGGCGAGCGTCCAAATATAGGTGAAAGTCGGATGATAAAGACATTCCTGCGGCACGACCTTCATCGCCCTCTGCAATTCGTCCAACGCTTTGGTCAATTTTTGGCGCGTTTCGATTTTGGTCGCGGCGCGTAAATCCGACGTTCCCATTTCCCACTCTTTCCGCAGAACTTTCAAAACCTTGTTCGCATCGTCGGATAAAGCCGATTTTTCCTGACTTTTCGCCGCGCCCCAAATCGCGTTGAAATACGGAATCAGGCGCGGCGCGACGAACATCGCCCGACCTTTGCAGAGTTTTGAATAGTAAATGTTCCCGCGCCGCAGCACTCCATCTTTCAGCGTCCACGCCAAACTCATCTCGTAATCCTTCTGCACATTGCGCGGCGAATGCGCGTCGCGCCGCCCGCAAACGGCGAGGTAAACGCTCGGCAGATTCGTGCGCGAATCGGTCAGCGCGAGACAGAAACCCAAATCTTCGATTAACGCTTCGGTCTGCAATACCGTTTCGATTTTCAAAATTTCTTCGCGCCGCCATTTTCCGTCGCGGAAACTTTCTATTGCTTCGGGCAGTTCGGGTATTTTTTTCACAAATTATCTCGTCTCAGCCGTTCGATTGATAAAAAAGACAATCTGAATTATGAACTAAATTTGTCCGGTAAAAAAGAATCGCTTCAAACTTTTATCTTTTTCGGCGCATCTATCTAACAGTTTTCAAAGGTATAAAAAATGAAAAAAGCGAAAGTTGTTTTATTCGGATTTGTGGTGTTGTGTTTTGCGACGTTCGGCGCGTTCGCCCAAACGTCGAACGTCGTCAAAAAAGATTTGAGTCAGGCGGATATTGATCGCATCGTCAAGAAATTTACGGAAAATGAGGCGGCGTTTCGGAACGCTCTGACGGGTTACGTTTTTAATCGGAACGCGACTTTTCAAACTATCGGGCTGGGCGGACAGGTTTCCGGCAGCTACCGGCGCGATTCGTTCCTCAGTCTTTCGCCGGAAGGCGTGAGGGGCGAAAAAATTCTGTTCGCGCCGATTTCGACGCTGACGGAGATCACCGTCACGGCGGCTGATATTGATAATCTAAACGGCGTTGACCCGTTTGCCATTGATCCCGCCGTCGCCGCGCAATATAATTTTACCTTCGTCGGGACCGAGAAAATTGACGAACTGAATTTATATGTTTTCGATGTTTCGCCGAAAGTCGCGCCCGATCCGAAAAAAGTCAAACGACATTTTTTCTCCGGCAGAATCTGGGTTGACGAACAGGATTTGACCATCGTCAAATCGAAAGGGAAAGCGGTTCCCGAACAGAAAAGCGAAAAGTTTCCGATACTGGAGACGTGGCGCGAAAATGTTGACGGCAAATACTGGTTTCCGTCCTTCACCACCGGCGACGACGAACTGGTTTTCGACAGCGGGCAGGCTGTGAAAATCCGCGTTCGCGTCAAATATACGAATTATGCGGTTGGCAAAAGCACGGTCATTATCGGCGATGACGAAACGGAAGTTAAAGACGACTCGAAACCGAAGGCAAGTCCGACACCGAAAAAACCCTAAGTAACGGATAACGAGAAACGGATAATGGATAATTTTGGGAGTTTCTCAAAATTATCCATTGTTCATTTCTCTGGCGATTGCGCCGCGCACTTCAATCAATAGATCAGCCAAATCTTTTTCCGCCGTCAAGCCTTTGGTTTCAACGGGCGGCAGCAAAATCATTTCGCAAGTCGTCGGATACGCCGCGTTTTGCCGTTTGCCCATCGCGTCATCGGTGTTTTTCATCACGACCGGAATAATCGGAAAGCCGGTTTCGAGAGCCATATAAAACGCTCCCTTCTTGAACGGCAAAAGCTCGCCGCGCATCGCCCGCGTCCCTTCGGCGAAGACTCCGAACGAAACTCCTTCGCGCAGTTTGTCGCCCGCGTTCTTCATCGTCGCAATCGCCGATTCGGTGTCGGTGCGGTCAATGGCGATGACGTTAACGTATTTCATAAACTTTCCGGCGACGATCCAATCGAGCATTTCCTTTTTGGCGATCACGCCCATTTTCTTGCCCGTGTAAGCGAACATCATCGCCGTATCCAAGTAGGAGCGATGGTTGGAAATGAAAACGTAAGATTGATTTTCCGCCAGATTTTCCTGCCCGCGCACTTTGATTTTCATTCCCGACCAGCGCAGCCATTTTCGCGCGCCCCACGCCGCAAAAGGATAAGCGTATTCGCGGTCGCCCTTGATTCGTGACAGCAGCATAATCGGCGGCATCAGGAATAAAAAGAAAAACGCGAGAATCGAAAGCGAGAAATAATAGCGCAGTTTGCCGATCAACTTTGACGGCTTTTCTGTGTTAAAATTTTCGGGTGCAAAGACTATTTTCTCGTTGTTCGCCAACTCTTTAGAAAAGGTTTGTAAAGAATGTTCAGACATAATTTTGTTTATAAAATTTGCGGTTTATTCATTGTGCTGTGCCTGGCGACTTTCGCGCAAGCGCAGAGGAAAAACAACGAAACCCGCAGCGCGGCGAACGTCGTGCCGTCGCCGAAATCGGTTTTGGGCTTTCATCCGACCGATGATAAAACCATCGCCGACTGGTCGCAAATCACCGATTATTTTCAAAAGCTGGACGCGGCGAGCGATAAAATCACCGTGAAGGAAATCGGTCAAACGACGCTTGGCAAGCCGTTCATCGTCGCCTTTATCTCGTCGGCGGACAATCTTAAAAATCTCGATAAATACCGGCAAATCAACGGTAAACTCGCCGATCCGCGCACCATTAAAGACGAAGCCGAACGCGCCGATTTGATAAATAAAGGCAAAACCATCGTCGCTATTTCGTGTTCGATTCACTCGACGGAGATCGTCGCCTCGCAAATGTCTATGAATCTCGCCTACGATTTGGCGACGGCAAGCGACGACGAGACGAAAGAGATTTTAAATAACACGATTTTGCTGCTGATTCCGTCGGCGAACCCGGACGGCATTGACATCGTGGCGAATTGGTATCGGAAAACTTTGGGAACGCCGTCCGAAGGACTTGCGCCGCCGGAACTTTATCACTATTACGCCGGACACGACAACAACCGCGATTGGTTTATGCTGAACCTCAAAGAGACGCAGGCGATCACGAAACTCTTTTGGAAAGAATGGTTTCCGCAGATTGTTTACGACGTTCATCAGATGGGACAGAACGGGGCGCGGTTTATTATTCCGCCGTTTTTCGATCCGCCGAATCCGAATATCCCGCCGCTCGTTCTGCGCGAAGTCGGCGTTCTCGGCTACAAAATCGCGGCTGATCTGCAAGCCGGAAACTTCGCGGGCGTGGCGACGAATACGACTTTTGACACCTGGTGGCACGGCGGTTTTCGGAGTGCGCCGTATTATCACAATTCCATCGGCATTTTATCCGAAGCGGCGAGCGCGAATCTGATGTCGCCCGTTAATATCACGCCGGAAAAGATGCGCGATCAAAAATCGCGCGGGCTGAATTCGCCTCTGGAGTCGGCGACGAATTTCCCGCAGGTCTGGCAGCCGAAACGCTGGCGCGCGGGCGACATCGCAGCGATGGAAACGACCGCTTCACGCGCCGTTTTGCAGATGGCGGCGAAGTTTCGGCGAAATTATCTGGGCAATTTCGCCGAATTAAATCGTGCCGCTTCAGAAACGAACGCGCAGTTTAATCAGCCGGCGGCCTATATTATTTACGCCGGACAGGGACGCGAGGAAACGGTGTCGCGCTTCATCGAAATTTTGCTGGCGCAGGGCATCGAAATTCATCGTCTGAACCGCGAATTAACCGTTTCTATAATTTCCGCTTTTTCCGCGCCGCCAACGGAAATTCCGCTGAACAGTTTTATCGTATTTCTCAATCAGCCGCAGCGCAGCAACGTCGAAGCCTTGTTCGGCAAACAGATTTATCCGAATCGCGTGGACGAAAAGGGAAATGTTGACGTGCCGTATGATGTTGCGGGCTGGACTTTGCCCTGGCAGATGGGCGTGGAAACGGCAGCGGTTTCGCAAATCGTCGAATCGCCCGGCGAACGGAAATTTGAAATGATCAACGACCTCAATCAGGTGCGCCGCACTTTGAATCTCGAACCGAACAAAGAAGCGTTCGCCAAACTGCCGAATCCGCTGAAATCACAGCCGAAAATCGGACTTTACAAAGGTTTCACCGCTTCGTCCGATGAAGGCTGGACGCGATTTGTTTTCGATACTTTCCAGATTCCTTTCAAATCAATTTCCGACGCGGACTTTCGCAATAATAATCTGGATTACGACGCGATTATTCTGCCTTCGGACGACGAAAAGGAAATCGTCAAAGGCTTGCCGGAAAAAGATTATCCGAAAGAATTCGCGGGCGGAATCGGCGAGCCGGGAATCGAGAATTTGAAAAAATACGTCGAGAACGGCGGCAAGCTGATTTGTTTTGACGAGTCGTGCGAAATGATTATCAAACGGTTCAAGCTGCCGTTGAAAAATGTTTTGAGCGGCTTGAAACGCGGCGAATTTTACTGTCCCGGCTCGATTCTGTCGCTCGACATTGACCGGACGAACCCGCTGGCGAAAACTTTCGGCAAACAAGCCGCCGCGTATTTTATCAACAGTTCGGCGTTTGAAATTTCGGACGCGAACGCCGTCAAATCAGTGGCGACCTACGCCGCAAAAAACGCGCTTTTGTCGGGCTGGCTGCTCGGCGAAAAATATCTGAACGGTAAAACCGCGCTTGCCGAAGCCGCTTTCGGCAAGGGAAAAATCGTGCTGTTCGCGTTTCGCCCGCAGCATCGAGGGCAAACCTTCGGGACGTTTCCATTCATTTTTAATGCGTTGGAGAAATAGAAGATCAGCCACGAACAAACACGAAAAAGACACGAAATTTTGAAGCGTTTTTTTTGCTTTTTTCGTGTTTGTTCGTGGCAAAATAGATTTATGGAAGCGAAAACACAATGCGTCAAAAGCAATCTCGGCTTGGTTTGCATCACCAACTCCGAAGCCGTGCGTTATAAAACCGTCACGCGCAAACGGCTTCTATCGTTTGACGAAGCGACGCAGGCGGAAATGCTCCGCGCACTTTACCGGGAAAATATCGTTCGCGTCAACCACGCGATTGATTTTTGCGCGGCGAATAATATCAATTTATACCGGCTGACTTCGGGACTTTTTCCGTTTTCCGACGAACCGGTTGGCGCGGCGATTATCGGCGAATTCGCCGAACAATTGAGCGCGGCGGGAAACCGGGCAATTGCCAACCGACTGCGAATCGTGATGCACCCCGACCAATACGTCGTTTTGAGT
Source organism: Pyrinomonadaceae bacterium (assembly GCA_043768465.1). GTDB lineage: Bacteria > Acidobacteriota > Blastocatellia > Pyrinomonadales > Pyrinomonadaceae. The sequence goes on from JAYVKL010000210.1 coordinate 15,087, forward strand.
TCGGATTCCGAATTGGTGATTGAAAACAGTTTTAAGATTTTGCGAATGCACGCCCGAACGCTCGATTTGCTGAATCAGCCGCGCTCGGAATGGGCGACGATGAACATTCACGGCGGCAAAGGCGACCGGCTCGAAAAGCTCGTCGCTTCGATTGAAAAACTGCCGGCGAATATCCGCTCGCGGATCGCCTTCGAAAATGACGAACACGCTTATTCGGCGGCGCAGATTCTCGAAGTTTGCCGGCGTGCCGAAGTTCCGATGGTGTTCGACGCGCATCACCACATCTGCCGCGAAAAGCTCGACCATTACAACGATGAAAGTGTGACGGAAATGTTTTGGGCGGCGCGTGAAACGTGGGCGAATCCCGAAAATCAGATGGTTCACATCTCCAACGGGCGCGACCGTTTTCAGGATCGCGCTCATCACGATTTGATTTTCGAGATGCCGGAGGTTTTCCGTTTCGCCCAGTGGATCGAAGTCGAAGCCAAACACAAGGAAATCGCTATCGAGAAATTAAACAACGAATGGCTGAGTAAAGTTTAAGTCGTGCTTTGTCGCATTATTTTCGATGTTCGGATTTCCGATTTCGTTCAGAGTCCACGCTTGAGCGTGTTCTTCCGCCCCGCTTCGCTGGCGAAAACAGCAAACTGAAGTTTGGACTCTGAACGAAGACAGAACTTAACTTTCGGTTTCCTTAACGAAAAATTCTTCTAAGGATTGTCTGACCGGCTGAATCGAAATAAGGCTGCCGCCGCCGTTTCTGATAACCGGTAAAACCAAATCAATATCTTTTTCGTCCAGCACCTGAATCGTCGCGCCGTTCGGTTTAGCGGCAATGGCGGCACCGGAAATGTTGGCGATTTCGGGCTGCAAACTTTCCGCCGAAACGCCTTTGACGGTGATTTCGTAGATTTGGGTCGCGCCGCTGCTCGTCAAAAGATCGTTCAGATTTCCGGTCGCCGCCAACTTCCCATTTCGCAGAATCGCCACGTTGTCGCACAAGGCTTCGATGTCCGACAGAATATGCGTGGACATAAAAACCGTCGTGCCGTTTTCTCGGAGTTCGGCGATCAATTCGCGGATTTCGCGCCGCCCAATCGGGTCTAAACCCGACATCGGCTCGTCGAGAAAAACGATTTCCGGCTCGTTGATTAAACTTTGCGCCAAGCCGACGCGCTGAAGCATTCCCTTCGAGAATTTCCGCAACTGCTTATTCCAGTCCTTCTCGTCCAACCCGACTTTCGTCAACAATTCTTCGGTTTTCCGACTTCGCTGCGCCGCGTTCAGCCCGAAAAGTTCGCCGAAATAATTCATCAATTCCCGCGCCTTCAAATAATCGTAAAAATATGGATTTTCCGGGCAGTAACCGATCCGCGAGTGCATTTTGACATCAGAAATGTCGCGCCCCAAAATCTTCGCCGTCCCGGTCGAGGGAAACATCAGCGACATCAAAATCTTAATCGTCGTCGTTTTCCCCGCGCCGTTGCCGCCGAGAAACCCAAAAATCTGCCCGCCTTCAACCTGCAAATTCAAGCCGTCCAGAGCGCGGACTTTCTTCTTTTTCCAAAAGCCGACCTCGTAGTCTTTCGATAAATTCTCGATTTCAATAATTGTTGTCATACGATTCAGATATACGAAAAAATTTAATTTGAAATTTCAATTGGTTTTTCAAATCCTAAATTTCTGCTTTCCAAATTTTTCTCCCAAACCTGCCGCCAGCGCAAAAACCTTCTTTCGATAATGTAATACGAGAGGAGCGAAAGCAAAATCATTAGAATAATATTAAGTGGAAAATACGTCAGTGGCACGTTTTCTGAATAATTAATGAATGGCTGTTGCCATAGGTATAGCGAGTAACTCATTACGCCGATAAATTTAAAAGGCGGTGAGTTTAGGATTCTGCCGAGTATTTTTTGATGATTTACTATCAACCAATCAACGCACAAAGCTACTGATACATTGACTATTGTCATTCCTACTCCCAAAAATGCGTAAGTAAATTTGTAATACGATGTAATAAAAATAATCAGAATAGGAAGCGTTAAAAATATTTTTGTTGAGTTTAGAAAATAGTTATAAAGTCTGTTCAAATGAAGTTTCTCTCTGTTTAATGCAAGCAGACAACCTGTAACCAGAACATCTAAGCAGGTAAGCCATAGTTTTGTAACATAATGCAGAAGCCCGCACGAAGTAAGGGCGTGATTTCACAATTACTTCGTGCGTGTTTCTGCAAAATCATTATCTTACAAAATATATTTTAACCTGCTTATATTGGTATGAAAACCGAATAAAAACCAAGTCGGGATTTCAAATTCGCCGGATGTCATTAAAGCATTAATGTTCAGAACCCTAAGTATTGGAGCCACAAAAAATGCAAACAAAAGAAATTTTTTAGTTTTTTCCAAGCCGCAAATAAAAATTATTCCCGGAAGAAAAATGTAAAATTGTTCTTCGACTGAGAGCGACCAAGTATGAACAAATTCTATCGGAACGGCTGAAAGATAATTGCTTGTAAAGGTCAAAGGAATTATAAAATCAGAAAATGAATTGTCGTAAAAACCCAGTCCGGTAAGAACCAAAATAAACAAAATATAAAAATAATAAGCTGGGAAAATTCGCAACAGTCTACGAAAGTAAAATTTTTTTATATTGATGACAGAATTTTTCTCGATTTCCGAAGCCAAGATAGATGTTATTAGAAATCCTGAAATAATAAAAAAAACTCTAACACCGAGATTTCCAAAGCTAAAAGTGTTGACCGGACGACCTGCGTAGTATGAAAAATGATCAAATAGAACCAAGAAGATGGAGACAGCACGAAGTCCGTCAAGACTTGGAATACGTTTTGTAGAATTGTTCATTTTGATTGCAGGGCTTTCCTATAAAAAATATGTGCCGCCATCGAAGCCGCTAAATCATTGCTGCTTTCTGATTCACAATTATTTCTTTCAGAAAAGTTCAGCCTTCATTTTGCGCGTGTTTGTTGAACTTTGAATTTTTATAGGAAAGCCCT
>JAYVKL010000211.1:0-3896 GCA_043768465.1 Pyrinomonadaceae bacterium
GGTGTCAAAACAAAAAAGCCCAATTAGAAGATTTTGCCGATGATTTTGACAACTTGATTATAACCTTGAAAAGGATGAACTTTTTATAGGAAAGCCCTGATAAAGATTATTTGAATTCTGAAAATCGAATAAGATTAATTGAAAGTTTGAAAAAATTGGATAATTCTCTTTTGATAAAAGATGACTTCAACGCACTGCGAAAAGTTTTAGAAGCGATTTATGAAAAACTCAAAGATTAAAAGTCTAATTCGGGTTGAAGTATATGGAAATCTTGAAAGAACCTGGCGTTTTTTAAGCGGAATGTCTGTAAATATCGGAACGAAACAAAACCTAAACTATTTACCAAAAATACCAGCTTTAGTTCCAATTCACATAAGTCAAAATATCAAAACAGTTGAAGGGTTATCAAGTCCTAGTTCTCATTACAGTTCCGATGATGTTAGAAACTACAGGGCTTTCCTATAAAAAATATGTGCCGCCATCGAAGCCGCTAAATCATTGCTGCTTTCTGATTCACAATTATTTCTTTCAGAAAAGTTCAACCTTCATTTTGCGCGTGTTTGTTGAACCTTGAATTTTTATAGGAAAGCCCTGTTAGAAACTACACTTACAAGAGCGCGGTCTTTGCTTTATTAGCAGTTATACTTTGGTTCAAGAAACTAATGGAGAAGCCTTAAATTTGTGCAGACTATTGATTTTCAACAAATTATCGCATCGCCCGTCGCCGCATATCAGGAAGGCTTGCGTTTTTTTATGGGTGAAGGAATTTTAAATGAAACGCTGCGGCGTGTGGCGCAGGATTTGGACAATCATTCGATTGATTACATCGTCATCGGCGCGGTCGCGCTCAACAGTTACGGCTACCGGCGTTTTACCGAAGATATTGATTTGATTTTGACACGCGAAGGTCTGGCGAAATTTCAAAATGAATTAGTCGGTTTGGGTTATCGTCCGGCGTTTGAAGGCGCGACAAAAAGGTTTAGAACGACTGCCGAAAATGTCACGGTCGAAATAATTACAAACGACGAATTTCCCGGCGACGGCAAACCGAAACTCGTTCGATTTCCTAATCCGAGCGAAAATAATATTGAGATTGACGGCATCAAAACTGTCAGTTTAGAATGTTTGATCGAATTAAAACTAGCGTCGGGAATGACCGCGCCGCATCGTTTGAAGGATTTAGCCGACGTGCAGGAGTTGATAAAGGTTAAACATTTGACCTCCGAATACGCCGAGGAATTAAATCCATTCGTGCGCGGTAAATATCTGGAACTGCAAGCAGCGGTTGCCGAATCGGAAGAATAGAAATGCTTATTTATCACATCGTAACGCCCGAAATTTGGGAGAAATTCAAAGACGAAACCGATTATGAAGCCGACAGTTTACAGTCGGAAGGCTTTATTCATTGCAGCTATCGCCATCAGCTTGACGGCGTTCTGGAACGCTATTATAAAAATCAATCGAAAGTATTGCTTTTGCATATCAATCCGCATCTGCTGACGGCAAAATTCATCGCCGAGCGTTCGACGGGCGGCGAAGTTTATCCGCATATTTACGGAAAAATAAACGTCAACGCCGTCGTCGAAACGGAGGAAAGGTTTTTGCGCTGAACGGGAAATGCACGAGAATTTCGTTAAAATCATCAAGCCGAAGTCCGAAGAAGCCGAACTGCTCGCGGCGATTGATGCGGCGCGTCTGCCGAATCACATTGCGATCATTATGGATGGCAACGGACGCTGGGCGAAACAGCGCAGTCAGCCGCGCATTTTCGGGCATAAAGCGGGCGCGGAATCGGTTCGCGCCGTGATGGACACTTGCGCGAGATTGAATATCAAAGCCGTTACGCTCTACGCTTTTTCGACCGAGAATTGGAAGCGACCGGAAGACGAAGTTTCGGGTTTGATGCAAATGCTCAAATTTTATCTGAAACAGGAATTGAAAACCGTCCATAAAAACAACATCCGCTTTCAGGCAATCGGGAATATCGCCGGTTTATCCGAAGATTTGCAGCGACAGATTGCGGGAGCGGAGCAAAAAACGAGCGCGAATACGGGAACGATTCTGAGCCTCGCGCTGAATTACGGCGGACGCGCCGAAATCGTCGAAGCGGCGAAAAAATCCGTGCGCGATTTACTGAAAAACGGCGATTCGATTGAAGATTTGTGCGAAGCAGATATTGAGCGAAATCTTTACACGGCGAATTTGCCCGAAGTTGATTTGCTCGTCCGCACGAGCGGCGAATTTCGCATCTCAAACTTTTTGCTGTGGCAGTTGGCGTATAGCGAAATCTACGTTACGCCGACGCTTTTCCCCGACTTTCGCCGCGCCGAGATTTTCAAAGCGATTCTCGATTTTCAAAAGCGCGAACGGCGTTACGGCGGCATCGAAGCGAAGTAAAATTCTTTTGTTTGAGTTCTTTATCTTATGATGTAAGGATATTAATTATAACTTTCACGAATATCATTCTACAGTATTTAAAAACTAGCTAATTTTGTGAATTAAGTTTGTTTCAAAGACATTTTTAAGATGCCTTAAATCTCTATTTTGTTCCAATTCTAATGGGTTTGTTATCAACTTTAAATGTTTTGAAAGATTCATCAACAACTTTTTCAAGTTCATCGGCATTCGACAAAGGTAGGGTTGCTGTGAGAATAATTTTAGCCTCTCCCAAGCCTTTGAAATAATACTGAATCACTCTTAAATTCATTTCATTAACCTCAGCGTCATATACAACTCTGATCCCTTTGATACTGGCAACAAAATCAGACCTATTTTTCACTTTGACATTAGTTATTCCAAGTCTTCCTTGGTTTTTCAAAATGAAATCTGATGCACCGTCAACGTATTCGGATAATGACACGGCAATATATGCGATTCGCATATTTATATTTGGAGTTTGTCCTTTATTTATTTCACCAAATATATCAGCGAATGGCTCGCCTTCCTTTTTTAAAACTGTCCATTTCTGCGGAGCGCACAAAGTAACACCAACAGAGGGTTCGGAATAAATGTTGCACTTATCCTGTGCGTAAATGTTAAAACCAAAGATTATCAGCAGTGAAATAGTTGCGATTAAATTTTTAAGCATAATTTTACCTGAAATGAATATTCAAACTTGAATAGAATACTAAATAATACTGATTGGCAAAGTCAACAAATAACTATGTCAGAGCTATCACAATTATAAGGCTTTTAAGACTATAAAGTTAGAAAACAAATTCTCGCTTCCTTTAAGATTCATTAATCGGCTCAAACGGCTTGCCGTAAAGTTCCTGATAAACCCAACCCAAAAACCTGACTTCCGCCGTGCATAACGCTTCGAGCCAGCCGCTCGAAAGATATAATCTGCGCTCCGCCTCTGACGAAATCGCGGCGGCTTGCGTGATTGGCGATTCGCCGTGTTTCAACTTGTAACTCGCCGCAATATCTTCGTTCATCTGTTTGGATTCGCCCAGTGCCTGCAAAACCTGCGTGATCCACGCCCGCATTTTCGCTTCCGAATCGTATTCGGCAATCGCCTGAAAAACGCCGATGGCAAAACGCGCTTCGGCGTTCTCGAACGGGTAAATTTCCACGCCGTTCGCTTCGTCGTCCGCCTGTTTCCACTGAAAAAGTTCCTCGACGTGCGCGTTGCGAACGACACCGACGCGCGAATCGTAGTTCAAAAACCATTCGAGCAAATCGGCTAAAGAATTCGTATTGATGTCGCCGCTCGCGGTTTTTTCCAGCTTCGGCGGCTGCTTTGGTTGTTCTGCCATAAAAAGATTTAGCCACGAATTACCCGAATAAGACAAACTATATAGGAGTTACGCAGTTGGAAGAGAGCAATAAAGCGGATTCGACAAATATCCGCGCACCGCCTCCCGAATAATCCCGGTTTTCGCCTCCAGCCAACT
>JAYVKL010000212.1:0-3907 GCA_043768465.1 Pyrinomonadaceae bacterium
GTGTTACATTTCGTCGAAACGCGCTTGCGAACTTCGTCGTCGAGAATTTCGCCGCCGCCGCCCGGCATCGAATAAAGTCCGGCATCTTTTAAACGCCGCAAAATCGTTTCGTAATCTAGTTTTGAAATCAACGAAATATTATGAATTTCCGGCGGCGAAAAGCAATGAAGCTGAAATGTCGGATATTTTGCGTGCAAAGTTGAAAGCAAATTTTCATACCATTCGATATTAAAATCGGGATGAAGTCCGCCCTGCATCAAAATTCCCGTGCCGCCCAATTTAATCGTTTCGTCAATCCGTTTTTCAATTTCTTCAGTCGAATGAACGTAAGTTTCCGGTTTTCCCGGACGGCGGTAAAACGCGCAGAACGTGCAGACGACGTTGCAGACGTTCGTGTAATTGATGTTGCGGTCAATAATATAAGTTACGATGTCGGACGAATTTTTCCGCCTCCGAATCGTGTGCGCCGCCGCGCCGATGTTTGCCACGTCGTAGCTTTCAAGCAGCGCGGCGCAGTCTTCGGAAGTCAATCTGCGCCCGCCCAAAACTTTATCTAAAATCGGTTGAATGTCACTCATAATCCAAAATCATTTTAACACGAACGCGGCTGTCGGCTGAACTTTGGCGTTTCGCCAATCGAAATCGCAGTTTGCCGGAGAAATCCTGAGCAAATGTCAGATTTCATACCGTTTTAATTTCTCGAAGGTAGTCTAATCAAAGTTCGTGCCAAAAATTTTGACCTTTTTGGCGTTTGGAATCGGCGTTATCGGTGTCGGGAGAAATTTTTAAGCGGAGGAGGAAATAGAAATGTTACCACCGGAAGAAACTAACGAAAACGATATTTTTCTGCTGCTTTTCGTCAGCGTCGCGGTTTGGTTATTGGTTTTTCAATCGGGTTTGTTCAATTAACCGAGAAATCGCAGCGGCTGGCGGTTTTCAATCAATTTATGTTTGTGCGCTAACTCGAAATAGAGCGACAAGCCTTTTTGCATCGAATCGTCAATGGTGTAGCAGATATTTTTCGTCAGATAATTCTTGAAGTCCTCGCGTTCAAGTGAAATTTCCGTTTGATAGTTGGAAATAATTTCGTTCAAATGATTCAAGCCTTCGTCGCGGACGGCTTGAAAATCAATCGTCTTTGCCGCTGCGACTCGTTCGGCGTTCGCCATCCACATCGCAAAAACAAAGCCGCAGCCCGTGAAACTTTTCCACGTTTCCGCCAAATCGAATTTTCGATATTCTGTTTCGTCAACCGTCAACGCCGGATCGCCGATTAAAAGAGCGCAGTCGGCTTCGGCGAGCATTTCTTCGATGTTCGGTTGAGCTTCTTTATATTTCGGCTGAAATCCGTAGAATTCCTGAAAAATAATTTTCGTCAGCGCGACGGAAGTTCTCGATGAAATGTCGAGCGCGACGGTTTCGACATCGCTCAAATCCACATTTTTCGTCACCAGACAAACGCTTCGCACCTTTTCCCGCGCACCGACGCAGACTTCCGGCACGAGTAAAACGTCTTCGATTCTTTGGTATTGAATGATCGGCACGAGCGCGGCATCAACCCGTTTTTCGGCGAGCATCTGCGCCGAACGCGCCGGAGCGTTATCTAAAATCAATTCATATTTGCCGCGCTGCGAGCCGTATAAAAAACTCCAGATCAAAGGCGCGGTGTTTGAATAACTCGAAGCGGAAAGGCGCGGTGTCGTCATCGTAATTTATACGGCTAAAACGTCCGCGTAGTCCGCGTGTTTCTCGAATTCGGCTTTGGCAAAAACGCACTGCGGAATGATTTTCAAATCGTTTTCCCTGGCGTATTTCACGCCTTTGGCAACTAAATCTTTGCCGACACCTCTGCCCTTCAGCGAATCGTCAACTTCCGTGTGGTCAATGATAATCTCGTCCGCGCCCGTTTTTAAATAAGTCATCAACGCGATTTCTCGATTGTTTTCCTCGACGTAAAATCTCCCGCGCTGTCCGGTTTCCTCTTTTTGAATCTTCATAAATTTCACGTTTTCCCTCGATTGACAGTTTGAGTTTTCTTGTATTTAACTTTATTTGATTGCCGAAAACAAGACATCCGCGGCAATAAATCCGAAACGCTTTTGTTTGCTCCATAATTGCAGCAAAATTAGAAAAGGTTAAATTTTTCCGTGTTTCGCGCATCCTAAAATCGAATGAAAAACCTTCGTGCCGATATTTATATAATTTTGCTGCTGTTGATAATTGCGGCGAGCATCGCGGCGTTGCTTTACGGCAGCGTCGCCGTTATCTTCGCCGTCACCATCGGTTATCTGAGTTACGAAATCGCGGTTAGTTCGTTGTTTTTCACGCTCACGGCTTTCGGCATCCGAAAACTCCGGCGCGAAAAACAATCGCCTCGGACTAATATTTCGACGACCCGGAAGCCGTTCGCCTCGATTGTCATCGCCGCCTTTAACGAATCGAAATGTATCGGGGACACGCTGCAAAGTCTGTTCGCGCAGCGGTTTATCGGGCAGCAAATCATTATCGCCAGCGACGGCTCCGATGATGGAATGAACGAATTGCTGATTAAAAACTTTGACTTGCGAAACGATTCCGAGAATCGGAGTCTCTGGACGAACGATTTTAAATCAAACGACGGCGAGATTATCAAACTCGAACTGCTGACGCTGACGCGAGCGGGCAAAGGCGCGGCTTTGAATGCCGGACTCGCCCGCGCCGAAGCCGAAATCGTCGTCACGCTCGATGCCGACACGCGGCTCGAAACTGATGCAATTGACGAGCTGGCAAAAGCCTTTGAAAATCCGAAAGTCGTCGCCGTCGGCGGCTTTATCTACGTTCGCGACGCGGGAAACGGTTCGTGGATCGCGCGTTACCAATACGTCGAATTTCTGCGTAACTTTCTGTGGCGCATCGGTTTGACGAATTTCAAAGTTTGTTTGCAGGTGTCGGGCGCGTTCGGCGCGTTTCAGACGAAAGTCCTGCGCGAAATCGGCGCGTTTGACGAAGACAGTCTGGTTGAAGATTACGAAATTATCTACCGCGTCCACGAATTTATGCGAAAAGCCGGACGCGAATACGAAGTGGCGATTGCCGTCAAAGCCGTCGCCTACACCGATTCGCCGCAAACCGCAATGGCTTTCGTGCGCCAGCGAACGCGTTGGTTCGCGGGTTTTCTGCAAACTCTGTTCGCCTATCGGCGGATGATTTTCGCGCCGCGTTTCGGTAAAATCGGCTGGCTGATGTTGCCGATCAAAACCGTTGACGCGATTTTGCCGATCTGGGGTTTCGCGTCGCTCGTCATTCTGCTGGTCGTCGTCGCTTTCGGACGCGGGAGTTTGCCGTTGTGGGCGGCGATGCTCTTTTTATCGAAATATCTGTTCGACGTAATTTTGATTTCGCTGATTCTGCGCTGGCATCGCAAACTTTTCCCGACGCGCCGACTGGAATTATCCGTCCCGCAAATGATTTTCTGCGTCCTGACCGAAGGTTTATTGTTCAATCAGTTCCGCCAAATCGCCGTTCTCAACGCCTACAGTCAAAGCGTCCGGCGAATAAAAAAACAAAACCGCTGGCTGACCAACCGCAAAAGAATGTCGTTGCCGTCGGCAGTCGGACTCACAAACGAAGCCGGAAAGGAATGAGTTATACAATAAAAAGCCGTTGAATGTTCAAACTCAACGGCTTTTTATTCAAAAAACTTCGATTATTAATGATGATCGTGTGCGTTTTCTGGAATGTTGCCGTGATAGATTTCCGAACCCGTCGCCGTAAATTCCTTCGCCTTTTCCGCCATTCCGACGGCATTTATTAGTAAACTCCTTTTATGCAATACTTCGGACAGTTTTTTTGACAATAAAATCCGGTAAGTCCCTTGTTTTTAACTTTGTCCGTATTTAAATCAAAGTTAGGTATTGGGCTAACTTTG
>JAYVKL010000213.1:0-11279 GCA_043768465.1 Pyrinomonadaceae bacterium
GACAGTGATGAACGGCAACGATTTTCTGTCCAAACCGCAGATTACGCCGACACCGAATAAGAATGTGATCGCCGGTAATCTCAACGATTCGCCTTTCACCATCGAAGGCACGGCGGGCGGAATAAATCCGATTCCCGCGCCGATGGTAAAGAATCGCCCGCCGATCAACCGCCGACCGTTCGGAAAAGTGAAAGGCGGAAACAATGCCTTGCCGAAACCTCCGATGCCGGACGTTGAGAAGACCGTCGAGAAAAAACCGGATGTAAATCAGCCGCCGCTTAAAACCGATGCAGTTGCCGAAGTTGAAATAAATAAAAAGCCTTTTGAAGATTTGGGCGATTTCGTGAACGAGGAGTTAGAGAAAAAACAGATTGATTTGAACAAATCGTTCAAAGTCGTGATGGAAGGAATCATTACCGGCGACGGCAAGTTAGACGCGAAAAAATCGAAGTTCGTCAAAGTCGAAGGCGATGAAAAGATGAAGGAAGTCGCCCGTCAAACAATTGAAGCAGTCGGCAACAGCGGCTTTCTCATTTATTTGAAAAAGAGCGGCGTTGATAAAGTAAATTTCACGCTCGTGCAGGACGACAAGCAAATCAATGTGATTATCGTTTCCGAGCAAAAAACGCCTGAAAAAGCCGGGACGACCGCCAGCATTCTTAATACTCTGCTTTCGGGACTCAAATTTGCCGATGCCAACGGCTTGAAAAAACTCGATGATAACAGCAAAACTTTAATAGAAAATTCAAAGATCACCAGCGACGGCAAAAATTTCGTTTTGAATTTCGCGCTGCCGAAACAAACCGCGCAGGATATAATCACCAAAACACTAAAAGACCGCGCCGAAAAAAGAGCCGTTCAGCAGCCGAAAAGCAGTGCTGAAACGAACAGCAATTCAAAAGCGGCGTTGGCTAAATAAGCAGGTTTGTTCAAAATACTTTTTCCGTTTTCGCATAGATAGATGAGCCGACAAAACAAAAATAATTCAATAATTTTCTTAACGACGCTCTCGGTCTATCTCGGCTTGGTGCTGGTCGGCGGCGCGATGTCGCCGGTTTTGGCACAGGCGGCGACTCGGAATTCTAATGTTCAGGATGAGATTGAAGTCAAAGATGATTTAGATAGAAAGCCTTCCGATGAAGAATTAAAGAAACTTTCAAGCGCGATTGCAAATTACTTTGAAGATTTAACAAGTTTCATTGAAGACCTGAAAAAACTTCACGGTATTGAAAAGTTCGACTTAGATTTCGATACTTTTGCATTTACTGAGCAGTCTTTTATTCCTTGTAATTATAAAGGTGATCCTGTTCCACGGCACGGAGAAATTAGCCAAAGAATTGATAACCGATGGCTTGAACCTGCGATTACCGACGCATCCTATAAAACTGAACATTGGGATTTTTTGTCCGACTGTTTGCCGCACGACAAATTTAAGACCGCTACAAGCGCGGGAATTGACTTAAGTTACGACAAATCCGAGTTCAAATACGAAGTCTTTATCACCAAAGATTCGCCGCAAAAAGCCAAACAACTTGCAAAAAATTTCATTCAATCTCTTAAACTTTATAAACCCGACGAAGAGGAAATAGTTGTTGGAAAACTGCACGAAAAGACTTCCTTTAAATCTGAAAACAACCAAGTTCTCATCATCACACGCCTTCCGCGCGGTTCGCTCGACGAACTTTTCAAGCAAAACGCGAAGGCTGATAATCAATAGGTTTTCCCCGCAAAAAACGCCTTCCGTTTTCTTTTTCCATAAAAATCTGTTTTGATAAATGATTGCCGAAAAACACCGGTAATTCCCGTTTACGTTTTAGGGCGGCGTTTGATTATGCCGCGAATAATTGAGGATAAGACAATGGCTTTAGTAGATAAATTTTTTAACAAAATTCTAGGCAGCAACACCGACCGTTATTTGAAGAAAATCGCGCCGGTCGTGCCGCAGATTAATGCGCTCGAACCGGATTTGAAACGACTTTCGGACGACGAACTGCGGGCGCGAACCGACAAATTTAAAGAGCAAATTCAAACCGCGCTCGACGGCATTGACGACAAAGAGATGCGCCGCAAACGCGAGCAGGAAGTTCTCCACGAGATTCTGCCCGAAGCGTTTGCGACGGTCAGAGAAGCGAGCGTCAGAGTAACGGGAATGCGCCATTTCGACGTGCAGTTAATCGGCGGATTAGTTTTGCATCAAGGAAAAATCGCCGAGATGCGGACGGGCGAAGGTAAAACTCTGGTTTCGACTTTGCCCGCGTATTTGAACGCGCTCACCGGGCGCGGCGTGAACGTCGTGACGGTCAACGATTATCTAGCGTTGCGCGATGCAGAATGGATGGGCAAAATTCATCAATTTTTGGGTTTGAGCGTCGGCTGTATCCAGAACGATATGGACGATTACGAGCGCAAAGAAGCCTACGCCTGCGATATAACCTACGGGACGAACAACGAATTCGGCTTTGATTATCTCAGGGATAATATGAAATTCGACCCGGAGCAACTCGTCCAGCGCGATCATTATTTTGCCGTGATTGACGAGGTTGATTCGATTTTGATTGACGAAGCGCGAACGCCTTTGATTATTTCCGGCGCGTCCGACGAAGCGACCGACAAATACTACACGGCAAACCAAATTATCCCGAAATTCGAGCGCGGGCATAAAGACGAAGAAACGAAAGTGACGACGGGCGATTATCTTTTAGACGAGAAAAATCACTCGTCGGTTTTGACCGAAGAAGGTGTCACGAAAGCGGAGAAACTTTTGAGCGTTTCCAATCTTTACGATCCGGCGAATATGGAATTGCTGCACTGCGTCGAGCAGGCTTTGAAGGCGCACACGCTTTACAAAAAAGATCATCAATACGTCGTCCAAGACGGCGAAGTGATTATCGTTGACGATTTTACGGGTCGCCTGATGAACGGTCGCCGCTGGTCGGACGGGCTTCATCAAGCCGTCGAAGCCAAAGAAGGCGTAAAAATTGAGCGCGAAAATCAGACTTTGGCGACGATTACACTGCAAAATTATTTCCGAATGTATGAAAAACTTTCGGGAATGACGGGAACCGCCGAAACCGAATCCGAAGAACTCGGCACGACTTACGGCTTGGATGTGATTATCGTCCCAACCAATCGCCCGATGGTTCGCAAAGATAATTCCGATACTATTTATCGAACGCTGCCGGAAAAATGGAATGCCGTGACCGACGAAATCAAGACTTTGCACGAACGTGGTCAGCCGGTTTTAGTCGGAACCGTGTCGGTCGAAAACTCCGAACTCGTCGCCGAACGCCTGAAAAAGATCGGGATTCCGCACAATGTTTTGAACGCCAAATATCACGAGCGCGAAGCCGAAATCGTCGCGCAAGCCGGACGCAAAGGCGCGGTCACGATTGCGACGAATATGGCGGGGCGCGGAACCGATATTATTTTGGGCGGCAACCCGGAATTTCTCGCTCACGACTTTTTGAAAAAGCGCGAAATCAACCCGGACGAAGCTACGCCGGAACAGTTTGAAGAAGAATTGGTCAAGGCGAAACGCATTGTTGACGACGAACACAAAGAAGTCGTCGCGGCGGGCGGCTTGCAGATTTTAGCGACCGAACGCCACGAATCGCGCCGCATTGACAACCAGCTTCGCGGACGCGCCGGTCGTCAGGGCGATCCGGGCGCAACCCGTTTTGCATTATCTTTGGAAGACGATTTGATGCGGATTTTCGCGGGCGATAAAGTTCGTTCGATGATGGAATGGCTCGGAATGGAAGAAGGCGTTGCCATCGAATCGAAAACCGTTTCCAAACAAATCGAACGCGCCCAAAAAGCCGTCGAAGCGCGAAATTTTGAAACCAGAAAGCACGTTTTGAAATACGACGACGTGATGAATAAACAGCGCGAGACGATTTACGGGCTGCGTCGTCAACTGATGATGTCGCCCGAACACCGCGAATATCTGTTGGGCGAAACCGGCGTGGCGCGAGATTTACTGGCGGATTTGACGCATCAGTATTTGAATCCGCAGGTTACGCCCGATAATTGGGACGTTGATACTTACGCGGCGGAAATTGAAAGCATTTACGCGGTTGATCCGGCGGCGGATGGAGGCGTGGATTTCAAGCGAATGAATGCCGAGCAAGTCGAAGACGCGATTTGGAAAAAGGCGGTGGAAATCTACGACGAAAAGGAAAAAGCCGTCGGCGCGGAACAGCTTCGAGCTTACGAGCGTTACATAATGCTCAACATTATTGATTCGCAGTGGAAAGATCATCTGCTTTCGATTGACCATCTGAAACAGGGCATCGGACTCGTCGGTTACGGACAGAAAGACCCGCTCGTCGAATATAAAAAGCAGTCGTTCGACATGTTCCAGGATTTGCTCGACCGCGTTGACACGCAGACGACGAAAGCCTTGTTCAATCTCGAAATCGTCGTCAAAGACGAGCAGGAAGAAATCGAGCGTCTGGAAAAACTGGAACGCCAGCGAGCGCGACGGCAGGCGGCGGGAATGGCTTTCACCGGCGCGATGGACGGCGCGACGATGGCGGGCGAAGAAGCCCGCAAGTCCGTCCCGTTCGTCCGCGAACAGCCGAAAGTCAAAGCGAACGATCCGTGTTATTGCGGTTCGGGCAAGAAATTCAAAAAATGCCACGGAGCGGGGATTTAAGCGAAAGTAAAAAGACAAATGAGGCGAAAGGCTGGTGCTTAATGACTTAAGTCTTTAAAGTTCTGAGTTCAAACTGAAGTTTGAACTCAGAACGCGCCCACGCATTTAATCATCAAAAATTCCGCTACTCAGCACTAATGCTGTGTAATCTAAGTTTTTGATGATCAAGTTTTTGCCTTCGTCCAGAGAACAAACTTTAATTTGTTCTCTGGACGAAGGCAAAAACCTCGGCGTTGAAAACGCGGCTGGAAATTACCGGTAAGTTGGCAAAAACTGCGGCGGCTTCCGCGCTTTGGTCGCCTGCTCGAAGGCGTAGGCAATTTTTATTAGAACGGGTTCTGAAAAAGCGCGTCCGAAAAACGAGATTCCGGCGGGCAGTCCTTGAACGTAACCGGCGGGAACCGTGATATTCGGATAACCGGAAACCGCCGCTAAACTCGAACTTTCAAAAACGCCGCAGTCGCCGTTGACCAGATCGGTCATCCACGCCACGCCGCCGGACGGCGCGACGACAGCATCCAAATTATTTTTGTTCATCACCAAATCAACGCCCTGTTCCTGCGTGTAAAGTTTGCTTTGCAGCAGCGCGAGCCGGTAAGCGCGGGCGTTTAAGTCGCCTTTTTCCTGCGCCTGTAAAAATATCTCCTGTCCGAAAAAGGGCATTTCTTTATTTTTAGCGGCATCATTGAATTTAATTAAATCCGCCAGACTCTTATTCGCACCGCCGCGATTCGCCAGGTATTTGTTTAAATCTTCCTTAAATTCGTAAAGTAAAACTTCATATTCCGCGTCGCCGAATTTCTCCAGATTCGGAAACTGGATGTCAATCAAAGTCGCGCCGCCGTCTTTCAAAACCTGAAGCTGCGGTTCGATGAGCGCGTCAATTTTTGCGTTGCGCCCGAAATACTGCCGCGCCACGCCGATTTTCGCGCCTTTTAATCCGTCTTTCCGCAAAAATTTCGTGTAATCTTTTTCGCCTTTCGAGGACTGCGAAGTGATCGCGTCGGATTGGTCGCTGCCGACTAAAACGCCGAGCAGAATCGCGGCATCGGCGACGGTTCGCGCCATCGGTCCGGCGGTGTCCTGCGAATGGGCAATCGGAATCACGCCCGACCGCGAAACCAGTCCGAGCGTCGGTTTGATGCCGACGATGCCGCACGTCGCCGACGGGCAAATAATCGAGCCGTCGGTTTCCGTGCCGATACCGATTGCCGCCAGATTTGCCGCGATTGCCGCGCCTGTTCCCGACGATGAACCGCACGGATTGCGGTCTAAAACGTATGGATTATGCGTTTGTCCGCCGCGCCCCGACCAGCCGCTCGAAGATTTCGTCGAACGAAAATTCGCCCACTCGCTCAAATTGGTTTTGCCTAAAATTATCGCGCCCGATTTTCTTAATTGCTCGACTAAGAAAGCATCCTGTTTCGGGGTCGGCGCGTCGAGCAATGCCAGACTTCCGGCAGTGGTTTTCATCTTATCGGCGGTGTCAATGTTGTCTTTTATCAAAACCGGAATGCCGTGCAGTGCGCCGCGCAGTTTGCCGCTTTTTCGTTCCCGGTCTAAATCGTCGGCGATTGAGAGCGCGTCGGGATTCGTTTCGAGAACGGAATTTAATTTGCCGTCAATTTCCCTGATGCGGTCGAGATACTGCTGCGTAAGTTTTCGCGCCGAAGTTTTGCCGGATTTCATCGCCGACTGCAATTCGGCAATCGTCATTTCTTCGAGTTCCGACGCGCCGCTTTCAGTCAAATCGGATGCTTTCGTCATCTGATTTGCCAAAATTCCGATTCCGCCGAGCGCGGAAATTTTTATAAAGTCTCTTCGTTCCAAGTTTTTCATACGTTTCTGTCGTTTGATCAAGCAGTAAAATTAAAACATTTTTGACCGCCGATTTGCACGGATAGACGCAGATAAATACGATGAAAATCAGAATTTTCGTTTATGGGAAAAATATCCGAGCCAATCTGTTAAAATCTGCGGTTTAAGAATCTTCATTGGAGCAGTTCCGGGTAATTCACTGCATCGCCTTTTTCAGATTACTCTGCGCGGGCGCGAAATTCGGGTTTATCTGCAACGCTTTTTGAAATTGCGCGACGGCTTCCGCCCGCCGGTTCTGTTCAGCATAAATTGTGCCTAAAGTATTGTAAATCTCAGGAAATTTCGGATTATCCCGAATCGCTTCCTCTAAAATCCTGATGCCGTCGGCGGATTTGCCCTGCAAGTGCAACGCCAACGCCAGATTTCGCCGAAAATCGAGATTGTTCGGGGTCAACTCAAGTGCCTTTTTGAAAAAATCTTCGGCTGGCTGATACTTTTTCTGCTTCAGCGCGGCGACGGCGATGCTCGAATAAGCGTCAACCAGGCGATTCGAGTTGAAGAAATCCTTGTTGACATCGGCGGCAATCGCTCGATTCAAACTCCGTTCTGCGCCTTCGATGTCGCCGGAATTGGTTTTAACGACCGCCAGATTTGCCAGTGCCATCACATATTCGGGATCGAGCGCGGCGGCTTTTTCGTAATTCTCTTCGGCTTCGGGAAGTTTGTTTTGTTTCATCTGAACCGTTCCCAAAGTGTTGTAGGCAATCGCAATTTTCGGATCGTCCGCGATTGCGTCCAGACATTGCGCGGTCGCTTCAGCAAGGCGGTTTTTCTTTTCCAGATAGTTGCAAAGGTTGTTTTTAACCAGGTAATTTTTCTCATCCAAGCGCAGCGTTTTGACGAAAATCGTTTCGCTCGTCCGCCAGAATGTCGTTTGGTAAAAAGCCAGCGCAGTGAAAGTTGACAAAACAACCGCGCTGGTGGCAGCGATGATTTTCTTATTCGGTTGGAAACGCTCGAAAAGTTCGGCGAACAGCCAGACGAAGACGATTGATAAACCGATGAACGGAATATAGGTATAGCGGTCGGCGTGCGATTGCCGCCCGACCTGCAAAATGCCGATGACGGGAACGAGCGTTCCGAGAAACCAGAACCAGCCGACGAAAAGATATTTTCTTCGCTTGATTTGCCACACGCAAACGGCAGTCGCAGCGAGCAGGAAGAAAAACGAAAGCGTAATTTGAACCGTGCCGAAATTATCGTCAAACGGATACCAAACGCCCAGATTCGCCGGATAAAAAAACATCAAAACGTATTCGGCGTAGGCGAGAACGGCGTTTTGAACGCGGGCGGGCAGGGAAATCGTTTCAATTGATTGAATTGCGCCGCCCGCTTTTTGCGCGAGAATCGTGATGACGGCGGAAAATATCGTCAGCAGAAAATACGGTATTTTCTCTTTGACGAACGGCAGGAGCGTTTGAAAATTCCACTTTTCAAACCTGCCTAACGCCCAGTAATCGAGCAGAATCAACGTGAACGGCAACGTTACGAGCATCGGTTTCGATGCCAAACCGAGCGCGAAAAGGACGATTGAAAGCCGATAAAATTTTACATTGCCGGTGTTTTCCGTCCAGCGAACGTAGAAAAAAGTCGCTAACAGCCAGAACAGAGTCGAAAGCACGTCTTTGCGCTCGGCAATCCACGCGACCGATTCGACGTGCGCCGGGTGAACGGCGAACAGCGCGGCGACAAACGCACTTTTCCAAAATGATTTGGTTAATCGGTTGACGAGGACGAACAGCACCATCGAATTGATAATGTGAAAAACGACGTTGACGGCGTGATGTCCGCCTGCGTTCAGCCCGAAAAAACTCGCGTCGAGTTGATGGGAAATCCACGTCAGCGGATGCCAGTTCGACGAGTGAAACGCGGTTAAAGCCCATCTGAAATCAGCGAAATTCAAACCGTTCGCCACGAACGGATTTTCGTAAACGTATTCGTTGTCGTCCAGATTGATAAAGTCGAAACCGAAAGTCTGGGAGTAAATAATCAGACACAAAACGGCAAGCGCGGCGAAAACGAAGATTCTGCCGCGTTGATTGTTGAAATTATCAGAGGTTTCCGTCATTTGGGGAACATCGTTGAAGACACTTTTTTCGTGCTTTATAAGTGAAACGTTTTATCCAATCGGTAAACCGTTCAGAATCCAAACTTCAGTTTGTTAATGCCGCGCTGCGCTGGCGCAAAAACACGTTCGGGCGCGAACTCTGAACGAAGAGCGAATTCAGTCTATCGAAGTTAGAAATTACATTGCAATAGCTTATACCGCCCGTTTGCCGCCGCGCAAATGCGCCTGCAAATCGTTGGACTAAAAAACGGTTTGTCGGCATAATAAATGTAAATCTCTTAATCGAAAAGGAAAATTAAAAATGCTTAATAAAACTTTGGCTTTGGTAACGGTCGGCTTGCTGTTGTTTCAAAATGTGGTGGCTTTTTCAAATAAAGACACGGCTGACGGGCAGTTTGAAAAGCTGGCGAATCAATACGTCGTCGAATTGCTGGCGATGAACCCGGAACGGGCGACGGGTTTGGGCGAACACAAATATGACAATCGTCTGGACGATTATTCACTCGCGGGCGTGAAGGTCAATCGCGCTTTTACGCAGAAATATCTGGACGATTTGAATGTAATATCGTTCGATAAATTGAGCAAGGTCAATAATGTTGACGCGCGAATCTTTCGTGAAAATCTCGAATACGGCATTTTTCAGATTGACGTTCTGCGAAGCTATGAATGGAATCCGATGAATTACAACGTCGGCAGTGCGCTGGACGATTTGATTTCGCGCGATTTCGCGCCGCTCAAAAGCCGTTTGACTAGTGCCAAAGGTCGGCTCGAAGCGATTCCCGGTGTCGTCAAAGCCGCAAAATCCAATCTGAAAAATCCGCCGCGCATTTATACCGAAACGGCGATTGCCCAGAATAAAGGTGTCATCGGTTTGATCAAAGGTGATTTGCAGATGTTCGCCGACCGTGCCGGAATGAAGGACGAACTCGCGCCCGCGCAAGCCGTCGCCGTCGCCGCTTTGACCGATTACGGCGCGTGGCTGGAAAAGGATTTGCTGCCGCGCTCGAACGGCGATTTTCGTTTGGGGGAAGCGAAATATCGGCAGAAATTAAAATTCGCCTTGTCATCCGATATGTCGAAAGAAGATTTGCTAAAACGCGCCGAGGCGGATTTGAAGGCGACGCAGGACAGAATGTTTGAAGTCGCAGCGCAGTTAACTCTTCAACCACTTAATGCCAATCCCGATCCTGAAAGAGGAGTAGCGGTAATGAATATGCAGATGGAGGATGTCGAAAAAAGGGAGGTCATTAAGAAAATTCTCGACAAACTCGCCGGAAAGCATCCGACCAATGAAAATATCGTCGCGCGGGCGAGTAAAGATTTAAAGGAAACAACCGAATTCGTGCGTAAAAATAATCTCGTAACCGTCCCGACCGAACCCGTGAAAGTGATCGAGATGCCGGAATTTGCGCGTGGTTCGGCGGTCGCTTATTTTTCTTCCGCCGGACCGTTCGAGAAGAAAAACGAAACTTCCTTCGCCATTTCGCCGACCCCGAACGATTGGACGGCGCAGCGGAAAGCGTCGTTTTTTAAGGAATACAATGATTATATGCTTCAGGATTTGACGATTCACGAAGCGATGCCGGGACATTATCTGCAAATAATGCACTCGAATCAATTCAAAGCTCCGACCCCGATTCGCGCCCTGTTTTCGAGCGGCTCGTTCGTCGAAGGCTGGGCGGTTTACGCCGAACAACTGATGGCGGAAAATAAATACGGCGGCGCGGAAGTCGAGATGCAGCAGTTGAAAATGAAGCTGCGCGTCATCATCAACGCCATTATTGACCAGAAAATTCACACGCAGAATATGACGGAAAAAGAGGCGATTGATTTTATGATGAACGAAGGTTTTCAGGAAGAAGGCGAAGCGGCGGGCAAATGGAAACGCGCTCAAATGTCGTCAACTCAGCTTTCGACTTATTACGTCGGCTCGGTCGAAGTCAACGACCTTCGCAAGGCTTACGAGGCGAAACACAAAGGCGCGATTGATATGAAACAAATGCACGACGAAATGCTCTCCTTCGGTTCGCCCGCCGCGAAATATGTCAAGGAAATGATGAATCTTTGATGATTGATAGGTGAAAAGTTTAGAAATTTACACTTAGGAAATTTTATGAAACACATTTTTCTCATTCTCATTGTTTGTATCACTTGCGTTCAAACTTCAATCGCACAGAAAGAAACTGATCGCCAAAATGACGGCTTCGTTGGAGCAGTCAAGAAAGTTTTCGAAGAATGGTCGCCTGTATCTGGAATTAACTATCCGATTGGTTCACGTTGTCGCCAAATGACAAATATCTATAACGAAAGCGGCAGAATCTTGCAGCATTCGGTTTATCCAGGAGCTTGCGGCAACGAAGAATTTCGGGAAACTTACACTTATGCTCAAGACGGAAGCAGAACGGAGAGATCGGAGGAAATCAAAGCTAAGGATAGTTCGCCATCAATTTCCGTTACCGTGCCGGGCTTGGAAGGAGACACAGGACAAATAAGAACGATTTTCAAATATAATTCAATCGGCAGGTTGATTGAAGAAGCAACTGTCACATCAAAAGATAAAATTTTGTATAAATATACACATATGCGAATCAGTAGTTGAAAAGGCAGACAAATTGGCTGATTGGTAGAATTTTCTTACTTATGGAAAATCAACTAATTCAACTTTATCTGTTTGTC